>JAIMAN010000001.1 GCA_023511915.1 Armatimonadota bacterium
GCCCTCACCCCCAGCCCCTCTCCCACAGTATGGGAGAGGGGAGCTTGCTTCGCCTATTTTGGAGTGCTGAAGCGTCAGCTTCAGCTAAGGCGGAAGCTATCGCTTCCGCACTCCACAATTCCCCTCGCCCGTCAGCGGGAGAGGGGGACACAGGGGGTGAGGGCAATAATACCAACTGCGCGCCCAGAGTGCGTACTTGCCCCCCTTCTGCAGGTTCCCCCCGCTACGCGGGGGGAACCGCGTGGGGGCAGCTTCGTCGCCGCTTCGCGAGGGGAACCAAGCCGCGCGTCCGTTCGGTTCCCGCTGCGAGCAGGGAGAACCTTAAGGAGGGGGTTATTAACTGTCATCATCTCGCTGCTCACCCTCTCCCTCGCATGTGCCCAGCCGCAGGGCGAACCCGTCGAGTTCGAGACGGGGCAGGCGTTCCGCTACGACAGCGCGTCGGACACGGCGCAGGGCGAATCGATCACGGCGCGCTGGCGCGAGTACCTCTTGGAAAGCGCGCGGTTCGAGGGCTTCACCCGCCGCGCCGAGTACCGCTTTTTTGAGGGCGTGCGCCTGCGCAGCGAGACCCTACAGGCGCAGGGCGCGGAACTGCTGCTGAACACCCGCACGCGACGCTGGACGCTCCTCGACGGGCGCGCCGAACTCACACCCGCCTTCACCGAGAACCGCCTGCTGGAGAGCCTGCACCTGCAAGGGGCGCGCATCGAGGGCGACGAAACGCGCGTCCACGCCGAACTCTGCACCGCCACCACCTGCGGGCTGGAGTATCCCCACTTCCACTGGAGCGCACGCACGGTAGACGCCACGCCAGGCGAGCGCGCCGTCCTGCGCGATGTGCGCCTCACGATTCTGGGGCGCACGGTGCTGCGCGTGCCGTATCTGGTCGTGCCCCTGCGCGAGGGCGAGGTGTCCCAACTGCCCGACGCGGGCTACACCGAAGAGGAGGGCTTCTACCTGCGCTACGCGCTGGCATACCTGCTGGCGCAGGGCGCACTGGGCAGCGCGCGGTTCGACCTGATGCAAAAGCGCGGGCTGGGCGTCAACCTGCAGCAGAACTACGCGCGAGGCGACATCAACCTGTACCTGTTGCGCGACCTGCGCCAACGCGCCGACTCACTCACGGGACGCTGGCAGCACGGGCAGACCTTCGGCGCGCTGCAGACCCGCTGGAACGCCGAGTACCGACGCAACAGCTACCTGCTGTTCGGCGACAACACCGCGTGGAGCCTGCGCACAGACTGGACGCTGCCCAGCCCGACGGGACAGACCGCGCTGAACCTCGCCGAGAACCGCAACCGCACAGGCGCGTTCGAAAACATCACCCGCACGCTGAGCCTGCAAGACACGCGCCGACTCGGACGCCTGCAGAGCAACCTGTCGGGCGAGTACGCCGAGTTCGAGAACCAGTTCAGCGGCAACCGCACGGGCAACCGCCAGTGGAACCTGCGGGCGAACCTGCGCTACGGACTGCAGCGCGACGCCAGCCTGCAGCTGGACTTCGAGCGGTTCCTACCCGTCGGCGAGGGGGGCGCGTTCGGCGGACTGGAACGGCTGCCTGAGCTGAGCCTGTCGGCGTCGGGACAAGCGATTGGGCTGCCCGACTCGCAACTGCGCCTGAGCGTCGGGCGGTTCGCCGAGGGCTTCCAGACCCGCATCACGCGCGAGCGGTACGCCATCGAGTGGCAGGGTCGCGCGGGTGAACGCCCAACGCGCGAGACCGATGCGCGAGCCGCGCTACTGGCGAATTACCGCTTCCGCCAGACCTTCTACAGCGACGACACTGCGCAGTATCTGCTGCAGTCCACGCTGGAGGGGCGGCTGCCGCTGGGCGCGCGTTCCAACTTCAGCCTGCGCTGGAACTACCTGCGCCCCTACGGCTACAGCCCGCTGGGGCTCGATCGCACGGGCGTCTACAACCTGCTGAGCGCGGAACTGCGCTTGAGCGTCGGCGACTGGCAACTCGGCGCACAGAGCAGCTACGACCTGCTGGCGTCGGACAAGGGGCGCGACCCGTGGAGCCTGCTGAACCTGAACTTGGAGTACCTGCCTGCCGAGTGGCTGCGGTGGCGCACGCAACTAAGCTACGACCCGAACCGCGCCCGCTGGCGCAGCGTGCAGACCGACCTGCAGTGGCGCTTCGGCGACTCGCGGCTGGCGCTGGCAGCGCGCTACGACCCCGAACGCGCCCGTTGGGGCAGCGTCTTCCTGCGCGTGGACGCCCTTAAGTGGGGTCGGTCGCGCATCTCCATCCTGACGCAATACAACGGCTACCTAAACCGCTTCGAGTCGCGGCAGGCGTTGTGGGTGTACGACCTGCACTGCGCCGAGCTGGAGGTGCGCTACATCGACAACCCGTTCGGCTTCCGCCGCGACACGGGACTGCAGGTGTTTTTGCGCTTGAAGGCGTTGCCGAGCTTCTCGCGCTTCGGGTTCGGGCAGTTCGGGCAGCCCGTCGGCGCAATCGGCAGCGAGCTATGAGATTACTGCACAATCAGCGTAATCCCCAGCAGGCTTTCCAGTAGGTACAGAATCGCCATCAGCCCCCACGCGCCCAGCAAAATCTGCAGCAGCCCGCTGTGCAAGAGGCGCAATCCGAACGGGGGCGTTGCGCCACCCATGGGGCGCGCCTTGCGCAGCAGCTCCTCCCCGACGCGAATCGCCTGCAGTAGCTGGCGGTCGGTCGGCGGCTTGGTGGTAGCGACCCACTGCAACAGCGCGCCGAAACTGCGCCAGAACAGCAGCGTGAACAGCAGCGCCATCAGCAGCGCGAAGTCGCGGGCGTCCCCGTCGGGCGCGCCGAACTGGAACGCTTTGGACAGCCCCAGAAACAGCGCGATGCCCGCCACCAAATTCGTGCCACAGCGCGGATGCACGCGCGGCATGCGACGCACCACCTCCAGCGTGAGCGGCTCGCCCCGCTCGATCGCATGCACCACCATATGCTCGGCGGCGTGCGTGCCCGCAATCGGCAGCAGGCGCATCAGCAGCAGGAACACGACGAAGATAGAGCTGCGCAACACCAGCCCCATCACATCCGAGAACAGGAACCACTGCCCCGCAAACGGCGAGTTGTAGTAGCTGTAGAGCGGCACGCCAAACCGCTCCTGCGCCCACCACATGCCGCCAATCACCAGCCAGTTCGCCAGCAAAAACAGCGTAAACAGCAGCGCGCCTGTAAGCGCCAGTCCCAGCCCGCCTGCGCCCGCGCTCGCCACGCCGTTGGTCAGGTACACGCCCAGCGGGGTCGCCATGCCGCCAATCATGCCGATTTGGGGCAGGCTGATTGGGCGCGCTGCCAGCCCTGCCAGCGTGACCACGCCCACATACCGTCCCCACGGATCCACGCCCAGCGCGGGCTGCTCGGCGTAAGCGAGCGTCTCGACCGCCTCCTCCATCGGCGTGTCAATCGGCAGGCGCAGGAAGTTCTCGTCCATCCACGGGGCGACAGGCTCCAGCCAGTCCGCGCCCCGCTGAATCGCCTCGCGCAGGCGCGACTCGGTCAGCACGCCGACGGGCGCGCCGTACTCGATAATCGGCAGCACGCCCGCGCCGCCCTGCGCCATCAGCTCCGCCGCGCGCAGCAGGCTGTCGTCGGGGTAGGCGGGCAGCACGCGCTGCAACTTGTCCGCCACAAACAGTTTCTCGCTCATTCCTGCGCCAGCTGCTGGTCGTACTGCAGGTAGCGGTCGTACTCCAGCAGTTCGTACAGCTCCGCGCGGGTCTGCATCGCGTCGAGCATCGGCGTCTGCGTGCCGTGCTGCTTGAGGCACAGCAGCGTCTGCTCCGCCGCTTTCATCATCGCGCGGAAGCAACTCATCGGGAAGATGACCATCTTGTAGCCCAGTTGGGCGAACTCGCTGACGGTCAGGTACGGCGTCTTGCCAAACTCGGTCATGTTTGCCAGTAGGGGGGCGGGCACAGCACGGGCGAACTGCTCGAACTCGTCGGGCGACTGCAGCGCTTCGGGGAAAATCGCGTCCGCGCCCGCTTGCAGGTAGCGTTTGGCGCGTTCGATCGCCCCGTCCAGCCCCTCGATCGCGCGAGCGTCCGTGCGGGCAATAATCACGAAGTTCGGGTTGCTGCGTGCGCCGACCGCCGCCTTGAGTTTGGCGACCATCTCGTGGGTGGGGATGACCTCCTTGCCTTCCAAGTGCCCGCAGCGTTTGGGGCTGACTTGGTCTTCAAGGTGGATGCCTGCCAGCCCTGCGCGTTCGAGCATCTGCACGGCGCGGGCAGTCTGCAGCGCGCTGCCGTAGCCTGTGTCGGCGTCGGCAATCGCGGGGATGCTCACCGCCGCCGTGATGTAGGTACACACCTGCGCCATTTCGGGCAGGCTGATGAACGCATGGTCGGGCAACCCCAGCAGGCTGTTGGTCACCCCCGCGCCTGAGATGTAGAGCGCCTCGTAGCCGTGAAACTGCGCCAGCCGCGCGAGCGCAGCGTTGAACACGCCTGGCATCGCCACGATGTTGCGTTGCTCCCAGAGCAACCGCAATCGCGCGCCAGGGTCGGTCAACCGCTCCGCGCCGTGCAGGGGGAAGTTCATTCGCCGCGTTGCCCCAGCATCAGGATGTCCGCGCGGGTGAGCGTAATCACCTTGCGCACGCGATAGTAGGTCGTCTCGCGCGTCGGGTTCGCCAGCTCGCGTCGAAGCGCGTCGGAGACCTTCGCGTATTCGGGCACGCTAATCGGCGAGGGCTTCTCGCGCGCCAGCTCCAGGTAGCGGGCGTCGTACATCCCGACCCCGTCCGAGCCGATACGCGCCTGAATGTTCGGCGAGGCATAGCGCGGCTCGAAGATGAACTCCACCTCGTACTCCTCCGCCTTGAACGGGTACATCTTCGGGTCTTTGCTCATGTCGATTTCGCGGCGGAACTTCTCCTCGCGCACCGCCAGCGAGTCCTGCATATAGGTCAGCTTCGAGTCCACCTCGAAGGTGAAGGTCTTCAGCGCGCTGGGACTGTATTGCAGGGTTCTGCCCTTGTCGCGCAGGATGACCGTCACGCGCGCGCCAATCGTCGGGATGCCGAGTTTACCCTCCACCAGCAGCACGCGCGGGCGCACGACCTTCACCGTCGCGTCGAAGCCCAAGTCAATCGGGGGCTGCGTCTCTGGGTTCGGTCCGTAGCGGCGCAGCAGGTCTAAAATCGTGTCTTCCAGGTTGTTCTGGCGCACATCGTAGGTGTTGTTCGCCTCCCAGTCCTTGCCACGGTCTTTTTCAGCGTCCAAAAACAGCTTCGCCCAGTGATCCACAGCGTCGTTGAAGCGCCCCGCCTTGAAAAACGAGTGCGCCAGCATGTGGCGGCGGGCGGGAATCATGTCAGGGTACTCATTCGCGATTTGCATCCACGGCACGGCGTTCACAGGGTCTTGAATCTTGTGATAATACATCCAGCCCATCTCGAAGTAGAGATCCCACACCGTCGGGTTGTTCTGGATGCCCTCTTCGAGGAACTTGAGCGCCATCGGGATGTAGCGTCGGTCGGAGCGTTGCGACTCGTCGGTGAAGTTGTAGCCCATGTGCCACGCGCCTGTGGAGTAGACATCGAGGTTGTGCGGATCCAGCCATGTCACCAGGCGCAGCATGGGCAGCACGGCGTCGTAGTTGCCCGAGTCGAAGAACCCGTCGGCGCGCACCCACAGGATCGCCGCCATGAACTCGCGGAACCCCGCGACCGCCACCAGCAGCTGTTCGGGCGCTAAGCCGACGGGCGTCGCTTGCTTGGGCGCGTAGTTGCGTACCCACAGCGGGAAGATGCGCATCTGCAACCCCGCCTGAATCAACAACAGCACCACAATCGCAATCCATAACTTGCTATAATTGCGCTTCATCGTCGTTGCCTCCAGTCTCGTCGATTTCGATACCGCGTTCCGCGAGGCGAGCGAGCGGCCGTTGCAGGCGCGCCTCGGCGCGCTCGGCGCGTTGGCGTTCGGCTTCGACGCGTTCGGCATCGGCGCGCTGTGGGGACTTCGCCTTGCGCTTGGGCGCAGTTGCCGTCTTAGCCATCGCGTCTCACATCTCCCGCTGGTTGAAAATCAGCATGCTCGCGACCAGCAGCAACGCGATGTAGACAATCGCGTACCCAATTGTCTGCACCAGATACGCCGTCTCGTCGGTCAGCATCTGCTCAGGGTTGATAATCGGATTCTGCACATTGAAGTTAGCGAAGTTGGGCAGGATGACCGTGAGCAGCTGCACAGGGATACGGGTAATCGGCGTGACTTCGGGGTTGCGCTGGATGGTCTCCAAAAAGCTGCTGAGCAGGTTGCCCATCAGGAACACGCCGCCCGACAGGAAGTAGTTCACCAGCGGCGAGACGAAAGTGGAGAAAAACAGCACGACCGCCGCCAGCAGCGAACTCTGGAAGAAGAACATCAGCAGCCCGCGTAGGATTTGCGGGTCGAACCCGCCCAGCGCCATCCGCGAGGCAATCAGGAACACGATGCCCATCATCAGGTACATAAAGCCGAGCGTGCCCACCGCGCCGAAAAACTTGCCCAGCACGAACTGATAGCGTTGCACGGGCTTGGACAGAATCGTGTAGATGGTGCGCCGCTCAATCTCGGTGGGAATCATGCTCGTACACATGATGATGGCGATGAAAGTGCCCGCGAGCTGAATCACGCCGAAGCCGAAGCTAATGATCAGCGTGCGTGCGCCGCGCCCCGCCGCGAACGGCTCGAACGCAGGGCTAATCAAAATAATCAGCAGCGCAACCAGCAGAATCACCATCAGGATGCGCTTGCGCACCGCCTCGCCGAAGGTCGCTCCAGCAATTGCGAAGGTCGCGTTCATGCGTTTTTGCCTCCTTGAATGGTCTCCACGAACAGGTCTTCGAGGGTGCGTCGGTAGGGCTTGACGCTGATGATATGCCCGCCTGCCGCACGCACGATGTCAATGACGCGATCCACGGTGCCGTTGTCGGGCTGCTCGACAATCAGCCTGCCGTCGTGCAGGCTGACCTTGCCGCCCAGCTGACGAATCGGCTCCACGGCGTTGTCGGGCACCTTGTCGGCGATGACCTCCACATGCCCGCCTGCCAGCAGCTCCTCGATGCGTCCCAGCTGCACCATCACGCCGCGATTGAGAATCGCCACGCGGTCGCACACGCGCTCGACATCCGAAAGCTGGTGCGAGCTGATAAACAGCGTCTTGCCTTGATTGCGCAGGTCTAAAATCATATCGCGGATATCGATGTGCGCGATGGGGTCTAACCCAGCGGTTGGCTCGTCCAGAATCAGCAGTTGCGGGTCGTTGATGAGGCACTGCGCCAGTCCGATGCGCTGCTGCATCCCTTTCGAGTAGGTGCGCAGGGGCTGGTCTGCCGCGCGGGACAGCCCGACGCGATCGAGCAACTCGTTCACGCGCTTGCTGCGCTCTGGCTCCGCGATCCCGAACAGCTTGGCGTAGAAGGTGAGGATTTCGCGCCCGGTCATGTAGTCATAAAAGTAGGGGTTTTCGGGCAGGTAGCTGATTTTGTAGTGGTTTTTGGGGTCGCCCGCAGGCTGCCCCAGCACATACGCTTCGCCCTCGGTTGGGTAGATAATCCCCAGCAGCACCTTGATCGTGGTGGTCTTCCCTGCGCCGTTGGGACCCAAAAAGCCGAAAATCTCGCCGCGATGCACCTCCAAGTTGAGGTTCTTCACGGCGTCCACTGGCTGTTTGCTCCACAGTCCCGAATAGCGCTTGGTCAAGTTGACCGTTTTGATGGCTATCTCGCTCATTACCGCCTCCTATAACGACGATTACGAGAGAGATTATACCCGACCCCAATTGCTGTGCGCTCCTCATTTGGCGGTGGGGTGGGTGAATGAGGGGACATTGTTGGGGTTGTTGTCGGCAGGGGGCACGGGCGTTTTGTTGCCCTCATCCGCAGCCCCTCTCCTGCGCAGCGGGAGAGGGGAGCCGCGCTTTGGAGTGCTGAAGCGTTAGCTTCAGCAGGGCGGAAGCTTCGCTTCCGCACTCCACAAAGCCAACATCCCCCTCGCCCGCGCGTGGACGAGGGGGACATCGGGAGCAGGAACCTCACCAACGCCGCGCCAGACCGTTCCCCTTAGGAAGGCTGGACGCGGGTCGGTCGTCAATCCCACTCCTCACAGAAGTTCGGGCGCGGGTAGCACATTAGCAGCATGCGGTTCGGGTTGCCCTCTTTGGGGCGGCTGGGCCAGCCGAAAAAGCTCTGTCGCTCGTGGTAGACGCCGCCCTGAATGAACCAGCGCGGCATCAGACGCCGATCGACAGTCGTCGGGCGCGCGGTGTAGTGCGCGACATCGCCCATGCGCCGCGCGTCAGGATCCAAGCGTGCATGGAACGCCCGTACATGCCCATCCACGAAACTCGCCTGACCCTTGCCCCGATAGCGCGACTCCTGCCCCGCAACCACGCGGTCGGGCACGCGCGCGGCTAAGCCATGGCGCGGGTCTACCCCGCTGACGGGCTCGAACCCCGCGCCTGAGCCGTCCGCGCCCAGCCAACCATCGAACCAGAAGCCCGTGGAGGCGGGGAACGGCAGCCGCGCCAGGCTCACAGGCGGCACGGTCGGGTAGCTCGCCGCGTTCACGGTCAAGCACCAGTTGGGCATCAGCGACACTTGCGTCGGTTCATCGGCACAGAGCGGGCAACCGACGCCCCGCACCGTGCGCATCGCAGTCAGGTCAATCGGCTGCGGGTCGGCAGGGCACAGCGCAACGCGATAGTCGCGCAGGTAGGGCTGCAACACGCCCCACACCGTTCGTAAGCATGTCCCATTCGCGCTCGCCGCGCGGTAGAACGCCAACGGGAAACACTCATCGTAGTCCTGCGTGTAAAGCAAGGTCGCCTTGCTGAGTTGACGCAGGTTCGAAGCGCACACGCTCGCGGCGCTGGCTTGACGCGCCGTCGTGAACACGGGAAACAGCAACGCCGCCAGCACGGCGATGATCGCAATCACCACCAGCAGTTCCACCAGTGTCAAGCCACTCTGTCGATTCATAGACATACCCCCAAGCACCGTGCGCCGAGGCGCACGCGAATCAATGGGAATCAGTGAAGGTCTTTCGCAAGGAGCAAAAGCAACCTGTGGAGATTATCGGCGGGCGGGCGCGGGAACTTTAGACGCCTTCCCGCGCCAGTTTCGGATGGCGCAGCCATTTGTGCGCTTCCACCACGACCACCACGCTCAGCGCCGCCAGCGCACTGCGCACCCATGCCTCCAGCTCGATTGGCTCCACGCGCAGCACGAACTGTGTCAGCGGTAAATAGAGCGCGAGCGCGTGTACCGCCGTCGCCGCTATCGCCGCAATCAGCAGAAACGGGTTGCGCAGCGGGCTTAGCAAAAACGCCGAGCGGAACTCCGAGCGCGCGTTGCCCACATGGAAGTTCTGGAACAGCACGACGGTCGTCAGGGCGATTGTCTGTGCGCGGGTCAGCGAGCCTGTGGTCGTGTATTCGTAGTGGAACAGCCACAGCGTCAAGACCGCAATCAGCAGCCCCACAATCGCCGTGCGCTCCCACAGCAACGGGGAGATAATCCCCTCATCGCGCGGGCGCGGCTTCTGGCGCATAATCCGCTTATCGCCAGGCTCGAACGCCATCGCGATATCCTGCAGACCGTTGGTGACCAAGTTCAGCCACAGCAGCTGCGCGGGCAACATCGGCATCGGCATCCCCAGCAGCACGGCGAACAGGAACATCAGGACGGAACCCGCGCCTGTGGAGATGAGAAAGAAGGTCGCGTTGCGCAGGTTTTTGAAGGCGACGCGCCCTTCCTCGACCGCGTTGCGGATGCTGACGAAGTTGTCGTCTGCCAGCACGATGTCGGCAGCTTCGCGGGCGACATCTGTGCCGCTTTTGCCCATCGCGACGCCGACATCGGCGGCTTTGAGCGCGGGCGCGTCGTTCACCCCGTCGCCCGTGACGGCGACCGTCTCGCCGTTGGCTTGCAACGCGCGCACCACGCGCAACTTGTGTTCGGGCGAAACCCGCGCGAAGACATTCACCGTGCGCACGCGCTCGCGCAATTCCTCGTCGGAGAGGCGCTCCATTTCCGCGCCTGTGATGACCTCCGCGTCGGGCGGGGCGATATGCAGTTGGGCAGCGATCGCGCGCGCCGTCGCCGCGTGGTCGCCCGTGATCATCAGCACGCGGATGCCCGCCTGGTGGCACTCTTGTATCGCCTCCAGCACGCCCGCGCGGGGCGGATCCACCATCCCGACCAGCCCGATGAAGACCAGCGCGCTGGGTTGGGGCACACCCGCGCGTGTGTCAATCGGCTCGTCGCAGCGTCGGTACGCCAGCCCCAGCACGCGCAAGCCCCGCTGCGCCATATCTGCCGCGTGCGCCATTATCGTCCTCTGCGCGTCGGCGTCCAACGGCAGCTCGCCGTCGGGGGTCAGCCAGCGCGTCGCCATGCCCATCACCCGCTCTGGCGCGCCCTTGACGAACATCCAGTGTTCGTCGCCCCGCGCACGGATGCTGGCGGAGTATTGCAGCTCAGGCTCAAACGGGATTTCGCCTACCACAGGGTGCTGCGCGCGCCACTCGTCGTGGTCGAAGCCTGCCTTGAGTGCGGCAATCAGCAGCGCGGCTTCCGTCGGGTCGCCGTGAATCTCGTATTCGTCCTCGCCGATGCGCCGCACATGCGCCTCGTTGGTCAGCACGGAAGTCAGTAGCGCCAGCACGAACGGGTGCTGGTCATCGTAGGGGATTGCGCCGCGCTCCAGTGCGTGTACGCGATACCACTCGCCCGCCGTCCAGTATTCCTGCACGGTCATGCGGTTCTCGGTGAGCGTGCCCGTTTTGTCGGAGCCGATGACGGTCGTGCTGCCGAGCGTTTCGACGGCGTGCAGGCGGCGCACCAGCGCGTTGCGTTTCGCCATCGCGCTCACGCGCAGCGCAAGCGTAATCGTCAGCACAATCGGCAGCCCTTCGGGCACCGCGGCGACCGCCACGCCGACCACCACCTTGAACATGTCCACGACGCTGTTGCCGACCGCCAGCCCCAGCGCGAAAATCACCGCACAGCTGACGCCGATGACCATGCCGACGGTGTGCGCGAAGCGGCGCATGCGCGCCTGCAGGGGCGTCTCGTCCACGCGCTGCTCGCGCATGCTGCCCGCGATTTTGCCCAGCTCGGTGTGCGCGCCTGTGGCGACCACATAGCCCCGCCCGCGCCCTGACGCGACAATCGTGCCCGAAAAGACCATGTTCGCCCGATCGCCCAGCGGCGCGTCTTCGGGAATCGGCGCGACCTGCTTGTAGACCGCCACCGACTCGCCTGTGAGCATCGATTCGTCCACCTGCAGCGCAGTCGCCTGAAAGAGCCGAATGTCGGCAGGCACGCGCGCACCCGATTCCAGCAGCACCACATCGCCAGGCACTAACGCGCGGCTTTCGATGTCGTGTTCCGCGCCGTCGCGAATGACCCGCGCGTGGGGGGCAGTGAGTTGCATCAGCGCGCGCACCGACTTCTCGGCGCGGTACTCTTGGATGAAGCCAATCGTCGCGTTCAGCACCAGCACCGCCGCGATGACCGCCGCGTCGATATACTCGCCCAGCAGCAAGGTGACCACTGCCGCCGCGAGCAGGATGTAGATCAGCGGGCTGGCGAACTGGTGCAGGATCAGCGCGGGGATGCTGATGGGCTTGATGGCTTCGATTTCGTTGGCGCCGAACTGCTGCAGGCGTCGGCGCGCCTCCTCGACGCTGAGACCGTTGGGGCTGGTTCCCAGCCGCTGCGCAACCGCCTCTGCAGGCATCGCATGGGGGGCAAACTCGCGCAGCGTCTCTGGGGTTTCAATCGTCGGGTTCGGCATCGCGGGTTCCTCCCGCAGGGAGTATACCCTGTGGGAGGTCGCTTAGCTGAGTTGACTCACCACCGCGCCGATCCGCTCCAGCCCCGCTTCGATGACGGCTTCGGAGACGGCGTAGGAGAGGCGGATATAGCCAGGCGCGCAGAAGCCTTCGCCAGGCACGGTGGCGACGCGGGCGGTCGTGAGCAGGAACTCCGCCACATCCGCCGAGCTGCTCAGCGTGCGCCCGTCGTAAGTGCGCCCGATCAGCCCCTGCACATTCGCGTACACATAGAACGCGCCGCGCGGCGTCCAGCAGCGGATCCCCTCGATGCGGTTCAGCCCGTCCACCATCAGGCGGCGACGGCGGTCAAAAGTCGCCTGCAGCTGGGCGCGCCAGTCGGGTGTGGCGTCGCGCAGGGCAGCCAGCGCAGCGTACTGCGCAATCGTGCAGGCGTTGGAGGTCATCTGGTCTTGCAGGCGGCTCACGGCGCGGGCAACCTCCGTCGGCGCGCCCAAGTAGCCAATCCGCCAGCCCGTCATCGCAAAGCTCTTGGAGACGCCGTTGACGGTAATCGTGCGCTGGAACACCTCCTTGCCCAGCGCGCCGATGCTCTCGTGCGTGTGCCCGTCGTACACCAGATGCTCATAAATCTCGTCGGCGACAATCCACAGGTCGTGCGTCAGCGCGAGCGAGGCAATCTCCTTGAGCGGTTTGCGTCCAAAGACCGCGCCTGTCGGGTTGCACGGGGTGTTCAGCACGATGGCTTTCGTGCGCGGGGTAATCGCGCGGCGCAGCGCGTCATAATCGGGCAGGAAGTCGGTCGTCTCGTCGGCAGGCACAAGCACAGGCGTCGCGCCCATCAAGCGCACCTGTTCAGGGTACGACACCCAGCACGGCGTGGGGATAATCACCTCGTCGCCGGGGTCTAACAGCGCCATGAACGCGCCGAACAGCGAGTGCTTCGCGCCGCAGGAGACCACAATCTGGTCGGGCGCGTAGCGCAGGTTGTTCTCGCGTTCGAACTTCTCGGCGATGGCTTCGCGCAGGGGCAAGATGCCAGGGGTGGGGGTGTATTTGGTGTAGCCTGCGTGGATGGCTTCCAGCGCGCCCGTTTTGGCGAAGTCGGGCGTGTCGAAGTCGGGTTCGCCTGCCGTGAAACTCAGCACATCGACGCCTTGCCGTCGCAGCTCTTGGGCGCGCGCGGTCAACGCCAAGGTCGGCGACGGCTGCGCCGACAACGCCCGCTGTGAAAGACCCTTCTGCATCGCGCTATAGGATACCTCCTCTGAGCGCGTACACAGCAGGAACAGGTACAATATGCGTTGCTATGCCTGAGTCCCACGCCCATTCCCTGAGCGCGAGCATTTTGTTGGTGATCGGCGTCAGCATCGTGATTGTGGCGCTGTTCACGCGCTTGCGCCTGCCCGCGATTGCAGGCTTCATCCTCACGGGCGCGCTGATTGGTCCCTACGGCTTGGGCTGGGCGGGCGAAGTGGACGCCATCAAGTTGCTGGCGGAGTTGGGCGTGGTGCTGCTGCTGTTCTCGCTGGGGGTGGAGTTCTCCATCGACAGGCTGTACCAGTTGCGCCACTATGTGCTGCGGGCGGGGCTTGCGCAGGTCGGGCTGACCGTGCTGATTTGCGCGGTCGGGTCGGGACTGCTGGGCTACACGCTGGCGCAGTCGCTGGCGCTGGGGATGATTATCAGCCTGAGCAGCACGGCGGTCGGCGTGAAGATTCTCAAGCAGCGCGAGGAGTTGGACAGCACGCACGGGCGGTTCGCCGTCGGCGTGCTGCTGTTTCAGGACATTATGGCGCCCGTGTTTATGGCGGTTCTGCCGTTCCTGACGCAGGCGCAGGAGCAGGGTCTGCCGTTGGTGGGCGCGAAGTTGCTGCTGACGGTGCTGGGCGTCGGCGCGGTCTACCTGCTGGCGCGGGTGGTCGTGCCTGTGGTGCTGCGCTGGATTGTGGCGTCCGACACGCGCGAGATTCCCGTGCTGGGGTCGCTGTTTGTCGCGCTGCTGATGAGCTACATTACGCAGTCGCTGGGGCTGTCGCCTGCGCTGGGCGCGTTTATCGCGGGCATCATCATCTCCGAGACGCCCTACAGCCACCAGATTACTGCCAACATCACGCCGTTCCGCGACAGTTTCCTTGCGCTGTTTTTTATCTCGGTGGGGATGTTGGTGGACTTGCCTTACCTATGGGCAAACTTCGGCGCGGTTGTGGCGTGGACGCTGTCGCTGATGGCGCTGAAGTGCCTGATTGTGCTGGGGATTGCGCTGGCGATACGGCGTCCGTTGCGTGTGGGGCTGCTGGCGGGCGTCGCGCTGGCGAACATCGGTGAGTTCTCGTTCGTGCTGATGGAGCAGTCGCGCGCGACAAATCTGCTGCCCCCAGAGTTGCTGAACGGGCTGGTGGCGGGCACTTCGCTGAGCATTCTGCTGACGCCGCTGCTGTTGGCGGGCGCGTATTGGGGCTTGGCGCGGGCGACCCGACGAGCGCACTGGCTGAGCCGTGTACGCGCCGCGCACGAGAGCCACCCCGAACTGCGCGACCATATCATCATCGTCGGCTACGGGCTGAACGGGCGCAACTTGGCGAACCTGCTGCGCGAGTTGGAGCAGCCGTTTGTGGTCGTGGAGATGAACGGCGCGCTGGTGCGCGAGGCGCAGAAGCAGGGCATCCCCGTCATCTACGGCGACGCGGCGTACCCCGAGATTATGCACGCGGCAGGGGTGGAACATGCCCGCGCCGTCGTGATTGCCGTCTCCGACCCGATTAGCACGCGCTACACTGTGCGCACCGTGCGCGAGTTGAACCCGACGGTGTATGTGGTCGCCCGCACGCGCTACATGGCGGAAATCGAGCCGCTGTACGCCGTCGGCGCGACCGATGTCATCCCCGAGGAGTTCGAGACCTTCATCGAGATTGCGGGACGCCTGATGCGCCTGCTGGGCGTGGACAACGAGCAGCGCCTGCAGCTGATGAACCAGTGCCGCGCCCGCCACTACCAGATGCTTCAGGAGACCAAAGAGGGCGTGTTCGCGAATTAGCCAACGGACTACCCCGCGTTGAAGCGCAGGATCTTCTCCCAATCCAGCGCGCCGCTGGAGTCGGCAAACTCGTTCAGCAGGTCGCGCGTGAAGCGGTTGACCGCCTTCGCCCACTCCTGCTGATACCGTTGCTTCTGCTGCTCAGGATAGTCCTGCATCAGGCGCACCAGCTTGAGATAAAACTCGGGGTCGCCCGTCAGCTCTTCCCAGAACGCCTTGCCCGACACAATCCGATACCGCCGCTTGGTCGTTGGCGGGCTAACGCGCTTGCCGTAGGCGCACCCAAGCACAGGGTCAAACTGCTTGCCCAGCTGACTGAGATGCTGGCGCAGGCGGTGATACAGCTCCTGAAACTCGTCGTTCATTCGCGCCGTCTGACTGGAGTTGAACACATTCGGACCCGACTTCACCGCGATGGCTTTGTATACTGTGCCCGCATCCACTTCAAGGTCTATGCCCTTCGCGCTCGACTTGTGCCCGCCGCTAACCGCAAGCGCAATCGGCTCTACGAAGGTCTCGCCGAAAATCGTCTCATCGGACGCCTGCGTGTGCATCTGCAGCAGATACTCGACCAGCTCCGACGCCGCGCGGATACCAATCGCGCGGAGAAGATATGGGTTCTTGCGCTTCAGGACATCCTTCAGTCGCAGCCCCGACAGGTTACTGATGCGCCTTGTGTAGAACGCCTCCAAGCACTGTTTCACCAAGTCCTGAAGGGCGTCAGGACTCATACGCGACCCCATTCTCCGCGAAGGTATACAGGTTAGGCGATGCCTGTTCGCGTGCGATACGCTCTTCGGCGAGGCGCACATACTCTTCCACCAGCTCAATCCCGATGTAGCGGCGGTCGTTGCGGATGCAGGCAATCGCCGTCGTGCCCGAACCCATAAACGGGTCTAACACAAGGTCGCCTGGCTCAGTGAACAGCTTGATGAACCACGCGGGCAACTCCACAGGGAAGGTCGCCGCGTGATAGCGGTTGTAGCACTCGGTCGCCATATGCAACACATTCGTCGGATAGGCGTACTCGCGCCCAATCCAGTTCGCCACACGCTTGCCGAAGCCGCTGCCCGCCCGCGAGTTGAACCGATGCAGGTCGTTCGCGCCCAGTTTCTTCAGCCGCTCGTGCCGCCACTCGCCCATCGGCGCCATCACTGCCTCTTGGAACATTTTGAACTGCTTCTGCTTGGTGAAGTGCAACAGTCGCTCCCACGCATCGCGGAAGCGGTTCGGCCACTTGCCTGGATAGCAGTTCTTCTTGTGCCAGAGGTACTCTTCCGTCCAAAGCCATCCTTGCTGGCGCATCGCGAGGATGAGTTCCAGCACATAGGTATGTCGCTCGCCGTTGACGACGCGCTCTTTGATGTTCAGCACGAACGACCCTGTGGGCTTGAGGACGCGCTTCAACTCGGCGGCGATGGGCAGGAACCACTCGACATAGTGGTCGGGGTGGACGCCGCCGTAGACATGCTTGCGCTGGTCGGCGTAGGGCGGCGAGGTGATGATGAGGTCGACGCAGGCATCGGGCAACTGCGTCAGCACCGTGCGGCAGTCGCCGTGCAGGATACGGTTCACAAACGGCGCAAGTTGCGTCTCGTGGGCGTCGGGCATACCGCCGATAGTATACCTTGCTTGGGCTGGCGTCCTTTGCGCCCCTGCCCCAACACCCCTGCAAAACTTGCCTGCACACGCCGACAATTGACCTCAACATGGCGTGGGCGACTTGGCTGACACGGGCGTTGCGCAACTCCGACCTGATGATTGCGCTGGCAATCCTGGTCGTCGTCACGATGCTGATTCTGCCCATGCCGAAGTGGATGCTGGACACCTTCATCGTGTTCAACTTCGCGGCATCCATCGTGATTGCGCTGATGGCGGTCAACATCACCAACCCGCTGCAGTTCTCGGTGTTCCCCGCGTTGCTGCTGGTGACGACGCTGTTTCGGCTGGCGTTGAGCATCGTCGCCACGAAGTTGATACTGGGCACGGGCAGCGCGGGCAAGGTGATCGAGACCTTCGGGCAGTTCGTGGTCGGGGGCGACTTCGTGGTGGGCGTGGTGGCGTTCCTGATTCTGGTGGTGGTGCAGTTTGTGGTCATCACCAACGGCGCGGGGCGCGTGGCGGAGGTCGCCGCACGCTTTACGCTGGACGCGATGCCCGGCAAGCAGATGGCAATCGACGCCGACCTGAACGCAGGGCTGATTGACCAAGCGGAAGCCAAACGCCGTCGCCGCGCCATCGAGATGGAGGCGGACTTCTACGGCGCGATGGACGGCGCGAGCAAGTTTGTCAAGGGCGACGCCATCGCTGCAATCCTGATTATCCTCATCAACATCATCGGCGGGTTCGCAGTCGGGTTTTTGCGCGGGCAGGGCGACGCGATGACCGTGCTGCAGACCTACACGCTGCTGACCGTCGGCGAGGGTCTGGTGGCGCAGATTCCCGCGCTGCTGATTTCCACCGCGACGGGCTTGCTGGTGACCCGCGCCTCCACCGAGCAGGCGATGGGGCAGGATGTGGTCGGGCAGGTGCTGCAGTACCCGCGCGTGCTGATGGCGGCGGGTGCGGCGGTGGCGTTCCTGTCGCTTGTGCCGGGCTTTCCTAAGCCGCAGTTTCTTCTCATCGGCGCGGCGCTGTTCGGGCTGGGCTATCTGGCGACACGGGTGAACCTTCTGCCTCCGCCTCCAGAGCCAGAGCAGCCCGAAGAGACCGCCGCCCCGCCCCCCACAGGTCCCGAAGCCGTGCTGCCCATGCTGAAAGTGGACGCCATCGAGTTGGAAATCGGCTACGGGCTGATGCCGCTGGTAGACCCGAACCAGAAGGGCGACTTGCTGGAGCGCATCGCGGCGATACGGCGACAGTTGGCAACCGACTTGGGCTTCGTGATGCCGTCGGTGCGCGTGCGGGATAATGTGCGCCTGCGCCCGCTGCAGTACCAAATCAAGATTCGGGGCGAGACGGTCGCGCAGGCGGAGGCGCAGCCGCGCCTGCTGCTGGCGATGCCCCCCAGCGCGGACTCGCCCCCGATTGAAGGCATGGCGACCACCGAGCCTGTGTTCGGCATGCGGGCGTACTGGATCGAGCCAAGCCTTCGTGAGCAAGCGCAGCGACTGGGCTACACGGTGGTGGAGCCGACCGCCGTCGTCGCCACGCACCTGACCGAGATTGTGCGCCGCTACGCCGCCGAACTGCTGGGGCGCGCCGAGACCCAGCAACTGCTGGACAACCTCAAGGAACACAACCCCGTCGTCGTGCAGGAGGTCGTGCCCGACCTGCTGACGCTGGGCGAGGTGCAGAAGGTGCTGCAACACCTGCTGCGCGAGGGCGTGCCCATTCGCGACTTGGAGACGATTTTGGAGACGCTGGGCGACTATGCAGGGCGCACGCGCGATACGGAGGCGTTGGGCGAGTACGCCCGCGCCGCGCTGTCGCGCACAATCACGCACCGCCTGCAGTCGCCCGACGGCAAACTGCGCCTGATGGCGTTCGAGCCTGCGCTGGAGGCGTACCTGCGCGAGCGCGTGGAACAGACCCCGCACGGCGTCGCGCTGGGACTGGAGATGGAGACCAGCCGCGCGCTGCTGCACGCCATCACCCAGCACGCCCAGCAGATGACCGCGCGGGGCTACCTGCCCGTGCTGGCGTGCGCGGGCAACCTGCGCCTGCCGATACGCAAACTGCTCGGCGCGGAGTTGCCCCAACTGCATGTGATGGCGTATCACGAGATTGCCCCCAACACAACCATCGAGATTGTGGAGCAAATCGCCCGCGCGGAGGCGCTAAACGCGGCGACGGCGGCGGCGTAGGGCAAAGCCCATCAATCCAACACGGGGATCTTCTCCGCCTCGCGCATGGCGTCGCGCGGGTTCAGCACAGGCTCATCCGCCACAATCTTGCCGTCGCGGAAGCGGATGATGCGCTTGGCATGCTCGGCAATATCGGGCTCGTGCGTTACCAACACAATCGTGCGCCCTTCGCGGTTGAGCCGCTGGAAGATTGCCATAATCTCTTCGCTGGAGCGCGAGTCGAGGTTGCCCGTCGGTTCGTCCGCCAGAATCAGCACGGGGTCGGTGACGATGGCGCGGGCAATCGCGACGCGCTGCTGCTGCCCGCCCGACAGTTCGTTCGGCTTGTGGTGGATGCGCTCCGCCAGCCCGACCATCTCCAGCGCGCGTTTGGCGCGTTCGGTACGATCCCGCGCGCCTGCATACAAGAGCGGCAACTCCACATTGCGCAGCGCAGTGACTCGCGGCAACAGGTTGAAGGTCTGAAACACAAAGCCGATGTAGCGGTTGCGTATCTGCGCCAGTTGCGAATCGCTCATTGCGCTTGCTAACTCGCCGTTGAGGTAATACTCGCCGTCGGTGGGGCGGTCTAAGCAGCCGATAAGGTTCATAAAGGTCGACTTGCCCGACCCCGACGGTCCCATAATTGCCACGAACTCGCCGGGCATCACGGTCAAGTCCACCCCACGCAGCGCATGCACCACAACGGAACCCATCTTATAGTCCTTTTTCAGGTTGCGTACCTCGATAACGGGTTTCATAGGCATGGGTAGTATACCTGTAGACGCTTCAGCCCGCCTTGAGTTCGACGCGCAGGGTCTTTTCGTGGGTGTAGAGGGCGAAGCCTTGCGGCGCGCCTTTCGGTTTGCGCACATATTTGCGCAGGGTGTAGTCCACCTCCACGACGCGTGCGTGCCTGTCCGCGCTGTGTTGCGCTGCTAGTCGCGCGGCGAACTCCAGCGTGCTGCGCGGCACGCGCTGCGGCTGGTTCTCCGTGCGGATAATCACATGCGCGCCTGTGCCCGTGCGCACATGCAGCCACCAGTCGTTGGACTTGGCGATGCGGGTCAGCAGGAAGTCGTTCGCGGCGGCGTTCTCGCCGACCAGCACTTGGTAGCCGTCGGGGCTAAGGTGCGCGCGGATTTTGTGTCCTTCGAACGGGTCTTTCTCGGCGCGTTTGGCGGGGCTGAGGGTGGTCGTCTCGCGCAGCCAGCCGTGCGCTTTGGCGTCTGCGTGCAGTCGCAGCAGCGCGTCGGGGTCGGCGGCTTGCTCGGCTTGCAGCAGCGCGTAGCGCAGTGCGTTCGCCTCGTCGGTGAGGCGTTGCAGGCGGGCGTGCAGTTCGGCGCGGCTCTCGCGGGCGCGGCGCGCCTTGTGGAAGTACCGCTCGGCGTTCTCGGCGGGCGTTTTGGCGGGGTCTATCGGGATGGCGATTTCGGGCGCGTCGGGCTGCGTGTAGTCGGGCGCGTGCAGGGTGGTCGCGCCTGCAGGCATGTTGTGCCCGAACGCGAGGATGAGTTCGCCGTAGAGTTGCCAGCGGTCGGCGTCTTGGCTTGCGTGCAGGGCGCGTTGCAGGTCGGCAAGGGCGCGTTCGCGCGCCTGCAGCGCACGGCGTAGGCTCGGCAGCAGGCTCTGGCGCAGCGCGTCCGTGCGGGCGTGCTGGATGCGCTCGCTGAACGCCTGCTCCCACGCGAGGCTGACGCTGGTACGCGCGTGCTGCCAACTGTCGGGGAAGCGCAGGCTGGGGAACGGGTACGCGCCGAGTGCGCGGCGGGTCTGCGGGTCGCGAATCAGCACGGGCTGCCACGCGCCCTCGCGCAGCCGTCGCGCCCACGCCACAACGCCGTCCACGCCCCCCGCGCGGTACACCGCTTCCAGTTCGTCTGCCGTGAAGCGGCTCAGCCCCTCGATGTGCGCCTGCCAATCGCGCGGCTCGCCCATCGGCGTAATCAGCGTGCGCCAGTCGTCGTCGGTCATCGCCAGCGGGTTGAGTAGCCCCTCCACGCGCGTTGGGGGCAGGCGATATGTCTCGCCCGCGCGAATGGGGCGCGCCTCGCTCTGACGCGGCGAGACCCACTTGAGCGCGCTGCGCACCAGTCCCGTCGGCTCCACCAGAATAATGTTGGAGTGCTTGCCCATCAGTTCAATCATCAGCCGATAGACCCCCTCGCGCGTCTGCACCTCCGCCTGCACGATTCGGTCGAAGCCCAGCATCGTCATCGAGCGCACGATACCGCCTTCAAGGTGCTTGCGCAGGCTCTGCAGGAACGGCGGGGGCGTCGGCGCGTTGGGCAACTTCGCGCTAATCGTGTGCATGCGGGCGAACTGCGCGTCCGCGCTAATCAGCAGCCGATGCTCGGCGCGCTGCGCGTATAGGTGCAGCACGATTGTCAGCGGCTCGGGCTGGCGGATGTCCTGAACCCGCGCGCCCGCGAAAAAGTCGCGCTCCTGCAGCACAGCGTACAGGTTCAGGCTGTCGAACGGGATCGGCTTCGCATCGGGCATGGCGTAATTATACGATTACACGCGCATCTACCGTCCGTATCAGCTGATGTCCGACCCTGTGTACGACGATGCGCCGCCTGATTAGGCACGCAGTCCGTGGCGGTAATACGCGCTGTGCGGACGGGTCGCCCACGGGCACTGACAAGAGTACATCGTCGAGCGTTGTACCCCTATCCGCCCCGTGGGGGGTGAACCCGTCGTTCGTCGTGCCTGGCGGACGGCGTCTATTGCTTGCGCTCGCGTTTGGTTTTCGGGGAAGCGCGATCGCCGTCGGTGGGGTCTGGCGCGTCAGCCTCCCCGGCTGCTGGACGCAGGGTAATCTCCAAGGCGGGCGCGTCGCCGTCGGTGGGGTCTGGCGCGTCCGCCTCACCTGCTGCGGGGCGCAGGGTAAGTTCGAGGGCAGGCGCGTCGGGCGAGGAGTCGGCAAGGCGCAGGGTGCTTTCCGTGTTGGGCGCGCCGCCGTCGGTTGCCTGCGCCTCGCCGTCGTCCGCCGCCAGCTCCTCTTCGAAGAGCGTGCCGAGCGTCGGCTCGCGCGTTTCGACGACCGCCGCCGCCTCGTCGGCGCGTGCGCCCCACTCGAACTTTGGCTCGAAGCGCGGCTTCACATACCCTGTACCCGCAGGAATCAGCCGCCCGATAATCACATTCTCCTTCAAGCCGACCAGTTCGTCCACCTTGCCGCGCACCGCCGCCTCCGTGAGCGCTTTGACCGTGCGCTGGAACGACGCCGCCGACAGGAACGACTCGGTCTGCTGCGCCGCCTCCGAGACGCCCAGCAGCACCCACTCTGCAGTCGCGGGTCGCCCGCCCTCGGCGATGACCTTGCGGTTGGCGTCCTCGAACACGAAGCGGTCGACGGTTTGTCCAGGCAGGAAGTAGGCGTCGCCGGGGTCGATCACGCGCCGCTTGCGCAGCATCTGGCGGATGATGACCTCCAGGTGCTTGTCGTCGATGTCGACGCCCTGCGCCTTGTAGACCGCCTGAATCTCGCGGATGAGGTACTCCTGCACGCCGCGCACCCCGCGCAGGCGCAGCAGCTCGTGCGGGTTCAGCGGTCCGGGCGTGAGGCGGTCGCCCGCCAGCACTGTGTCGCCCTTGACCACCTCCAGCGAGCCTTGCGGCGGCACCAGCACCGCGTCCAGCACTGTGACCTCTTGGACGCCTGCTTCGTGCAGGCGCGTCAGGTGCGCGGCGCGAATCTCGTCCATCTCGCTGACGATGGGGTTGCCCCGCGCGTCTTCGATGGTCTGCAGGCTCATCTTGCCCACCAGCAGGTCGCCGACGGGCAGCGTGGCTTTGATGACCACCCAGCGCCCGACGGAGCGCACGACATCCACCACCTCGCCTGCGTAGTCGACAGTGATGGCTTCGCCTTTGGGCTTGCGCGCCTCGAACAGCTCCTCTACGCGGTTGATGCCCGAGTTGGGCGGCTCTTGCAGTTTGTTCAGTCGGCGCAGCGAGTCGCGCGTGCGCTTTTCGATCTTGTCCTCGCCGTCGCTGGGTTCGTCGGTCGCAAGCACGGGCACGGGCTTGCCCAACTGGTTCGCCGCGACTTTGAGCAGCACATGCTTCTGGTCTTTGCTGAGGTCGAGGGTTTGCGCCTCTTCTTCATCTTTTTTGGATTCACTTCGCACTGCGACAGGATATTCCACGATGGAACATTTTTCGCGTTGTAGATGGGCGATTACCTTCTGTCGTAAATTGTGGAGTTCTTTGAGTTTCTTGATATCAATTTTGTCTCCTTTTCTCAGTAGGACTTTCTTGTCGCCGATCGGAGACACAAGTTCCTTGTCCTTTTCATACACCGAGCCAACTCCCTGCGCAATGATCTCACGCACATCAGAGATAAACGGCACAAACTCGCGCGTCTTTTGGTCATCCTTTATTTTGTCACGGTAGATTTGAGGAGTATTCCAACTGAAGCCAGATGCCGTAAACGACACTCGCAGTTCATTTATGGCGCTATGCAGTCTTTGCTCGATCAACAACAGATCTTCATCACTGGGCAAGAGAATTTGCTTACCAGTAAATGGATGCCTTACATCCTCGCGAAATGCTTTGCCTAATTCACAACTCTCTACTTTACGACACATCCTCACAAACTCTGCTACCCTTCTGGCAAGTTCTTCTATCTCTTTGGCAGATCTTTCGTCGATAGCCCTACCAGCGGTAGCCAACACTTTCTTAGTGTGTGGATCAAATAGAGTTCGCTCTGGTACGCGTCCTTTGAGCTGATCGACTTTAGCGTCCACTGGTTCGAAACTTCGCTCAACTGCTTTCATCTTGAAAGACGCAATTACCTGTCCGCTTCCCGCTACACCACTTGCGTGGAACACACGCATGGTCAGCTGCGTGCCGGGTTCGCCAATCGACTCGGCGGCGATGATGCCGACCGCTGTGCCCAGCTCCACGGGGCGCAGCGTGCCCATATCCAGTCCGTAGCACTTGGCGCACACGCCTTGGCGCGTGTTGCAGGTCAGCGGCGAGCGGATGGGCACGCCCACGCGGTCATGCTCGACCCACTCGTAGCCCGCTTGGAGCCACATGGTGCGGATTTCGTCGCGCCGCGCGTGCAGCCGATCCATCACTTCCTGCGTGAGCATATCGTAGGGTTCCAGCAGCGTTTCGCCGGTGATGGGATCGCGCAGCGGCTCGTCGTCGGTCGGCGTGAACAGTTCGAACTCGTCTTTGCCCGACAGTTCGCGCAGCGTCTGGGTGAACCGTTCGGTCGCCTGCGCCAGCGCGTCAAGTTCGGTTGCTACCGCTTCGGGGATGATTTCGTTCTCGGCGACGAGGGGTTCGCCCGTGATGGGGTGGCGCAGGTCGCGTCGGGCAGTGCGTCCGCGAATACGCTGGAACAGCGTTTCGATGAGGTCGCCCTCGCGCTCGATGCGGCTGACGACGATGCCTTCAGGCGTGCCGCAGTCGTGTTCGCGGATGACCACATCCTGCGCCACATCGCACATGCGACGGGTGAGGTAGCCCGCGTTGGCGGTTAGCAGCGCGGTGCTTGCCAGCCCGCGCCGTGCGCCGTAGCCCGACACGAAGTATTCCAGCGTGGTCAGCCCCTCTTGGAAGTTGTGCTGCACGGGCAACTCCTCGACCAGTCGCTCGCCGCCTGAACGGAAGTCGAACCCGCCCATCATCAAGCCGCGCATGCCGACCAGCTGCGCCAGCTGCTTGGTGGAGCCGCGCGCGCCCGAATCGGTGATGATAAACAGCGGGTTGTCGTCGCGCAGCTCTTGCAGCATCACTTTGGACACCTCGTCGTACACGCGCTGCCAGAGCTGGATTTTGCGCTGGCGTTTCTCGTCTTGGGTCAGCTCGCCGCGGTCGTACAGCTCGTCAATCCGACGCGCCTCTTCCGCTGCTTTCTGCAGGATGGCGTCGCGCTGCGCAGGAATCGCCATATCGGTCAGCGCGAAGGTAATCCCGCCGCGCAGCCCCCACTCAAACCCCAGCGCCTTCAGGTCGTCCAAGAAGCGCACCGTGCGCGCGTGCCCGCAGGTCTGGTACACCGCGCGAATCACCGCCGAGAGCATCTTCTTGTTGTAGACCACATTGAGCCAGTCAGGGTGATAGCGCAGCTCGTCGGGCATGATTTCGTGGAACATCAGTCGCCCGATGGTGGTCTGCACGAATTCGGGGTCTTGGGCGTTCGGGCGGACAAGGCGCACCTCGATAGGCTCGTGCAGCCGCGCGTCGCCGCGCTCGAACGCCAGCCGCGCCTCTTCGGGGTTCGCAAACCGATAGCGCACCTCCTGCTGGCGCTGCGGGTCGCTCATCGTCAGGTAGTACGCGCCCAGCACGATGTCCTGCAGGGGCGAGACCACAGGCGAGCCGTCGGCGGGCTTGAACAGGTTGTGCGTGGAGAGCATCAGCGTGCGCGCCTCCGCCTGCGCGGGGAACGACAGCGGCACATGCACCGCCATCTGGTCGCCGTCGAAGTCGGCGTTGTAGGCGTGGCACACCAGCGGGTGCAGCTGAATCGCCTTGCCCTCCACCAGCACGGGTTCAAACGCCTGAATGCCCAAGCGGTGCAGCGTCGGCGCGCGGTTCAGCAGCACGGGATGCTCCCGAATCACCGACTCCAGCGCCTTCCACACTTCGGGCAGCTGGCGGTCGATGGCGTTCTTGGCGTTTTTGACATTGTTGGCGAGTTGGTCGCGAATCAGCCGTTGCATCACGAACGGCTTGAACAGCTCCAGCGCCATCTCTTTGGGCAGCCCGCACTGGTGCAGTTGCAGCGTCGGTCCGACCACGATCACCGAGCGTCCCGAATAGTCCACGCGCTTGCCGAGCAGGTTCTTGCGGAAGCGTCCCTCCTTGCCCTTGAGCATATCGGAGAGCGACTTGAGCGGGCGTCCGCCTGTGCCAGTGACGGGCTTGGAGCGTTTGGTGTTGTCAATCAGCGCGTCCACCGCCTCTTGCAGCAGTCGCTTTTCGGAGTTGAGAATGCTCTTGGGCGCGCGGATTTCCATGATTTTGCGCAGGCGGTTGTTGCGGTTCACGATGCGCCGATACAGGTCGTTGAGGTCGCTGGTGGCGAACCGTCCACCGTCGAGTTGCACCATCGGGCGTAGCTCGGGCGGCAGCACGGGCACGGCGTCCAGGATCATCCATTCGGGGCGCGTCTTGCTGTTTTTGAACGCCTCGACGATTTCCAGGCGTTTGATGGCGCGGGCGCGGCGCGTGCCCTGCGTCTTGCTGATTTCCTCGCGCAGCTCGCGATCGAGCTTTTCGAGGTCAATCTCCCGAAGCAGCTCGCGGATCGCTTCCGCGCCTTGCCCGACGCGCACCAGCGGGCGCAGGTCGCGCTGCAGCCTGCGCGCGCCCGTAATCAAGAGCTGCTCAATCGCCTGCCAGCTGCTCTCGTCCAGCAGTTCGTAGCGCTGCAGTTTGGCGAGCCGTTCGATGGCTTTCTCCATCTCCTCCAGCAGGCGGGCGCGCTCGCGGCGCTCACTCTCTTTTCGGCTTTCGTACATCCGCACGCGCTCCGCAATCTGCTGTTCGGTGAGCGTGTCGGCTCCCTCTTTCAGCTCGCGTTCCAGTCGCGCGTCCAGCTCCAGAAACACGCGCTCGATTTCCGCGTCGAAGTTGCGCTTGGCTTCCTCGACCATGCGCTGCAGGTCGCCGAGGTTCTGCTCGATGCCCGCGCGGTCGATGTCGATGACCATGTAGTTCGTGAAGTAGATGACTTTTTCGAGTTGGCGCGGCGAGATGTCGAGCAGCAGTCCGAGCGGGCTGGGCGGCTGCCCCTTGAGGTACCACAGGTGGCACACGGGCGCGGCAAGTTCGATGTGTCCCATCCGTTCGCGTCGCACGCGCGCGCGCGTGACCTCCACGCCGCACCGCTCGCAGCGGATGCCCTTGTTTTTGACGCGCTTATAGCGTCCGCAGGAGCATTCCCAGTCGCGCGTGGGACCGAAGATGCGTTCACAGAACAGCCCATCGCGTTCGGGCTTGAAGGTGCGATAGTTAATCGTTTCGGGCTTTTTGACTTCGCCAAACGACCACGCCCGAATATCGTCGGGCGAGGCGAGACCGATTTTAATCGCCTTGATACGCGAGATGTCCGCCATAGAATCTTCACCTCACAGCGTGCTGTCCGTTGCGGCGCTGGGCTGCAGGTCGCCCAGCACGGGTTTGGGCTTCGGTTCGTCGATTGCGTCGAGGTCTTCGAGGCTGCGCAGGTCGTGCGCGACATCGTTCTCATCGACGATTTGCACCTTGAGACCGAGCGCGCGCAGCTCGTTGACCAGAATCTTGAACGATTCGGGCACGGAGGGCTGAATCACGGGCGCGCCTTTGATGATGGCTTCGAAGGTGTGGATGCGCCCGTTCACATCGTCCGATTTGATGGTCAGCATCTCCTGCAGGGTGTGCGCTGCGCCGTAGGCTTCCAGCGCCCAGACCTCCATTTCGCCCAGTCGCTGCCCGCCGAACTGCGCCTTGCCGCCCAGCGGCTGCTGCGTGACCAGCGAGTAGGGTCCAATCGAGCGGGCGTGGATTTTCTCCTCTGCCAGGTGTTCCAGCTTGAGGATGTAGAGGTAGCCGACGGCGACAGGGTTGCCGAACGGTTCGCCCGTGCGTCCGTCGCGCAGGATGACCTTGCCCGTTTCGGGGTCGAAGCCCGCGCGGTCGATGGCGCGCTGGCGGATGGCGTCTATTAGTGCGTCGACGCTGGGGATTTTTTTGTCGGCGAACGCCAGGCGTCGCGCCAGGTGCGCGCGCGCCTCGTCCGACGCCGACTCGATGGCGCGGCGCACCGCCTCCAGCGCGTCTGCAAAGGTCGCGCGGTAGCCCCACTCGATGGGATTGCCCGCCGCATCGCGCAGGTTCAACTCGTGGTCAAGCAGGATGCGCAGCGCGTTGCGGCGCAGACGATCCGCAAGGTGGTGCATCTCTTGCTTGATCTCTTCGGGCGTCGAGCTTTGGAACACAGGCGTGCGGAACCGTATGCCCAGCTGCTTAGCGACCAGCCCCAAGTGGAACTCCAGAATCTGCCCGATGTTCATGCGCGAGGGCACGCCAAGCGGGTTCAGCACGATGTCGATGGGCGTGCCGTCCATCAGGAAGGGCATGTCCTCGACGGGCTGGATTTTGGAGATGACGCCCTTGTTGCCGTGCCGTCCTGCCATCTTGTCGCCTTCGGTCAGCGGTCGGCGCGTGGCGACCGTGACGCGCACGCGGTGGTTCACGCTGGGCGGCAGTTCGTCCTCTTCCAGTTGCGTCAGCGTCCCGTTGCAGCGCGGGCAGGATTTGGTCTCCATCGGCTTGGAACGGTAGAACAGGCTCTTGCAGCTTTGGCACTCGTAGCGGAAGCGGGCGAACTGCGTCACGCGCACCACATAGCCGCGCTCGCCGTGCGGCAGGCGCAGCGACACATCGCGCATCTCTTCCGCCTTGCCGCCGAAGATGATGCGCACCAGCTTCTGCTCGGTGGACGCTTCGGTCTGCCCTTTGGGCTGGATTTTACCGACCAGCAGGTCGTCGGGCTTGACCTCCGCGCCGAGTCGGATGATGCCGTTCTCGTCGAGGTCGCGTCGCGCCTCCTCGCCCACATTCGGGATGTCGCTGGTAATCTCTTCGGGACCCAGCTTGGTCTCGGTGGCGTCGGTCTGGTGGCTTTCGAGGTGGATGCTGGTGTAGGTGTCATCGTACAGCAGTCGCTGCGAGACGAACACGGCGTCCTCGTAGTTGTAGCCGCCTGCGGGCAGGAACGCGACCAAGATGTTGCGTCCCAGCGCGAGTTCGCCGTTCTCGGTGGACGCGCCGTCGGCGATGACATCGCCCGCGCGCACGCGCTGCCCCAACTTCACCTTCGGCAGGAAGCTGAAGCAGGTGCCTTTGTTCGATTGCACCAGGTGCGGCAGTTTGTAGATGTCCAGTTGCCCGTTATCCTCGCGTTGGATGCGGATTTCGGTCGCCGAGACATACTTGACTCGCCCGTCGGCGCGCGCGGTGATCAGGCTCTGCGCGTACTTGGCGGCGATACGCTCGATGCCCGTATGCACCAGCGGCGCTTCGGGGTTAATCAGCGGCACGCCTTGACGCTGCATGTTGGACCCCATGAGCGCGCGCCCTGCGTCGTCGTGTTCCAAAAACGCGATCATCGTCGCGGAGGCGGAGAACACCTGCGCGGGGTCGACATCCATGTATTGCACCTGCTCGCGCGGCACGATAGGGTACTCGTCGCGCCAGCGCACCTGCACCGTTTCGGGCAGCGCGCCGTCCTCGCCGATGGGCGTGTCGGCGGGCGCGATATACGCGCTCTCGTCCTCGTCGGCGGGCAGGTAGACCACCTCGTCGGTCACCTTGCCGTCCACCACTTTGCGGTAGGGCGTGCGCAAAAAGCCGAACTCGTCGACATAGGCGTACAGCGTCATCTGGTTGACCAGCCCGATGTTCTGTCCTTCGGGCGTCTCGATGGGGCAGATGCGCCCGTACTGGGAGGGCGTGATGTTGCGCACTTGGGGCGGGATGCTCTGACGGTTCAGCCCGCCAGGTCCCAGCACCGACAGGCGTCGCTTGTTCGCCAGCTCCGCCAGCGGGTTCGTCTGATCCATGAAGGTGCTGAGCGGGTTCGTGGCGAAAAACGACTGCAGCGCGCCCGCGACAGGCTTGACGCTCAGCACCACATTCGGCAGGATTTGGCTCACATCGTCGGCGGCGCTCATCTTTTCGCGGGCGGTCTTTTCGAGTTTGAGGAACGCCGCGCGCAGGTGCGCCTGCAACAGCTCGCCCACAGACCGCACGCGCTTGTTCGCGAGGTGGTCGGTGTCTTCGTATTCGTGCTTGTCTTCCGCCATCTCCAGCAGGTGGCGCAGCGCGAGCAGCAGGTCGGGCACGGTCAGGCGGCGCACTTCGTTGGGGATGCCGTGGCGCAGCTTGCGGGTGATTTGGTAGCGTCCGACGCGCCCCAAGTCGTAGCGGCGCGGATCCAGCACCAGGCTGTAGAACAGGTTGCGCACGCTCTCTTCGGTGGCGGGGTCGCCCGGGCGCATGCGGCGGAAGAAGTCCAGCACCGCCTCGCGCGAGTCGCTGGTCGGGTCGGCGTCGAAGGTCGCCTTGAGCAGCGGGGGCAGATCCATATCGCCGCCCTGCACCTCGACGAAGCGCACAGGCACTTCGGGCAGCTTGAGTTTCTCGATGGCTTTGGCGGCTTTTTCGTCGATGGTCGCGCCCGCTTCGACGATGACCTTGCCGCGCGTGTTCTTGATGGTCGCGGCGGCGGTTTTGCCGACCAGATCCGCCGCGCGCGGCGCGTGCAGGGTGAACTCGTGCAGGATTTCGCGTCGCTCGCGCGGGCGACCGAACATTGCGGCGATGGCGTCGTTGGTCAAGCCCAGCGCGGGGTCATAGGGCGGCTCGCACTTGACGCGCAGCGCACGCGCCTCGGCGGGCAGGTTCTCCAGCAGGTCAAGCGTCAGCACATCGCCTGGCTCCAGCAGGGTGCGCCCCGCATGCACGACAGGCTCCAGCATCCGCCAGCCGACGGCGCGCTCCAGCTCCAGCTCGGCGGGCACGCGCGCCTCGTCGTAGTGGGCGAACGCCTTGATAATCTGCGTAATCGGCAGGTGCTTCGACTGGTGCACCTTCAGGCGAATCACATTCTGCGGGTCGGTGCCGCCGTCCAGCCACGGTCCTTCGGCGGGGATGATTTGCATTTGCAGCACCTTGCTGAACGCGCGCGACATCATCTCGCGCCCTGTGCTGGAGAGGTACGGCGACGGGAAGTGGATGCCCGCCGTGCGGTTCAGCTGGCTGATAATCACCCGCTCGCGCCCGTTCACAATAAAAGTGCCCCCCTCGGTCATCAGCGGCAGGTCGCCCAAGTAAATCTCGCTCTCTTGCACCTCGCCGTCCACCTTGCCGAAGCGTACCTTCACGCGCAGCGGGATGTCGAAGGTCATCTCGCGCTCGCGGCACTCCTCGACCGAGTATTTCGGCTCGCCCAGACAATAGTCGCCAAACTCCAGGAAGTAGTTGCCCGTCATGTCGTAGATGGGCGAAAAGGTCTGAAACAGCTCTTTGAGTCCTTCCTCCAAAAACCAGCGGTAAGAGTTGTATTGAATCTCGATAAGGTTCGGCGGCTCCAGAACTTCACGAATGCGCTTTCGGTTGTGTCGCACAATCCGCATACGGTACCCTCCACAGGCGCAAATTTGCCCAGTCTAAAAGTATACCCTATGCGATGGCGGGGTTGTCAAGGGGGGTGGGCGCATGCGCCAACACATCGTTGACACCCGAACGGCAGATTAGACCCTGCCGCGCGCCCAATCGGGTACAATCCCCCCGCGCAAGGAGCAAGACGCTATGGCTATCTTAGTCAACGCCGATTCGAAGATACTGGTTCAGGGAATCACGGGGCGCGAAGGGGAGTTCCACACGCGCCAGATGCTGGAGTACGGCACGAAGGTCGTCGCGGGGGTTACCCCAGGCAGGGGCGGGCAGGAGGTCGCGGGCGTGCCTGTATTCGATACGGTCAAGCAGGCGGTGCGCGAGACGGGCGCGAATGTCTCCTGCATCTTTGTGCCTGCGCCGTTCGCCCCCGACGCGATTCTGGAGGCTGCCGACGCGGGCGTCGAACTCATCGTGTGCATCACGGAGGGCATCCCCGTGCAGGACATGGTGCGCGTGATGAACTATGTCAAACGCTGCACCCACAGCCGCGTGATTGGGCCCAACTGCCCCGGACTAACCACCGCCGAAGAGTGCAAGGTCGGCATTATGCCTGGCATGCTGTTCAAGAAGGGGAACATCGGGCTGGTGTCGCGCAGCGGCACGCTCACCTACGAGATTGTGTACGCGCTGACGCAGGCGGGGCTGGGACAGTCCACCTGCGTGGGCATCGGCGGCGACCCGATTATCGGCACGACCTTCATCGATGTGCTGCCGCTGTTTGAGGCAGACCCGCAGACCGAAGCGGTCGTGATGGTGGGCGAGATCGGCGGCTCGGACGAGGAAATCGCGGCGGAGTATATCAAGCACCACATGACCAAGCCTGTGGTGGGGTTCATTTCGGGGCGCACTGCGCCGCCGGGCAAGCGCATGGGGCACGCGGGCGCGATTATCTCAGGCGGCAAGGGCAGCCCGCAGTCCAAAGTCGCCGCGCTCACCGACGCAGGCGTGCCCATCGCCGACACGCCCAGCGAAATCCCCGATTTGGTGAAGCAAGCCCTGAAGCGGTAGCCCCATCAGGTAGAATCCTGCAGGCTCAACGCCGAGTCTAACAGTTAGGAGGGACTACCGATGAAACAAGTACAGGCGATGAACCTGATTCGCGGGCGCTGGCACGAGTCGGCGTCCAACAACCGCTTTGAAAGCCGCAACCCTGCCGACACGCGCGAGGTGATTGGCACGGCTCCATGCTCCAACGCCAGCGATGTGGACGCCGCCGTGCGCGCCGCGCGCGAAGCGTACCCGATGTGGAAAGCCATGTCGCGCGTCAAACGCGGCGAACTCATCGACAACCTCGCGCAGCTCATCAAGCGCGACCTGAACGCGCTCTCGGAACTGGTTACGCGCGAGTGTGGCAAGCCCATCAACGAAGGGCGCGCCGATGTCGTCGAGGCGCTCCATATGACGCAGTATGTGGCGGGCATGGCGCGCATGCCGCACGGCGAAATCATCGACAGCGAAATCGCCGAGAAAGACGCCTACATCCTGCGCAAGCCCAAAGGCGTCGTGGCGTGCATCACCCCGTGGAACTTCCCCGTCGCCATCCCGCTGTGGACAATCCTACCCAGCCTGCTGGAGGGCAACACGGTCGTCTTCAAGCCGTCGGAAGACACCCCCATCTGCGGGCACGCGCTGGCGGAACTGTTTGTGGAGGCGGGCTTCCCGACGGGCGTGTTCAATGTCGTTCACGGCCCTGGCGAGGACGCGGGCGACCCGCTGGTGCATCACCCCGAAGTCGATGTCGTGGTGTTTACAGGCTCCTACGCCGTCGGACGCTACATCATCGAAGCGTGCGCCAAGCAGCATAAGTTCGCCGCTGTGGAGATGGGCGGCAAAAACGCCGTGATTGTGCTGGACGACGCCAATCTGGAAATCGCGCTCAACGCGGCGATTCTGTCGGCGTTCAAGACCAGCGGGCAGCGGTGTGTGTCGTCCAACCGCATCATCGTCCACGAGAAGATTGAACCTGAGTTCACCCCGCGCTTTGTGGAGTTGGCGAAGCGCATCAATATCGGCAACGGGCTGCGCGAGGACACCTTCATGGGACCGCTCATCAACGAACAGGGCGTGGAGAAGTACCTGTACCACAACCAGAAGGCGATAGAGGAGGGCGCCGAGGTGCTGCTGCCCGGCGGCGTGCTGAACGACGGCGAGTATCAGTACGGGCACTTTGTCGCGCCGTTCGTGTACCGCATGCGCCACCGCCCGGACAGCTTCGCGCTCAAAGAGGAAGCCTTCAGCCCGCATGTGGCGATTATCCCCGTCAGCGACCTCGACGAAGCCATCCATGTCTACAACGACACCAAGTACGGACTGGCGATGGCGGTGATTACCGAAGACTACCGCAAGTGGCGCTATGTGCGCGACAACTGCGAGTTCGGCGTCGGGTATGTGAACCTGCCGAGTATCGGCGCGGAGGTACATCTGCCCTTCGGCGGGGTCAAAGGCAGCGGCAACGGGCATCCCAGCGCGTCCGCGCTGTTCGACGCCGTCACGCACAAGGTCGCCTTTACGGTCAACCATGCGACCGAAATCAAGATGGCGCAGGGCTTGAGCGCGAAGATTGGGTAGGTTGCTAAATAGGGACGATACTGACCCCCTCCTCAAGGTTCCCCCTACAAGTAGAGGGAACCGAACGGGCGCGCGGCTTGGTTCCCCTCGCGAAGCGGGGGGAACCTAAAGGAGGGGGAGCTCTGAACCATGTGACCTCAATAGGTACGAAGCGCATGAAACCCTCACTCAAGGAGCAGCTGGAGTCTATCCGCGCCGAGTTCGGCGTTCCCGCGCTGGGTGCGCTGGTGGGCGACTCGCGTCGGATTCGCGCGTTTGCCTGTGTGGGCGTGCGGCGCGCAGGAAGCCAAGAGCGCGTCCGCGCAGTTGCACCTGCGCGGGGCGTGCGGCGAAAAGACCGCGCTGCTGCGCCCCGAGTCGTTCGCTACCCTGCATGCGGACCCCTATTCGCAGGGCTACGCGACGGGATGGGTCGTGCGCCCGACGGAGAACGGGCGCACGCTGCAGCACGCAGGCAGCAACACCTTCTGGTTCGCTATGATGCAGCTGGAGCCTGCACGCGACCGCGTCTACCTGTGCGCGACCAACTGGGGGCACGCCGACGCCGTGCAAGCGGTGCTGACGCTCATCCAGAGCCTATCCACACAGGCGAGTTAGGTGGGTGGGTCGCTGCGCCGTAGGCGCGCCGCGGGGACTACCCGCTCACCTGACGGCTAACCGTCTCACGCAGGGTGAAGCCGCGCTTGAGCCACTCGGCGACGAACTGACGTCCTGTCATCGACTGCTCGTAGGGCACAATCCCGCGCGGCACGACGCCCTTCGCGACGCCAATCGCGATAATCGACGCCGCAAAGCCCGTGCAGCGCTCCATCGCCGTGAAGCCCGTCGCCTCGTCGTGGTACTCCACGAACTGCAGGCGAATCGAGTAGGGCGCGCCGTTCTTGACGCCCGAACCGTAGGCGTAGACCACCACGAGGTCTTTCTCGTCGGGGAAGTCGATGTGCGGCGGGATGACTTTCGCGGCGATTTCGCGCGGGCTGATGTGGACGCCGTGCAGCTCCATCGGCTGCTCGTCGAAAAAGCCCAAGTCGCGCAGGGCGCGCATCGCCGCCCAGTGTCCGGGGTAGCGTAGCGTCTTGTAGTCGTACTCGCGCACCTTGCCCTGCAGCGTGTAGGGCGCGGTGGAAGTGCCCCCCGAAGTCGGCGCGGCTTCCAGCGTGCCCAGCGGCTCGATTTCGAGCGTCTCCACATCATCCATCGTCGGCACATAATGCAGCTTGCCCTCGTGCAGGGTCAGCGCCTCGCCCGTGTATTCCGAGATGACGCCGATCATGTTGAACACCAGTTTGTAGCCAATCGGCGGGATCGGGCGTTGGGGCAGCCCGCCGCAGCGCAGGCGTATCTCGTGGCACTCGTCCATCTGCTCCATGCAATACAGCCCCAGATGGTTCACCATGCCAGGCGCAAGCCCACAGTCGGGCACAAGCGCGATGTGCGCTTTCTTCGCCTCTTCGTCGCGCTTGCGGAACTCATGCCAGAACCATTCGGGGTCGTTGCCCATGTCGATAAAGCTGCGTTTGACCTCCAGCGCGTGCTGAATCAGGCGCAGGTTCATCTGCCAGGGCACCGCGCTGATCACGACATCCGCCTGCTCGAAGTAGGCGCGGACTTGCTGCTCGTCAGTGGCGTCCACGCGCTTGGGGCACACGACCGTGCGCCCCAGCAGTTGGTTTACCCACTCCGCTTTTTGTGTGGCTCGTGTCTCGTCTATATCGGCTAAATAAATTGCTTCCGCGTCCCCGAACCGCGCCAGGTCGTAGGCGACGGCGGGACCTTGCATGCCAGCTCCCAAAATGGCGTACTTATAGGTCATCGCATACCTCCTTCGGTACAAAACGGCGGGGGGTCTATGCGACCCCCCGCTGTTAGTGTACCCGATTCGCTCAAAGGAGGCTTATCGGATGAGCTGCAGCACGCCCTGCGGCGCGAAGTTCGCCTGCCCCAAGACCGACATACCCGCCTGCTGGAGAATCTGGAACTTGGTGAAGCGGCTGGTCTCTTCGGCGAAGTTCGTGTCGCGGATGGCGGACTCGGTCGCCGTCAGGTTCTCCTTCGCAACGGACAGCGAGCGCATGTTGCTTTCGAGAATGTTCTTCTGGAACGCGCCCATGTCGCCGCGCAGTTTGGAGACCTGTGCAATCGCAGCGTCGATGATTTTCAGCGCTTCCTCAGCGCCGCCCGTCTTGGTCACATCGATATCCTTGAGGCTCTGGCCTGCGACGACGCCCGTGCCGATTTTGTCAGCGCGCATGTTGTTGATGGAGAAGCGGGCAATCTGCCCCGCGTTCGCGCCGATTTGGAACTCAAGCTGCCCAGCACTGGTGCGTCCGATGGCGCCGTCGCCGTTGGTGGTGTGATTGCCGTACTCGGTGAGCAGCAGCACATTCCCTTTGGCGTCCGTGAGGCGCAGCCCCGAGTCGCCGCTGGCTTTGCCGCCCGTAAACAGCACGGTTACGACGCCGCCGTCTATGTTGGTGATAGAGGCAGTGGCGGTAGCATTGACTCCCGTATTGCTGGCAGTGGTCGCCGAGTTGTACAGAATCGCCTGTGCGTCATTGACCGTCACGGAGAAATTCGCGCCGTATTCTGCCGCACGCAGCCGCACATTGAAGTTCGCGCCGTTCGGCACAAGTTCTGCAACGACGCCCGTGACACTGGTCTGGGAGTTGATTTGGTCGACAAAGCTTTGGACGGTCGTGGTGCCTGCTTGGGTGGTGAAGCTCACGCCGTTGATGACCACCGACGCAGAGGTCTGGATAATCGCCGCGGCGCCTGTGTAATCACGGCTGCCTGTCACTTGGGCGCGGGTCGCGGCAGTGGTAACATCGATGGTGATGGTTCCTGTGCCAATCGCGTAGTCTTGGGACGCCGCGCCACTGACGCTCCCGAACACAGAGCCGCCAAAGAACAAGCCGCCCACGCGCGTGAAGTCGGTCACGACAGCGGTCGTGCCCGCCGTGCCGTCGAGCAGCTTTTTGGTACCGAACTGGGTCTGTGCAGCGATACGGTTGATACTGTCGATCGCCGAGGCGATTTGGTTCTGGTTCGCTTGCAAGGACGCCTGATTGTTCGTACCCGTGTTTCCTGAAGCGACGGCGAGTTGGCGCATGCTGCGCAGCAGGTTATGCATCTCATCGAGCGCGCCTTCGGCGGTCTTCACAAGGTTCGTTGCGTCCTGCGAGTTGGCAATCGCCTGCTCCAAACCCGTGATTTGAGCGCGCAGGTCTTCCGAGCGAATCAAGCCCGCTGGGTCATCGGCGCTGCGGTTGATACGCAGTCCCGAAGCAAGTTTCTCAATCGATCGCCCGAATCCGTCGGCGGCGCGTTCGACATTACGCAGCGCGTTCAGCGCTGACATGTTGGTGTTGATTCGTAAACTCATCGTTCAATCCTCCCTGATAGTGTGATTTCCGACGCGCGGGGGCGTCGTTCCGTCGATGCCCTGTGGGCGCGTCGAGGGGGATTGTCGGCGGAACTTAAACCGTCACTCTCTGCAAAATTGCGAGGTTTAGTCAAATATAGTAGAAGTACGAGTTGCCTGTGCGAATTACGGGCGTGTCAGGCGCGTCTTGTGCAGCAGGCGGATGCGCTGCACGGCGTCGGCAGGCAAGCGTTGGAGTTGCACGCCGACTCGGTAGCGCGGCGCGCCCTGCTGCGTGAACGCGACGATGGAGCGCACTGTGCCCTCGCTCTGAAACTGAAGTTGCCCCGTTTCGGAATGCCCCTGCACTTCGAGGTAGAGTGTCGCGCCGCGCATGGGCGGCTCGGCAAGCACGAGGCACACGCCGCCCTCGCTGAGATCCGTCACCTCCGCTTCGATGGCGCGCTGCAGTCTGCCCGCGACCGACACGAACGCCTTGCCCGACACGGGCACGCGCGGGCGGCGTCGCCGCTGGATGCGCCGTATCAGGCGCGGCAGGCGCAGCACCCACAGCATTTCGCCCCCCTCGGCGGTCGCTTCGATCACGCGCGCCTCGAACTGATAAAGCGCGTCGCTGCCCGTCCATTCCACCACCCATCGCGTCGGGTGGGGCGGCTCCAGCAACTCGGTGCGCACGCTGAGGAACATCTCGTCCGCGTGCAACGCCCGCCCCAGAACCGTGTGCGACTCGGCGCGGAGCGTCGCCAACGCGCCGACTTCCAGCCAGCAGACACCGCGACTCTCGTCCGTCGGCATCTGCACAGCGGCGTAAGCCGTGGGCGCACGCCTCGCCAACAGCGCACGCACCGTGTTCAGCAGCGTGTCGATATCAAATGGTTTATACAGCAGCGCGTCCACGCCCAGCGCGAGCGCACGGTACACCTCCTCGTCGGCAGCGTAGGCAGTCACCACAATCACGGGGAGATCGGGGTACAGCGTTCGCGCATGGCGCAACACATTCACACCCGAACCGCGCTGAATCCGTAGGTCGGAAATCACCAAATCGTAGCGTCGCTCCGTGAGCCGCCGCACAGCCTCTTCCTCGCAGCTTACGGTCTCGCACGGCACGCCCATCGTGCGCAAGGCATCGGACACCACGCGATCCAACAGCCGTTCATCTTCCACCAGCAGCACGCCAATTTCGGGCAAAGTCTCTCCTCCGTGAAACCTACGCATTCTCAACAGTGCAACTACCCAGTCTCACAGCAACTTTCGTGCCAAACGCGCCGATTTTGAAATTTTCTTGAGAAGAAGGTATAGATTCTGCGCCTATGCAGGAACCCACTCCAGATTGGCGAACAAACGCCGATAACTACAGCAGATTGCAATCCGCGCGTGCGCGGGTATACTTAGGGTAGAACGATGCGGAACCTACTACTGATTGTGGGCTGTGCGGTGATGCTGAGCATGGGGTGGACGCAGGCGCAGCCGCCTGACGCGGTACAGCGCAAACTGACCGCCCTGCGCCAACTGACCGAGTTCCGACTGGTGCAACTCGCCGACGAATACTGGCACGAAGGCTTGCACTACAAGACGATGGCGCTGATGTTCGTGCTGTTGGAGTACGACCCGCGCGATGTAGAAAACATCGGCGGGCTGGCGTGGCTGCTGGACGGCTACGGCGAGACCGCGCGCGCGATTCAAGTCTACCAGCGCGGCATCCGCCTGAACCCCAACCGCTACGACCTATATTACGACCTGGGATTCGCCTATTTCAACAAGCGGCAGTACGCGCAGGCGCTGCCCTACTTGGAGAAAGCCGTGCAGTTCGCCAACGCGCCCGCGTTTGTGTGGAAGACGCTGGCGCACTGCTACGAGCGACTCGAACGCTACCAGCAGTCGCTGCAGGCATGGGAGAAAGCCAAACAGTTAGACCCCAGCGACGGCGCGGTGGAACCCAACATGCAGCGCGTGCGCCAAAAACTCCAAGAGCAACGCGCCAACAGTTCCTAAACGATGAGGAGGGGAGGCTATGCTGTCGCCGATTGACCTGCTGATCCTCGCGCTGCGCGCGATTGTGATTATCTTGGTAATTAATGTGGTCTTCTCGTGGATTCGCTTCGCGGGCGGGCGCGTGCCGCGCTACAATCCGATTGTGCGCTTCATCGACCGCATCAGCGACGCCATCCTGGAGCCGATTCGCCAAGTGCAGAACCGCCTGCTGCGCAGTACGGGGCTGGGCTACATGCCCATCGACTTCTCGCCGCTGATTGCGATTATCTTCATCCAGTTCCTCATCTACCTGCTTGCGGGGTTGCGATGAACGAGCCAAGACGACTCACGGTGCTGGAGATTGAGACCAAAAAGTTCCGCAAGCGGCTGCGGGGCTATGACCCTGTGGCGGTGCAGGCGTTCCTGCAGGAGGTCGCGGCGCACTACGAGGAGGTCGTCACGGAGAACCGCCGCCTGCGCGAGGAGTCGGTCGGGCTGCGTCAAGAGGCGGAACGCTATCGCGCGATGGAGGACGCCCTCAAGGAGTCGCTGGTGCTGGCGCAGCGCAGCGCGGACGAAACGCGCAGCAACGCGCACAAGGAGGCGGAACTGATTCTGCGCGAGGCGCACCTCAAGGCGGAGCAGATTGTGCGCGAGGCGGAGACGCGCGCACAGCGCATCCTCGCCGAGACCGAAGCGCTGGAAGCGCGCAAGCGCGCCGTGCTGATGGAACTGCGCGGGCTGCTGCTGGCGCACCTGCACGCGCTGGAGACACAGGAGAGCGACTCGGCGCGTGGGGTCGCCCTCGCCGAGACCGCCGCCCCCACCGAGAACGGCGCGCCCGAACCCGTCGCCGACGCCAGCGCGTCCTGAATCCAGCGCGATGCACCAACACCGTGGGCGAATTGGGTAGGAGCTTCGCCCTTGCACCCGAACTTTACGTCTATGCGCAAGTGGAAGGTCGTGTGTGGCATTGCGGCAGGCGTTGCGCTGCTGGTTTGTGCGGGCGCATTGGGGTGGGTGTTCTTGCCCCCGCGGCTTGAGGTACCCCCGCGTCAATACCCGCCGAACAACGCCTACCCCGAATACGGCGCGCTAAGGGAGCAAATGCGGGGACATATCGTGCGCGATGCACGCCTGACGCGCATCGAGCGTGCAATTGTATCCCAGCAGCCCCTCTCTGCTGCCGACCGCGCCTACTACCTGCAGCAGATGGCGCCCTATCTGCGCCGCTACGAGCAACTCACCCAACGCCCCAGTATGGTCGTCTACGAGCGTGATATCACGCTTTTCCCTAAATTGGCAGGGGTACGCGAGCTGGCGCGCATCGATTCCTACTTTATGCGCGAAGAGTTGCGCCAGCGACGCTACCGCGACGCCATCAGACGCGCCGAGCGGCTGATGCGCCTCGCCGACCAAGTGCGCAACGGCGGTCTGCTGACTCACTACCTCGTGGGCGCTGCTGTGAACGCGATTGCGATAGACCCCATTCGAGAGGAGTTGCCGCGCATCCGCGACCGCGCCGCGCTGGAAGCCCTGCTACAAATCGCCCGCGCCTACGAACAGCAGCGCGTGCCCCTCTGGAAGTGCATCGAGGAGGAATACTACCTCGGACTAAAGATGTACCAAGAAATCGCAACAGGACGCCGTAGCGCCCAGCGACTCACCGATCCAATTTCAGGAACGCCGTCAGAGCAGATGATCGGTTGGGCTCGTGGGATTATTCGTGGGATTATGGATCGCTACTTAGCCAAGACCGCCATCCCCGAATACCGCCGCCTGATGCCGCGCCTGATTGAAGAACTGAAACAGCCGCCTGGCAAGCGCCCCCAACGCTCCAAAGCAGACCTCGAACGGGAGACGCGCCACCCGCTGAACCAGATTACCATTCCTGAGCTGGCACGTTCGGGCGAAAACGAAGCGCGTGAAGTGGTTGTTATGCGGCTCATCGGTTGCACGGCGGCGATTCGGCTACACAAACTGCGCACGGGCAACTATCCCGCCTCGCTGGAGGCGTTGCAACTCGGCGAGATGATAATCGACCCGTTTTCGGGCAAGCCGTTCGTGTATAAGACCGACCCACGCGCGGGGTTCCTGCTCTACTCGGTCAGTCTGAACGGCGTCGATGACGGCGGCGTGACGACCTATCTGCCCTTCGCCGAGGCGAGCGGCGACCTCTCGCCTGTGAAAGTGCCTGTGCCCACACACCTGAAAGGCACGCCCCTACAGCAGTTGCCGCCGATTGCGCCGATTTGGCTACGGTAGACCCAGCGTAGCCCCAGAACACGATGCCAGTGGACGACTGCAAAAGGGTACAATTTGCCTGCCTATGGCGCAGGATAAGATCGTCATCACGGGCGCGCGCGAGCATAACCTGAAGAACCTGCACCTGACTATCCCGCGCGATAAGTTGGTCGTCATTACGGGCGTGTCGGGGTCGGGCAAGTCCACGCTGGCGTTCGACACCATCTACGCCGAGGGGCAACGCCGCTATGTAGAAAGCCTCTCGTCCTACGCCCGCCAGTTCCTCGGCGTGATGGACAAGCCCGATGTGGACTCCATCGAGGGTCTCTCGCCCGCCATCTCCATCGACCAGAAGTCGACCAGCCACAACCCGCGCAGCACGGTCGGCACGGTGACGGAGATTTACGACTACCTGCGATTGCTGTTTGCCCGTGCGGGACGCCCCCACTGCCCCCAGTGCGGTAAGCCCATCACGCGCCAGACGGTGGACAGCATCGTGGACACGGTGATGCGCCTGCCCGAAGGCACGCGCATTCAGGTGCTTGCGCCCATCGTGCGCGGGCGCAAGGGCGAGTACCGCCATGTGTTCAGCGAGGTGCAGAAACTCGGCTTTGTGCGCGTGCGCGTCGACGGGCAAACCTACGAGGTCACGGAAGTCCCCGCGCTCGACCGCTACAAGCAGCACACCATCGAGATTGTCGTTGACCGCTTGGTCGTGCGCGAGGGGGTGCAGTCGCGCTTGGCGGAGGCGGTGGAGACCAGCCTGCGCTTGGCGAAGGGGCTGGCGACCGTCCACATCGTGAGCCTGCCCGAACAGGCAGTGGTCCACGGGAGTGCGGAATGAGGCTGGAGCGTGCGATTCTGGTTGTGCTGGACGGCTGTGGGGTCGGCGCGGCGCCCGACGCGGCAGACTACGGCGACACGGGCGAGAACACCCCCAACACGCTGGGGCACTTGGCGGAAGCGGTCGGCGGGCTGAACCTGCCGTGCCTGCAGGCGCTGGGGCTGGGCAACATCTTGCCGCTGCGCGGCGTTCCTCCCGCCGACGCGCCCCGCGCCCACTACGGCAAAGTGCAGCCCCACTCCAAAGGCAAAGACTCCGTCACGGGGCACTGGGAGATGATGGGCGTCCACACCGAGACGCCGTTCCCCACCTACCCCGACGGCTTCCCGCCCGAAGTCATCCGCGCCTTCGAAGCGCGAATCGGACGCGAGACGCTGGGCAACTATCCCGCCTCGGGCACGGAGATTATCAAGCAACTGGGCATGGAACACCTGCGCACGGGCAAGCCGATTGTCTACACCAGTGCGGACAGCGTGTTCCAAATCGCCGCGCACGAGGCGGTCATCCCGCTGGAGGCACTCTATCGGATGTGCGCAATCGCCCGCGAACTGCTGCAGCCGCCGCACCATGTGCAGCGCGTGATTGCCCGCCCATTCGTCGGCGATAGCCCCGACACTTTTCGGCGCACGGAGAACCGACGCGACTTCCCGCTGCCGCCGCCCGAAAATCTTATCGATGCGCTGCACGCGCGCGGAATCGGCGTCTACGGGATTGGCGTTGTGCCCGAACTGTTTGTGTATCGCGGCTTTCGCCACGCCGAGCGCACCCAGAGCAACGCCGAGCATTACGACGCGCTGCTGCGCGCCCTGCAGAGCGACTGCGCGTTCATCTTCGCCAACTTCGAGGACTTCGATATGCTGTACGGGCATCGGAACGACCCTGCAGGCTTCGCCCGCGCCCTGAACGAGTTCGACGCCATGCTGGGGGAGTTGCTTACGCGCCTGCGCCCGACCGACCTGCTGATACTGACCGCCGATCACGGCAACGACCCGACCACGCCCAGCACCGACCACTCGCGCGAGTACCTGCCGCTGCTTATTTATTCGCCCAGCAACGCGCGCGGGCGCGACTTGGGTGTGCGGCGCACGCTGGCGGACATCGGCGCGACCGTCGGCGCGCTGTGGGGCGTCCGTGCGCCGAATGGCGAGCCGATTGAACTGTAGCGGCGGCTTACTTGAGGGCGAGGCGGATGACCGTGTAGAGCATCACGCCGACGAAAATCAGGCGCAGGGCAAGCGTCGGCACGCGCTGGGCGAACTTGACCCCCACCCGCGCGCCGATCACAATTCCCAGCGCGGCAGGCACAACATAGTCCACCTGCAACTTGCCCTGCACCAGGTACAGTAGCGCGCTTGCCGACGCCGTCGCGCCAATCAGGAAGGTGCTGGTGCCAATCGCGCAGCGCAGGGGCGTCTTGAGAATCGTGTGCATCAGGGGCACTTGAATCAGTCCGCCGCCGACGCCCAGCACCGCCGAAATCGCGCCCGCCAAGGCGGAGAGGCTGACGGCAATCCCGCGCTGACGCGAGTCCCAGTGCGTACGGCAGTCGGGTCGCGCCGCCTGCGCCGAGACGGGACGCCGCATCGCCCACAGCATCTGCCCCAGCACATACAGCACCAGCGCGATAAACAGCCAGCGCACCGCTGATTCGGGGACGTAGCCGATCAGCAGCCCGCCCGCAATCGCGCCGCACAGCGTCGGAATCAGCAACCGCACGCCCAGGCGCCAGTCCACCAGCCCCGCCTGTAGGTAGGTCTGCACGCCCGCACAGGAGGTCGCCGCCACCGCCACCAGACTCGCCGCCACCGCCTGCTTAATCGGCGCGCCCATCAGCACCGTCAGCGCGGGAACCAAGATAATGCCCCCGCCCAGCCCCAGCATCGAGCCGAACGCGCCCGCGCCTATCGCGATCGGGAAAATCCATAGGCTACTCACGGTCGCATGTTGCGCGGGATACGCTCGGCAACGGGCGGCAGCGGCGGCAGCGGCTTATGCGGCTCCGTCTGATACCAGTACGCCACGCTGGAGTAGTCGTTCTCCTGCAGATTCGCGTGCCCATGCTCGATGCTGACCCGAATCGACTGCGTGAACAGAATGGGGTCTTCCACATGGAACCGATAGGAGGTACACTGCCTGCGGTCGGGGTGTTTCGGGTCCGTTTCGGGGATAGAGGTTCCCGCGTACAGGTACGCCTTCGGGTGCATGCCCCATGCGTGGCAGAGGTAGTCTTCGGAGCCTGTGCCGTGCAGCGAGGGCGGCCACGGCTCGCCGTCGATGAAAATCATATCGTCGCCCTCGCCCCACCAAGTGTATTCCTTGATGACCTGCTCTTGGCTGCCCAGTTTGCGAATCACGGGCAGCGGGTCGATATTGTCCACCGACAGCACGCAGCCGACATAGTGCCCCGCGCCTTCGGCGTCCAGAATCAGGTAGTTCTCGGCGTCGCTGAGGTTCGGCGTGTCCAGCAGTTCCCAATAGTTGCGTCGCTGCTCGAACAGGTTGCCCTGCGTGCCTGTGGTGTGATACTCCTGGCGGTAATGCGCGTGGAAGCGCAGCACATGGTCGGGCAACGGCGCGTCATAGGATTCGTAGTCGATGTAGTAGTAGAACGAGCCGATTTCGGTGTCGCATTCGTTGACCACCTCGAGGCGTGCGCCTGTGCTGAACGGCATCGGGAAGTAGCAGTTGAGCGCGATGCCGCCGCCGTAGTTGCCTTCGTTCGCCTCGTGGTTGACGGTCGTGAAGGGCATCGACATGTAGGAGCGTGCAATCCCGTGCCCCAGCCCGAAGAAGTCGCCCAGCGGCGCCAGCACACTCGGCTCCGTCTCGTCGTCCCAATACATCTTGAGGACGGTCTTGCGCAAATACAGCCGATCGCGGCAGCCGACCGTAATCCAGATATGGCGGATGCACCCTGCGCCTTCAATCTGCGCGAGGGTCGCCGTCGCGCCCTGCGGAATGGTCAGAAAATCGCGGTTGCCGCCCGTTGTGTCCCAACTGGAGATGCGTCGGGAGCGTCCTGCGCGGCGATAGATGAGTTTCGCCAGCGGTCCTGTGCCGTCGATGCCTGAAAGGATGTCCATAGCCTATGCGCCTCCTGCAACGCAGGGATTCTGCGGGTGCTTCGAAAGTCCTGCAGGGGTTCGGCGGTATAATTGACTGACCCACGGGTCAAATACGCGGAGGTGCTGTGATGAAACGAGCGTTGGGGCTACTGGGCGTGCTCGGCTGGCTGCTGAGCGTGCAGCTGGCGTATAGCGTGTCGGAAACGAGCAAGCGACTGCCTGCGCCCCCTGCAGGCGTTGCCGAACTGGTGCAAGCAACCGCGAACGATTTACCCGACGGACCGAAGACCGACGGGCGACCTGGCGACTATGTGCTGCGCAATCGCGTGGCGACCTTCGTGATTGCGGGCGACCGACCGACGCACGGCTACGGACGATTCGGCGGCAGGCTCGTCGACGCCGTGCGCCACGAGAACGGACGCCAGCAGGACTTTCTCGGCGAGCAGTTTTTCGGGATCGCCGACTCGCGCGGGCTGCTTGCCGCCCGCACGCTGCGCCCAACGGCGTTCGAAATCGTCTCCCCAGGCGGCGCGGGCAAGCCCGCTATCCTGCGCGTGCGGATGACCGACGAACGCCTGCCGCTGATCGACCAGACCACGCGCCTGCCCACCCAGCCGATGGGCGTGCAAGCGACCCTCACCTATACGCTGGAACCCGACTCGCCCACGCTGCTCATCGAAGCGAGCCTGCAGAACACGACCGACCGACCCCAGACCTACACGCTGATGCAGGCGTGGGTGCAGGAAGACAGCATGCAGATGTATATGCCGCCGTTCGGCAACGCCAAAGCGGCGCAAGCCAGCGGGGCAGGCGCGGGCGTCATGGCGATGATTCAGACCCTGCGCGGGGCAATCCCCTTCGCCGCGGCGGTCAACCACACACTGAGCTACGGGCTGTTCCCGCTGGAGGAGCGCTTCCCCGCCGTGCAGAAGGTGCAGGACATCTACCTGTTCACGCTGCTGACGGGCGCACGCGCAGAGCCAAACGGCAGCGTCGCGGCGCGCTGGGCGTTCACCGTCGGCGCAGGCGAGACGGAGACCATCCGCGCCGAGCGCAACCGCCTGCTGAACCGCGCGGACGAGCTGACCCTCACGCAGGGCGTCGTGCAGAACGGCAACGGCGCGCCGCTGGAGAACGCGCGCGTCTACATCTTCCAGCAGAACGGCAACGCGGAGCAGTTCGCCACGGTCGTGCGCACGGACGCGCAGGGACGATTCGCGGCGCGCCTGCCGCAGGGCGACTACCGCGCGATGGCGTTCGCCGACCACCACGCCCCGCAGGAGTTCCGCTTCAGTGCGCCCACCAGCGCGCTGCCCAGTGTCAGCCTGCCCGAACCCGCGCAACTGCGCCTGCGCGCGACCGACGCCCGCAACCGCCCGATGCCGACCGCCGTTGTGTTCCAACGGCTCGACGAGCCGCGCGTGCGCGCCCAGCGACTACTCTACGGCGAGGAGGGCAACTACGGCAATTGGACGCGCGTCCACTACAGCCTCACCGGCGACGAGACGCTGCCCGTCGAACCCGGACGCTACCGCATCACGCTGCTGCGCGGCTTCGAGTACGAAATCGCCCAGCAGGAGTTTGACCTCAAGGCAGGCGACCGCGCCGAGTTCACCGCGCAACTCGCCCTCACCGCCCCGCTGGAAGGCTATCTGTCGGGCGACTACCACCTGCACACCCTCGCCTCCGCCGACTCGTTCGACTTCTTCGAGGACAAAGTCGCCTCGTATGTGGCGATGGATGTGCATATCATGGTCAACACCGACCACGACTACCATGTTGACCTCGCGCCGACAGTGCGGGCGATGGGGCTGCGCAACCGCCTCGCGACCATCGTCGGCAACGAGATTACGCCGATGAACGCCATCGGGCACTTCAACGCTTTCCCGCAGCGGTATGACCCCAACGCTTGGAACAACGGCGCGATTGAGTGGTGGGACAAAAAAGCGGGCGAGATCTTCGCAACCGCCCGCAAAAACTACAACGGCGACAGCATCGTGATGATCAACCACCCCCGCGCGCCGACGATGGGCTACTTCCTGCATATCGGCTTAGACCCCAAAACGGGCGAGATCAAGCGCCCCGATGAACTCAGCGAGGACTTCGACGCCATCGAGGTGATGAACGGCATGAGCGTCGCCGCCGCCGAAGCCGTGATGCAGGACTGGTTCTACTTCCTCAACAAGGGCAAGCGCGTGCTGGGCATCGGCACGACCGACAGCCACCATGTGTTTCGCCTGCAGCCGGGGCTGCCGCGCACCTATGTCTACTTTGGGCATCGCGACCCGTCGCGCGTGACGCCTGAAAACTTGGTGCAGCAGTTGCGCAAGGGCGATCTTGTGGTCAGCAGCGGTCCCGTGCTGACGCTGACCGCCGCCGACCCGAAGCGTCCGCGTCAGCGCGTGCGCATCGGCGACACGCTGAAACTGCAGGGCGACGCCATTCAGCTCGAGGTGCAGGCGCGCGCGGCGTCGTGGGTGCGCGTCAAGTCGCTGCAGGTGATTGTGAACGGCACGGTCGTGCGCGAGGAGCCGCTGAACCAGCCCGACGGCAAGCCGCTGGACTACAAGGCGACGCTGACCGTGCCCGTGCAGGGTGAGCGCGGCTGGGTGCTGGTGCGCATCGTCGGCGAACGGTTCACCGCGCTACTGGGCGACGCGCCGATGGCGTTCACCAACCCCGTGTATTGGGAGCGATAACAGCCACACGCCGATGGTAGGGGCAGACCCCCGTGTCTGCCCCCCGCGAGGCGTCTCAGCGCAGGAGCCCTGCGCCGATGCCTGCAGCGGCAGCGAGCAGCGTGCTGATGCCGTTGACCGCGTTGTTGTCCAGCCCGCGCACGCCGCGCAAGTGTTGCGTCGGCGCGTTGCAGCAGCGCGCCTGCTCCGTGAGCGCGTGGCACTGGGCGCACCAGTAGCGCGCCTGCAGCGTCGCGCCCAGCAAGCTGTCCAGCGCCATGCCCGCGACGCCCAGCCCTGCCGCGAGTGCGAGCAACTGCCCCTCGCCTATCAGCGGCGCGCCGAGGCAGGCAATCGCGCACGCGCCCGCTACGCCGCCCAGCGTGCCCTGCCAACTGACCCCGCCCGATTCGCCCGCTGCGATGCGCCGCCCCGTCGTGAGCAACCACACGGGGCTGCCAAAACGCACCCCGAACTCGGTCGCCCAAGTGTCCGCTGTCGCCGTCGCCAGCGCCGCCATGGAGCCCAGCCAGAACGCCTCCGCATAGGCAGGCGTCAGCGTCGCGCCCCAACCGCACAGCGCAGGCGCGAGACCGTTCGCCAGCACCTGCGCTGCGGTGCGCCGCTCGGTCTTATGCGGGCGTCCCAGCAGGCGCGGCAGCAGGCTGCTGGAGAAAAAGAAACCGACCATCGGCGCGCTTGCCCATAGCCCTCCTGCCCCGAACACGCTCGCGCCGACCCCCACCGCCGCCCACGCGCCCCCAGCCGTCAGCAAGCGCAGGCGATACGCCACACCCGCAATCAGCCCCGCAAGGCACAGCCCGACCAGCCAGTTCACCTGCGCATCGCCCCGCGCCATTATACCGACTCGGCGAAACTCAGGTACAATACACACACTATGAAACTGTTCCGTTTGCAAACCGAGCAGGTCATCCCTGCGCCGTTGGAAACCGTGTGGGACTTCTTCTCCAGTCCCGTGAACCTGAAGACGATTACGCCGCCCTACATGGGCTTCGACATCCTGACGCCTGTGCCCGACAAGATGGAGGCGGGGCTGATTATCGCCTACACCGTGCGCCCGCTGCTCAATATCCCTATGCACTGGGTCACCGAAATCACGCATGTCGAGCCGATGCGCTTTTTCGTGGACGAGCAGCGGTTCGGACCCTACCGCTTCTGGCATCATCGGCACACTTTCACGCCTGTAGAGGGCGGCGTGCTGATGGAGGACTTGGTCTACTACGCGCTTAAGCAGCCGCTGATTGACGGCATCATACACCGCCTGCTGGTGCGCCCGCGCTTGGAGGAGATTTTCGAGTACCGCCGTCGCAAAGTGGAGGAGGTTTTCGGCGCGCCGCGCACGCACCACGCAGGCGAACTGACCGCCGTGAGGTAGGCGTTCACGCCTCCACCAACGCCTGCAACAGCGATTCAAACTCGGGAAAACTGGTCTGCACGCAGGCGACATCGTGAACCACCGTCTCGCCTGAGTGCGCGATTAGCCCCGCAATCGCCAGCGTCATGGCAATCCGATGGTCGCCGTGGCTGTGAACCTCTGCGCCGTGCAGCGGGGTCGGTCCCTGCACGCGGAAGCCGTCGGGCAGCGGTTCAATCTGTGCGCCCATCGTGCGCAGTTCGGTCGTGATGGCTTCGATGCGGTCGGATTCCTTGACGCGCAGTTCGGCGGCGTCGCGCAGTTCGGTTTCGCCGTGCGCTTGGGTCGCCAGCAGGGCGAGGATGGGCGCCTCGTCGATGAGGCTGGGCACAAGCGCGCCGCCGATGCGCATCGCGCCGATGGGCTGCGCCCGCACACGCAGAGTCGCCGTCGGCTCGCCCGCCTGCTCGCCCACTGCCTGCCACTCCAGATGCACGCCCCCCTGCGCCAACGCCTCCAGTAGCCCCGTGCGCGTCGGGTTCACCCCAACATGTTCGATCGTCAGGTCAGACCCTGACAGCAGCAGCGCGGCAGCCACCCAGAACGCCGCCGACGAGAAGTCGCCTGGGATGGTCAGCCGCTGCCCCTCCAGCCGTTGCCCGCCTGCGATGCGCACGCGATGCGCGCCCGCGTCGCTCATCTGCTGCTCCAGCGTCGCGCCGAAGGCGTGCAGCATCCGCTCGGTATGGTCGCGCGAAAGGCACGGCTCGGCGACCTCCGTGACGCCCGCTGCGTGCAGCCCCGCCAGCAGCAGGCACGACTTGACCTGTGCGCTGGCGACGGGCGTAAGGTAGTGAATCCCACGCAACGCGCCCCCGCGGATCGCCAGCGGCAGGCGCGTCGCCCCGTCGCGCCCGTCGATGCGTGCGCCCATGCGCTGCAGGGGTTCCACCACGCGCCGCATCGGACGCCGCCGCAGCGACTCGTCGCCTGTGAGTACGCTGAAAAACGGCTGCGCTGCCAGCACGCCCGCCATCAGCCGCGCCGCCGTGCCCGAATTGCCTGCATCGAGCGTATCCGCAGGCTCCTGCAGCGGCTGACCCCCGCGCCCCACAATCCGCCAGTGCGCCGCGCCGACCCGCTCCGCCGACGCGCCCAACTGCTGCGCCATCCGCAGCGTGCGCAGGCAGTCGTCCGACTCCAGAAAGCCCTCAATCTCCGTCGCGCCGTGCGCCAGCAGCCCCAGAATCACCGCGCGGTGCGTGATGGACTTGTCGCCCGGCGGACGCCACACGCCCCGCACGCGCCGTGCAGGACGAATCCGCCAACTCTGCACGCGCCCCCGATTCGCGCCGATAAGCGAAACTCCTGCGAGGGGGGGCAGGAAATCGCTGCGTGTGGGGGAATGGTTGTATGGGCGGGACGCTGGAGGTTTGCCCTCACCCCCCTTGCCCCCTCTCCCGCACACGGCGAGGGGGACTATGGAGTGCGGAAGCGAAGCTTCCGCCTAATGCTGAAGCTGCGCTTCAGCACTCCAAAGGGGCTGGGGGTGAGGGCAAACAAACACACCCGCCCAAAGGAGACGCAACGATGCAAACCTACAGGCTCTACATCGATGGTGAATGGGTCGACACAGGCACGCGCTACGAAGTGCGCAACCCCGCCAACGGTGAGGTGATTGCCGAATGCGCCGTCGCGGGCGAGGCGGAACTGAACGCCGCCGTAGACGCCGCCGCACGCGCCTTCCCCGACTGGGCAGCGCGTTCCTACGAAGAGCGCGGCGAACTGCTCCGCGCCGTCGCGCAGGGCATCAAGGCACGCTACGAAGAGTTCGCTCTCGCCGAAACGCAAGAGACGGGACGCTGCCTGCGCGAAACGATGGCGCACGACATCCCCGCTGCCATCGCCGTGTTCGAATACTTCGCGGGCATCGCACCCGCCACACTGGGCGAGACCATCCCCGTTCCAGGCATGTACCTCAACTACACGCGGCGCGAACCCTACGGCGTCGTCGGCGCGATAACCCCGTGGAACTTCCCGCTGTGGTTGGCAGCCATCAAAATCGCCCCCGCGCTGGCGGTCGGCAACACGATGGTTCTCAAGCCCGCGCCCACTACGCCGATTACCGCGCTGATGCTGGCGGAAGTAATGCACCAAGCGGGCATCCCCGCAGGCGTATTCAATGTGCTGACCGACCCGACGCCCGCTACGATTGGCGACCTGCTGACCCGCCACCCGAAGGTGCGCAAGGTCTCCTTCACGGGGTCTACCGCCGTCGGCGTGCGCGTGATGCAAAACGCCGCGACGCACATCGCCCCCGTGTCGCTGGAGTTGGGCGGCAAGTCGCCGTTTCTGGTGTTCGCCGACGCCGATTTCGATCGCGCCCTCGCCCACGCCCTGCTGGCAAACTACTTCGCGCAAGGGCAGATGTGTACCGCCGCCACGCGCATCTTCGTCGAGCGACCCCTCTACGAGCGGTTCCGCGATGCATTCGTCGCCCGCGCCCAACGCCTGCAGATTGGCGACCCGTTAGACCCCACCACCGAGTTTGCGACCCTGCACAAGCGCGAGCAACTCGAAAAGACCGAGTTCTATGTGCGCGCCGCGCTTGAGGAAGGCGCGAAACTGCTCGCAGGCGGCAGACGCCTCACCGAGCCGCCCTTCGACAAGGGCTTCTACTTCGCGCCGACCGTGCTGGAGGAGGTGCAGCCCACCATGCGTGTCGCCTGCGACGAGATTTTCGGACCCGTCGCGATGCTGATGCCGTTCGAAGGCGAGGCAGAGGCGGTGCGCCTTGCCAACAACACCGACTACGGGCTGGCAGCGGGCGTCTGGACGCAGGACATCGGCAAGGCGTTGCGCGTCGCCCACCAGATTGAGGCGGGCAAGGTCTGGGTCAACTGCTACAACATGATTCCCCCGCAAGCGCCCTACGGCGGCTACAAACTCAGCGGCTTCGGACGCGAACTCGGCTTGCACTGCCTGCTCGACCTTTACACGCAGGTCAAAAATGTGCAGGTAGACCTCAGCCCCGACTACTTCGAGTGGTTTGGGTAGGCGCGTTTTGACTGCCTGTGGCGGGGCGAAACGCTTCGCCACAGGCGTTCGTCTTCGAGTATACTTCCTCACAGGAGGCGCACGATGCGGTGGCTCAGTCTGTGGCTGTGTGTGATACTAACAGGGCAGCACACCCTCGCCCAAGAAACGCTCACCAACGACCCGCGCCTGCAAACGCGCATCACCGTCTGGCTCAAAATGGAACCCCTGCGCGATACGCTGCGCGCCATCAGCAATCAAACAGGCGTCCCCCTGCGCTGCCAAGACGCCCTCCAGCACCACAAGGTCTCGGTGTTCGTGGAAGACCGCCCAGCGGGTGAGATTTTGACGCAGTTGGCGGCGTTGTTGCGGTATGCGTGGCGTAAGGATGGGGAGGAATATGTGTTGTATGTGCCTGAGGAGACGCGGCAGCAGGAGGAAGGTGTGTTGCGTGCGGGTCGTGAGGCGCGGGTGCGTGCGTTGCGGGATGTGATTCGCTTTGCGCGGGAGGCTCTCAAGAACCCGCCTGCTGAAGCGGAGGACGACGATTCGTTCTGGGATCCCCCGCAACCGAGTGAAGACGCGCCGCCTGAAGAGTGGAGTCGGTGGTCGGTATATTGGTATCGTCCTTGGGAGGCAACGCGCGGATATGCTCAAAAGCGAGGCAATTTCCCAGAGTGGGTCCTCGAAGACGCAGTGCTGTTGGCGTTGCTGGCGAAGATGCCGCCGCAGGCGGAACACGCCCTGCTGAATGGGCAACTGGTCGGTTTTAGCACGCGCCCTATGCCAGGCGTCTACCCTATGCCTGCGGAAATCATCGCGCCTCATTACATTCGTGAGCATGAATGGGACGAGAATGCTGGTAGGTTCGCACGGTTCAGCAGAACCCAGAGTATTGGGGGTTCTGGATACGGCTCCCCGAGCGCGGGAACTACTTGGAATATGAGTTAGTGAGCTTCTCACAAGACTCGTCCCCGCCCGATCGACGACCTTCCGAGCCTCGCTTGTACTGCTCCGCCGACCTGTTTGTGTTCCACACCTCGCCGTATGTGCGCGACCATCCATGGCTGGCGCAATGGCGCGCATGGGCGACGCCACAGAAAGAATGGGAACCGCGCATTCCTGAACGCGCCCTGACCTCGCGCGACGACCGCCCTAAGCCGCAGTTTCCTTCATATGGGTCTGATAGATACTTATATAACAACTACATCATAAATAGCGCGGACTTGCTGGAGTGGTTCGCATGGAGTACACGATCTTCCAGCAACGCGCCGAACCTGTGGATGTGCGCATACTGGAGGCGAAACTCAAGGAGTTGGAGAAGCGGAATGAAGATACCCAAGTCCAGAAGCCGTGAAGAGGCAGCAGTGAACGCTCCCACATCTTTGACCGCCCCGCCCGTCGGGTACAATTCCTTGTGATGAGCAGCCCGATTGGACGCGAGGTGTTGCAGGTTCCCGTCGAGGAGGAGATGAAACGCTCCTACCTCGACTACGCGATGAGCGTGATTATCGCCCGCGCGCTGCCCGATGTGCGCGACGGACTCAAGCCCGTGCAGCGGCGGATTCTGTATGTGATGCGCGAACTCGGCTTGACCCCCGACTCGCAACACACCAAGTCGGCGAAGGTGTGCGGCGAAACCACCGCGAACTACCACCCGCACGGGCAGGAGGTGGTCTACCCGACGCTGGTGCGCATGGCGCAGGACTTCAACATGCGCTACCCGCTGGTGGACGGGCAAGGAAACTTCGGGAGCGTGGACGGCGATCCTCCGGCGGCGATGCGCTACACCGAGGTGCGCCTCACCCCCATCGCGATGGAGATGCTCGCCGACATCGACAAGGAGACCGTCGATTGGATGCCGAACTACCTGCAGAGCGCGGAGGAGCCGACTGTGCTGCCCGCGCGCTTTCCGAACCTGCTGTGCAACGGCGGCAGCGGCATCGCCGTCGGCATGGCGACCAACATCCCCCCGCACAACCTCAGCGAAATCGTCGACGCGCTCATTTATCGGCTGGAACACCCCACCTGCACGCTGGATCCCATCCTGAAACTGCTGCCTGGTCCCGACTTCCCGACGGGCGCGCTGATTCTGGGCACGAAGGGCATCCGCCAAGCCTACGAAACAGGGCGCGGCAGCATCGTGATGCAAGCCAAGACGCAAATCGAACCGCTGGACGGCGGCAAAAGCGCGATTGTGATTACCGAACTGCCCTACCAAGTGAGCAAGGCGCGCCTGATTGAACAAATCGCCGCGCTGGTCAAGGCGGGCAAACTGGACGGCATCACCGATATTGCCGACTACTCCGACCGCACGGGCATGCGCGTCGTGATCGAACTGCGCCGCGATGTGAACCCGAACCGCATGCTCAACAGCCTGCTCAAGCACACGCAGATGCGCACCACCTTCGGCGCGATTCTGCTCGCGTTGGTGGACAATGTGCCGCGCGTGATGAGCCTGCTGGACTTGCTCGATCACTATCTGGAGCATCGGCGGGCGGTCATCGAGCGGCGCACGCGCTACGAACTGTACCGCGCCAAGTCGCGGGCGCACATTCTGGAGGGGCTGCAAATCGCGCTCAACTTCCTCGACGAGATTATCCGCATCATCCGCCAGTCGGAGACCGCCGAAGCAGCCCGCCGCGAGATGATCCGCCGATTCGGGCTGACCGTGCTGCAGGCGGACGCGATTCTGAACACGCAACTGCGCCAACTCGCGCGATTGGAGCAGGAGAAACTCGCCGAGGAGTATCGCGGGCTGCTGCGCGAAATCACACGGCTGGAGCATATCCTCTCCGACCCGAAGCAGGTGGAGCAAATTATCAAGGACGACCTGCGCACCCTCAAGGAGAAGTACGGCGACGCGCGGCGCACGCGCATCATCGCCCGCGAAGCCGAAGACATCTCGGAAGAGGAACTCATCCCCGAAGAGGAGACGCTCGTGCTGATTACGCGCGACGGGTACATTAAGCGCGTGTCAGTGGACGCCTACCGCTCGCAAAAGCGCGGCGGCAAAGGCGTAATCGCCACCACCGCCCGCGAGGAAGACGAAGTGGAACACCTGTTCCAAGTCAGCACGCACCACTACATCCTGTTTTTCACCGATCGGGGGCGCGTGTACCGCCTCAAAGCCTACGAGATTCCCGAAACCTCGCGTCAGGCGCGCGGCACGGCGGTCATCAACTACATCAACATCCAGCCCGACGAGAAGGTGACGGCGACGGTCTCGGTGCGCGATTTCGCCAGCGAGGGCTACCTGACGATGATTACGCGCGGGGGCGAGATTAAGCGCACCGCGCTCAGCGAGTTCGCGAACCTGCGCAGCAACGGGTTGAATGCGTTTGACCTCGAGAGCGGCGATTCGCTGGGCTGGGTGCTGCACACTTCGGGCAAGGACGATGTGCTGCTGGTGACGCGCGCGGGGTTGGCGATACGCTTCCCCGAATCGGATGTGCCTGTGCGCGGGCGCACGGCGGGCGGCGTGAAGGCGATACGGCTCGGCAAAGACGACGCGCTCGTTGCGGCGTGCCGCGTGCAGCCCGACGCGCTGCTGCTGGTCGTCTCCGAGAACGGCTTCGGCAAATGCACGCCGCTTACGGAGTACCGCGTGCAATCGCGCGGAGGCAAGGGCATCTTCACGATGAATGTCACGCGCAAGACGGGCAGCGTGGTCGCGGCGGAGGTCGTCGAGAAGGACGACAAGGTCATCCTCGTCACGGCGAACAGCAAGGGCATTCGGCTGCGCGTGGCGGATCTGCGGATCACGGGGCGCATCGCGCAGGGCGTGAAACTGATTGACCTTGCGGAGGGCGACACGGTGGCGGCGATCACGCGCATCGTGCTGGGCAAACGCCTGCACGCGGTGGACGCTGTACGCGACGGGCAGGGCGCGCGCGGGTAAGCGACGCCGTCTGAGGTACAATTCCACCATGCGTGCAGTGTTATTGCATGAGTTTGGCGGCGCGGACAAACTGGTCTACGAGGAGAGCGCGCCTGAGCCGATGGTGGACTCAGGCGAGGTCAAGGTGCGTGTGCGGGCGTGCGCGCTGAACCATCTGGACATCTGGGTGCGCAACGGCATCCCCGCCTACAAGACGCCCTTGCCCCACATTCTCGGCAGCGACATCGCAGGCGAGGTCGCGGAAGTCGGGGCGAGCGTGCGCGGCTGGGGCAAGGGCGACGAGGTCATCCTCTACCCGATTATCTCCTGCGGCAAGTGCCGATTCTGCAAGATGGGGCGCGAGAACCTGTGCGTGGAGGTGCAGGTGATTGGCGCGCACCGCGCAGGCGGCTACGCCGAGTATATCGTCGTGCCTGAGCGCAACCTGCTGCACAAGCCCGCGAACCTAAGCTTCGAAGAGGCGGCGGCGTTCCCGTTGGTGTTCCTGACGGCGTGGCATATGCTGATGACCCGCGCGCGGCTGCAACCTGGCGAGTGGGTGCTGGTGATGGGCGGCAGCAGTGGCGTCGGCAGCGCAGCCATCCAAATCGCGAAACTGCGCGGCGCGCTGGTCATCGCTACCGCAGGCAGCGACGCTAAACTGGAACGCTGCCGTGAACTGGGCGCAGACTGCGTGGTCAACCACAACGACCCCGGCTGGCACAAGCAGGTGCGCGAGGCGACCGAAGGCGAGGGCATCGATGTGGTGTTCGAGCATGTCGGGCAGGCGGTGTTCGACGCGTGCATCAAACTGCTGACCAAAGGCGGGCGACTGGTCACCTGCGGGGCGACCACAGGCGGCGAGGCGCGGTTCGACATCCGCTATGTGTTCAGCCGCGAGCTGGAGATTCACGGCGCCTACATCGGCGCCCGCGCCGAGCTGGAGCAGATTTTGCCCCACATGGTCTACGGACGCCTGCGCCCGATTGTGGACAGTGTGTACGACCTAAAGGACGCCCGCGCGGCGCACGAGAAACTCGAAAGCCGCGACTTTTTCGGTAAAATCGTGCTGCGCGTGCCCTGAACCCGTTTGCTGGAGGGAACCCGATGACGCCGCAGCTGAGCATTCGCTGGTTAGACCCGACGGGCGTGGTGATTGAACGCCTGCCCGACAGCGTGCTGGTGCGCATCCGCCTGCCCAACGGCGAGGTGTACGAAGATGTGCAGTTCGCCCGCGCCTTCCCGCTGTCCCACGCCAACGAGTATATCAGCGTGCTGCGCCGCGAGGAGCGCGACAAGTTCGTCGAAATCGGCATGTTCCGCACGCTGGAGGGCATGCCCGACGACTCGCGCCGCATCGTGGACGAGGAGTTAGACCGCCGCTACTTCACGCCTGTCATCGAGAAAATCTACTCGTTGACCGAAGAGTACGGGCAGCACCGCTGGGATGTGATGACCGATCGGGGCAGGCGCGTGTTCTATGTGCGCAACTGGCGCGATAATGTGCATGAACTCTCGCCCGTGCGCTACCTGATTGTGGCGGTGGACGGCAGTCGCTACGAGATTCGCGACCTCGACGCGCTGGACGCTGCAAGCCGCGCCCAACTGGAGCGGTTGGGCTAAGAGAACCTGCGATGTTCCCCACGCGCTTGATCATCGGGCTGGGCAACCCAGGCGCGCAGTACGCCTCCACGCGGCACAATGTCGGCTTCTGGACGGTGGACGCGCTGGCACAGCGGCACGGCATCGAGTTGCGCACGCGCCGCTACCACAGTCGGGTCGGCGTCGGGACAATTGCGGGCGTAGCGGTCGCGCTGGCGCAGCCACAGACCTACATGAACCTCAGCGGGCAGGCGGCGCAGGCACTGCTGCACGCCTACCGCCTGACGCCCGACCAGATGCTGGTGGTGTTCGACGACATCTGGCTCGCGCCAGGCGCCGTGCGCGTGCGCCCCAAAGGGTCTGCAGGCGGGCACAACGGCATGAAGTCGATAATCGCCGCGCTGGGCACGGAGGCGTTCCCGCGCGTGCGCATCGGGATTGGGCAGCCGCCCGACGGGGTAGATCTCGCCGACTATGTGCTGTCCGCCCCAAGCGTCGCCGAGCGTGAACTGCTGCTGAACGCCGTGCAACGCGCCGCCGACGCCTGCGAAGCGTGGCTCACGGAACCCATCGAGCAGGTCATGGCGCGATTCAACGCCGACGCGCCTAAAAGATGAAGTTCATGTTCGCGTCCAGCGAGCGCGCGCGGTAGCTGAACTGACTATACTGCGGGTCTAAGTTCAGCTGCTCGCGGAAGCGGTAGCTCAGCACGAACGCCCAGTTGCGCGTGATGCGGTACTGGTAGCCGATGTTGAATGCCGTGTCGCGCGAGGGGAGGTAGCCGCGCAGGGTGGTGCGCTGGAACTCGGCGAACAGGCTCTGGTTGCTGGCGATGTCGTAGCTCACGCGCGCCGCGAAGCCGACAGGCTCCTGCACAAACTCGCCCTGCCCGCCCTGAAAGCCCTCGCCCAGAAAGCTGCGCGTCTTCATCGCATAGAAGCTCAGGTTCACCGTCCAGCGGCGCAGCGGTCCGATGTCCACTGCGAGCGTCAAAAACTCGTTGCTGGAGTTGCCTGTCGCGGAGAGGAACTGCACCTCTTGGCGCGACCAGCTCGCGCTGAGCGCCAGCCAATCGCGCGGCAGGTAGCTAACGCCCACCGAGAGCGACTCCTGCGCGCTGTTGGTCTGCAAATCGCCCAGCGAGCGGTTCTGGCTCCACTGCAGGTCTATCGAGAGCGCGTCCAGCGGCGTCCACTGCACGGTGAGGTCTTGCCCCTTGCCCCGCACGCCGAAATAGCTGAACCCGCTGAGGGGCGGCGCGCCCGACGAGAAGCCGTTGCCGTCGAAGCCGACGCCCCACGGGTTCGAGGGGAAGCCCGTGGTCGGCGGCAGCGGGTTGCCGAACTGCCGCGAGCGCACATCGGTCGGCGCGAGGTTCAGCGACCCCGAATCGCTATCGCGCCAGCGGTAGGTGAGGCTTAGGCTCGATAGCGGTCGCCACGAGGCGTCCACCGAATAGTCGCGCGACTGGGTGCGCACGCTCCCACTCGGCTGGCGCTGCTGGATGTCGCTTTGCGCCAGCGAGGCGCGCAGGGTCAGCTGCGCGTTCACCGTCCAGTCCACCTGCGAGCGCAGGCTGCGGATGCGGTAGAACAGGTTCGTACCGCCGCTCAGTGCGCTGAAGGCGTCCGACTCGGACTGCTCGTAGCCCAGCGAGAAGTTGAGCGCGTCCCAGCGGCGGGCGAGGCTAATCGCGTCGCGCGTCTGCTCGCTGCGGCTGTTCGGGGCGCGCACTTCGTTCGTGTTGCGGCTGAGCGTGAGCTGGAAGTCGTTCGGCGGGGTGTAGCTGTAGGTGAAGTTCTGGATGCGCGTGTCGGTGAAGCTCGCGCTGAAGCTGCTGCTGAGTGGGTTCAGCGCGGCGACGCGCAGGTTGCTGAAACTCGCCTGCAGGTTCGATATCGCGCTGAAGCGGTAGCTGAGGTCGGCTTGGTAGCCGCGCTCGTTGCGGCGGAAGCCGACCGATTCGATGCCGATGAATTCCGCAGGGATGTCACGGTAGGTCGCGTTCAGGGTGAGACGCCCGAATTCAAAGCGTCCTGTGGCGTTGTGCGCAATCGCCTCCAGTCGGCTGCCCTGCGCGACGGCGCGGCTCTGCGCCGCGTTCCACACAAGGCTCCCGACGCGCCCCAGCGGGAGCGTGAAGTCGATGCCCATCACCTCGCGGTCGCCGCCAATCGTCGAGCTGGGGTCAGGGCGCGGGGTGTATTCCACCTGAATGATGACCGTCTGGGGCATAAAGCGCGTGAAGTAGAATCGGTAGGGCAGCAGCTCGTCGAAGTAGTAGTCGACGCCTTCCACCTGCGGCGCGCCCGCGACAGTGATAATCACAGGGTTCGCCGCGTCGCGCAGGGGCGGGAACTGCAGGTCATACGGCGTGCTGGGCGCGCCAAAACCGTAGAACTGCTCCGTGCGACGGCGTAGCGCGGTGCGCGCCGTCGTCTGCTGCGAGAGCATCGTGAAGCCCAAGTTGAACCCACCGCCGAGATTACCCTCCCAGCGGAAGCCTTGCAAGCGGCTTGGCGCAGCGTTGAACGCATAGGTCTCGTAGGTCACCACGATAGTGGAGGTGCGCGGGATAATCATCCCGTCGCGGAAGCGCAGGATGCCCCCGAAGTAGTCGATGGTGTAGTCGTCGCCGCGCCGTTTTTCGACGCCGTCGACTTGCACGCGCTCGCTGCCGTCCACAATCTGGCTGCCCTGCAGGTAGTAGGGTCCGGGGCTGTCGTTGCCCGAAATCGTGATGGTGCGTGCAGCGGCTTTGGTCTCGGAGGTGATGTACCGAAAGCGGTTCCCGCCCCAGGTAGCGGTCGCCGACGCGCCTTTGAGCGTGCGGTTGAACCCCACCAGCGGGTTCGCCCCGCCCAGCGACGCTGTGATGTCGCCCCACTCCAGCGTCAGGTTCGGCGACTCGTAGGTGTAGGTGATCCGCGCGTCATACGGGTTGCGAAAGCGGCTGTTCGTCCAGCGCCAGTCGAAGCTCAAAAACCCCAGAAACTTGTTCACGCGGATGGTCAGCTCGGTGTTGTCCGTGACGCGCTGTCCGCCTTGCCCGAAGTAGTTCTGGTCGCGGAAGGCAGCGAAATCGCCCTCGATGTCGTGCAGGTGGTAGCCGATACTTTTGCGCCCGCTGATGGTGACCGTGCGTCGGAACTCCTCTTCCAGCGTCTCCCAGCTGCGCAGGGTGCGCAGAATGCTGTCGAGCGTGTCGCGTCGTTGTGGGCGTGGGCGGGGCGTCTCAGCAGGCTGAGTACGCGGCAGCGCTTCCTGCGGAATCTCGATGCTCGGCACGACGCCTGCAGGGGTGAGGATGGGGGGTGTTTTGAGTTGCGCCGATGCGGACGCGCTGAGTGCGAGGGCGACGGCGAGGGCGGTTGCCAATTTTGTTGCTCTCACCCCCAGCCCCTCTCCCACAGGGTGGGCGCTTAAGAGGGTAGGTTTTCTGCGGGCGTGCTTGCTCGCGGCATTTCCGAGCAGGGCATTTCTGCCTCCGTGCGAGCGAGACGCTCGCGCTCCCAGCATGCGCGACGCTGGGAACGCGGGCGTCCCGCCCGCCATGCCAACCGCGTGAGAAAAAAACCTACCCCTTTGAGCAGGGTGGGCGCGGGGTGTAGGGGCGCACGGCAGTGCGCCCTCAGCCGTTTTTCCCCTCGTCCGCTTGCAAGGGAGGGGGATTATGGAGTGCGGAAGCGGAGCTTCCGCATGATGCTGAAGCTGCGCTTCAGCACTCCAAAGGGTCTGGCGCGCGACTCCCCTCTCCCGCGCAGTGGGAGAGGGGCTGGGGGTGAGGGCAAAAAAGCGTGCGTTCGCGAGCGATGTGCCCTTGTCCCCCCTCCTAACCTCCCCCGTCAACGGGGGACGAACACCCCCCTCCCCGCGTGCGGGGAGGGTTGGGGTGGGGGCTGCTCGGTCATAACCCGTGTGCAGTTCACTGGCTGCTTTGCTGCGCATTCGCCGTCTTCGGCTCCTTGCGGGTGAGCGCGGCGGTCAGCTTGACCTCCGAGGTCTCCCGCTCAAAGTCCTTGATTTCGGAGCCGTCCTTCTTGATGGGTTCGGTCGTCTGGTTCAGGCTGGCTTGCATCGTCATGCGCTGCACCAGCCCGTTGTCGGGGTGATACCACATGGTCATCGTGCCCTTCATCAGCCCTTTGGTGACGCGCGCGGCGGCTTCTTTGTCGGTGGTCGGCTGGTAGAAGGCGTCTTGGTACGACTCGATGGTCTGCTCGAAGGTCTGGGTGATTTTGTGCAGTTTGACGCCGTTGTAGTCCTCCATGCCTTCGTAGCGGGCGGTCATGGGGATTTGGAGCGCGCCGATGACGCGCACGAAATTCCAGCTCATGCCGTTGGTGAGCGGCTTATCAGGCAGCTCGGTCGGAATCAGCAGCGTCGCCAAGTTGCGGGGGTCAAAGCCTGGCAGCTGGAAGCCCATCAGCCCGCCGCCGCCCTGCAGCCCCGACAGCTTGCCGTTGGGCGCGACGGTCGCCGTCGAGTCGGGGATCACATTCCGCGCCATGTCCAGCCCGACGGGGAACGGCTGCCCGTTGAACTCCGCCTCGAACGCCTCCAGTCCCGTCTTGACGGTCGCCTTGCCGCCGTCCTCGACCTTGTCCACTTCCATAAACACGGTCATCATCATCTTCAGCGTGCCTGCCATGCCCGCTGCGCCCGGAATGGGCAGGTTGCCGTTCAGTTCCACAGTCGCATCGAACAGTTCCCGCTGCTTCTCGGTGAACTTGAACTGCAGCGTGCTGGACGCCTCTTGCGCCCAGAGTGCGTTAACCAACGCGCTTACCGCCAATAGACTCGCGAGTCGTCTCATGTGTGCCTCCTGCATGGTGTGGCGCGATGCGCCGTTGGAAGTATACCCGCGTCTTTGGACGGCTGAAATCGCCGAAAGTTATGCGACGGTCAGCAGGCGCACGAACAGGTTCTCGGTCACGAGTTGGGGGTTGGCGTTGCCGAGGATGGCGCGTCGCGCTTGGATGATGGCTTGCAGGTCGTGTGTGCGTTCGGGCGCGGCGAAGCGTTGGGCGAGTTGGCGCAGCGCGTCGCGGTGCGCCTCGAAGCGCAGGGGCGCGTCGGGATATTGCATGGCGAGCGCGTCGCGATACCACTGCACGAGGTACTCCAGCCCCAGCGCGAGCGCGGCGCGCGCCGAGCGCGACGGGCTGCCGCCCTCCAACGCCTTGCACGCCTCGCGGAACTCGTGCGCCAGCCGCAGCGCGTCCTCCAGCGACGCCTGTCCCAGCCGCGCGAACACGCCGAGCAACGCCTGCAGCGCGTCCAACTCGCGCGGGGCGTTATCGGAACCCTGCAACGCCTCCGCCCAGCGGATGGCGCGTCCCAGCGCGCCGTCCGAGAACGCCGCGATTGCCTGCACGGTCGCTTCGGGCAGCGAGCAGCGCGCCTGCAGATACGCCGCGACCTGCGCCGTCGGCAGCGCGCCCAAGCGCACAATCCGACAGCGCGAGAGTATCGTCTGCAGCAGCAGGTCGCTGGCAGGCGCGGTCAGCAAAAAATGGTAGCGCGGGGGCGGCTCTTCGAGCGTCTTGAGTAGCGCGTTCGCCGCCGCAGGGTTCAGCAGGTGCGCCTCCTCCAGCAAAACGAACCGCACGGGCGCAACCGTCGGCGCGAACGCCGCCCACTGACGCACCCCACGCACGGCGTCGATCTTAATCTGGTCGGGGTCGGGGCGCAGGATGCGCAGGTCGGGATGCTCGCCTGCGTCCGACCATTTCTGGCACACGGGGCACGCGCCGCAGTGTCCGTCGGGCGTGCGCTGCGGGCACAGCCACGCGGCGGCAAGCGAACGCGCCAGCGTGCGCTTGCCCACGCCCGCCATCCCCACCAGCAGCAGCGACTGCGACGGGCTGGGGCGCGTCAGCATCTGCGTCAGCGCACGGCGCACCGACTCTGGCGCAACGACCACCTCGCGAAACGGCAACGGACGCATAGGCTAACGGCGGGCAACCAGAAAGATGATGCTCAGAATCAGCCACAGGATGCGCAGCGGCTCTTCAGCGGAGGCGCGTCGCTGCGCGGGTTCGGGCACCTCCACCGTGTCGCCGGGCAACAGTCGCTCGTCGGGGCGCGTGCCCTGCGCGACCTCCAGCAGGTTCACCGTCAGCCGCTGCTGCCTGCCGCGCTCCGTCGGACGCAGAATCACCACCCGCTCCAAAATCGCGTTCGGCTTGGGACCGCCCGCCGCCTCAATCGCCTGCGTCAGCGTCATGTTCTCGGCGTAGTTGATGAGTCCCGCGCGGTTCACCCCGCCGCGCACCACGATGAACTGCCGCACGCTGCGGAACGGCACGGTAATCTGGTCGCCGGGCTGGAGTTCAAGGTCGCCTGTGATTGTGTTCAGGTTCACGGCGATTGGCTCGGCTTGGTTCGCGCGTCGGATTTGGATGCGCGTGGTGTCGGCTTCGGGCAGCGTACCGCCCGCCTTGCCGAGGGCTTGAATCAGCGTGCGGGCGTCGTCGTACTCGAACGAACCTGGCGAACGCACCGCGCCCAGCACCAAGACGCTCCTGCCGCCCGCGCGCAGCGGCACGAAGATGCGGTCGCCCGCCTGCAAGACGGGGTTCGCGCTCTCGTCGCCCTCTTGGACGAACTTCAGGTGGTTGATGGTCAGCCGTTCGCCGCCCGCGCGCTCCAATCGCACCGCGCTCAGGTCGGCGGTGTCGGTCGGTTGCGCGGCGTTCAGCGCGTCGCTCAGTCGCCAGCCTGTCTGCAGCGGGTAGTCGCCCCCGCGCCGTACCGCGCCCTGCACCGTGACGGTCGCCTGCGCCCGCTGGGCAATCTCCACCGTCACCTTCGGGTCGCGGTAGAAGTTGCCCTCGCGCAGGCGTTGGGCAATCTCACGGGCGAGTTCGTCGGTGGTGCGCCCCGCCGCCTGTACCAAGCCGATCAGCGGCATCCGAAACGCGCCCGACGAGTCCACCACATAGACGCGCGACAGCGACTCGTCGCCCTCCACCGTGATTCGCAGCGAGTCGCCCGCCTGCACGCGCGGCGAATCCTGCGTCCAGACCGCAACCAGCGTCAGCCACAACGCCAACAGCCCAACCCATCGCGCCATAACACACTAAGGATACCCGCTTAGGCGTAGTCCGAACGGAACATCCCCCCGATGAACCAGCCCAGAAACATCGCAAGCAGCGGCAGGCTCCCGAAAAAGGCGATGCCCACCGACAGCCAATCCGCAAGGTCCACATAGTCCACCAGCATCAGCACTAGTTGGAACAGGATACGGAAACCCACATAGATCGCCATCACGCCCAGCAGCGACCAGTCGATGTCGGCGCGTGTAATCGCCCAGACGACCAGCATGCCTAACCCGTAGAGTACAAACGCGAACAGCGGATTGCAGCACAGGAAGTTGAGAAACAGCACAATCCCCAAGTCGCGGAACAGCTCCACATCGGTATCCAGTTTGTTCACCAGATGGGAGACGGGCAGCCACGCGCCGACGAGGAAGAAGAACAGCAGGTTCGACCACGCTGCCCATTCGGGTTTCCAGCCCAGCACCAGCACATTCAGCGCCGCTAACGGCAGCGCGACGCCGAAAAAGCGTTCCAGTTTGGCGGTGAAGGTGTAGCCTTCGACGACCTCACTGATGAAGCGGATGGAGTCGGCGGGCTGTTGCTGCACGGCGGCTTGTCCTGCGGGGCGCGAGTAGTCGTACAGCGGGGCGGGCTGAGGCGTCGGGATGGCTTGCGTCGGCTGGCTACTGGGCTGAGGCGTCGGGATGGCTTGCGTCGGCTGGCTGCTGGGCGCTACGGGCGTTGCCTGAGTCGGGTCGCTCCCGCTGGGCGCGCCAACGGGCGGGCTTGCCGTAGGGTTCGGCGGCAGCGTGCGCGCCACAGCGCCCGTCGCCCGATCACGCCGACACCACTCGCACACCTGCGGATGCGCGCTCTCCTGACCGCACCAGCGACAGCGAATCACCGCAGCCACCCCCCGAACGGACTCTGCGACGCTTGACGCACCTCAATCGTGGCGATAATCTGGTCGTACACCTTCTCGTAGTCGCCGAAACTGTTGGGCGGGCAGTAGGCGTTGAAGTGAATCACCTCCGTCGGCGACAGCGGCAGCGTGATCAGATACCCGCGCACGGGCATGCTCAGAAACGGCACAGGGTGCGGGATTTTGTATTCGTAGTCGCTGCGGATGCCTTCTACGCCGCGAATACGCACGGTTGTACGCTTCGTCTCCGAGAAGTCCACATTCCCCCAATCTTCGCGCATCGCGGCGAGGTACATATCGTGCGTGCGGCGCATGAACTGGCTGAGGTTGAACGGCGGCGCGCCTTGCATCTGCCCCAGCTGCGGCGGCGTCTGCTTCGGCGCGACAATTATAATCTGCATCCCCGTACGCTCCCCGCGCGACAGCGTCACGATGTCCAGAAACTGCACCTCGTCGCTCGGCTCGGGGAGTCGCAGAATCTGCAGTAGGTCGTGCTCCAGTCGTAGGTGTTTGGGCGCACGCACGCGGAACCGTCCCTGCTCCCGAATCTCCCAGTCGGACGCGCGTTGCGGGGCGATCTGGCGCGGGTTCGCCAGAATCACCATCTCCGCCACTAACGCAATCAAGCCCACAATCCAAAAGATGCGATAGACAATCAGCATCTCCGTGTCCTCCGTAGCATTACCTAAATACACATCGGAGGGCTCAATTCCTGCCAAATTCAGGGCAAAATCCCGCAAATTTGCTTGGCTCGATGTCCGCTTTTCGGGGCGATTCTGAGTCATAGGAACGCCAACGGCAAAGCGTTCTCAGCAAGCGTTACTACGAGAACTATTCGGAGGTGTGCAGATGGAAAGACTGATGCTGTGGGCAACTTGACGAACTCCATCAGGGGTCAGTTTACTGTGTATGGCAACTTCACGGACGGCGAGCGGTTTATTTGGGCGCCGCCAGGCGGTGGTAGACAGATAGGCTTTGAGGGCTACACGGGCGCGGGCACGGCGCTGTTCCGCCTGCGGGTGCTGCCCGAACCTGCCAGCATGCTGGCGTTGGGCGCGGGTCTGGCGGGTCTGGCTGCGCTGCGTCGGCGGAAGAAGCAATAAATGTCTTTGCAGTGAGATTAAGCATAGCCCCTACCCCAACCCTCCCCGCGGGCGGGGAGGGAGTGGCGGTTCCTCCCCCGTCCACGGGGGAACCTGAAGGAGGGGGTTCTCGGCGTCCTTTTCTGGGAACTCTGCCTATGTGAGAGTTGTTAGCCGCCGCAGCGCCAGCCGAAGTTGAACAGCACTTCCAGCAAGTCTGCGTCGTCCACCACGCCGTCGTTGTTCACATCCGCAGGGTTCGGATCGCAACCGCCCGTCTGGGAGAAGGCGATGTTATCGTACCGACGCCCCAGTCGTTGCCGAAGCGAATTCCGATAACCCTGCCTTTGACCGTATCTGGGTCGAAGGTGAAGGTGTCCGCCGTCGTGGTGTTGATGGGGATATCCGTCTGGGTGTAGACAGGGTTGCCGTCCACCAGCACCTGCAGGAACGGTAGCCTCTGGTTGGCATAATAGCCGCCCATCTGGAACGAATGCAGGCGCACTTCGTGCCCCGCGTCAGCCGTGAGAATAATCCGAGCACCCTCGTTGTAGGAGTGATACGCAACATCGACCAGGTTTGCGTAGCCAGTAGACCAGCGGTATAGGTTCCCTAACTGGTTCCATGTGCCGCCCTGATAGTCGGCAGTGAACATCTGCACGGTGACATTAGGCGTTGCGCCGTGAGTGAGATTGAAGCCTGTGCGTCCGCCCGCGTCATTGCCTGAGTTGTTCACGCGGCTACCGTAGTCGGTGGGTATGACGAAATTGCCTGCGTTGTCAAAAGTCAGCACGGTACCGAACGAGACGGTTGCGATGCCTGCACAGAGCGCGGCGGTTGCTATGAATCGCTTCATCACGCACATCCTCCTTTCTTGGGTTTGCCGTTGTCAGGCGTGCTGCAACGGCGCACAGCGACCACGCTGCGCCAAGCCGAGCGTATTGTATGAACGGCGAGGGAGTCGCACGCCCCCGCAAAACTACTCTGTTATACCACACTTCTGCTCGAATAGTTATAGGCGTCAACGCATGCGCCCACCCCTTGACTTTTTAAGGTAGAATCCGATAGAATCATGCGACGCTTGGCAGGAAGGTTGGTAGCGGGGCGCGAATCTCGTTGCCGTTGGTCTGCCAGCGTGAAGGAGGCGACACACCATTGGCACAGATACAGGTTCGTCAGAACGAGTCGATTGATAGCGCGCTCAAACGCTTCAAGAAAGCGTTGGAGCAGAGCGGGATTTTGCAGGAGTATAAGCGCCACACGCACTACGAGAAGCCGAGCGAGCGGCGTCGGCGTCAGAAGATGCGGCGGCGCAAGAAGTAGATTCCTACGCCGATGCGCGTTCTCAGGCGGAGTGTGCGGCGCGGGGCGCGTGCGCAGGAGCCGTCGGTCGCTGCGCGGATTTCCAAGAGCATGCCCTGGCGTGCGCCTGTCGCTGCAGGGCTGTTGGCGGCGCTGGCGCTTGCGCTGTTGAACGGCGACCTGCGCGTCTCACCTGCGGCATGGGCAGCGCGGCTGCTGATTGCGCTGGCGCAGGTGGGGCTGCTTGCCGCGTTTTTCCAGCGCACGGGCTTGCTGCGCCCAACAGGGCTGGCGCTGCGCTCGCCGATTGCACACAGCACGCGCTCGGTGGGTCTCGCGCTGGCGTGCCTGGTCGCGCTGCTGAGCCTGATCGGCGTGCGCGCCGCGTCGCTCGTGGGGCACGGCGCGACCTTGACCCCCGAACTGGGCTTTCTCGGCTTCGCGCCGCTCGTTGCGGGTGGAATGTTGCTCAGCGTGCTGATTCACCCCCTGCTTGCGCTCTATGTGTTTGCCGTGCTACTGATGGGCGTCGCGGTCGCGCGCGAGTTGCCCGCGCTGACGCTCGGCGCAGTGGGACTGGCGGGATGGGGCGCGATTCTGGCGATTGCCCCGATGCGCCGTCGCACGGACATGTTTTGGGCGGGCGCACTGCTGAGCGCGCTGCTGATTGCGGGCGCGTTCGGCGCGTCGCTGGGCGCATCCGCCGCATTAACGGACGCGCTGAGCAGCGGGCTGTGGGGCGTCGGTACAGGCGTCGGCGCAGTTGCCCTCTTCTGGCTGGGGCTGACCCTGCTGGAACGACCGTTCCGACTGGCGACCCCGATGACGCTAATGGAACTCGCCTCGCTGGAGCAGCCGCTGCTGCGCCAACTGCGCGATGCCGCGCCAGGCACCTACTTCCACAGCCAACAGGTCGGGCAACTCGCCGAGGAAGCCGCGCTCGCCATCGGCGCCGACCCGCTGCTGGCGCGCGTGGCAGGCTACTACCACGACATCGGCAAACTGAACAAGCCCGACTTTTTCATCGAGAACCAAAACGGCGTCGAATCGCTGCACGCGCGAATTAACCCCACCCTCTCGGCGCGGATTATCGCCGCGCATGTGCGCGAGGGCGTCGAACTCGCCCGCCAGCATCGCCTGCCGACCGCCGTGTGCGATATTATCGCGCAGCACCACGGCACTTCGCTGATTACCTACTTCTATCACCAAGCGGTTGGCAGCGGGCAAGACCCCGTGCTGGAGCAGCACTTCCGCTACGAGGGACCCAAGCCCCAGACGCGCGAGGCGGCGATTGTGATGCTGGCGGACTCGGTGGAGGCAGCCTCGCGCGTGCTGGGCGATGTGACCCCCGCGCGACTGGCGAACTTCGTGCATGAGATGATCGAAATGCGCCGTCAGGACGGGCAACTCGATGAGTGCAACCTCACCTTCCGCGACCTGCGCCTGATTGAGGAGGCGTTCGTGCGGGTGCTGGTCGCCTCACGCCACCGACGCATCGAGTACCCCAACGGCGCACGACAGGACGATGAACCCGTCTATGCCGTACACCCGTAGCCTCTCGGTCGCCCTGCAGGTCGCGCCCGAAGTCGCGCCCCTGCTGCAGACCGAGTTCGAGTACGCCGAAACGGAGTGGCAGGAGCGTCTGAACAACGCGGTTCAGGCGGCGGTGGACGCGCTCACGAATGCCGAACCGCTTGCACGCCCCTACGAACTCGCTCTCTACCTGACCACCGACGCCGAAATCCGCGCCCTGAACCGCGACTATCGCGGCGTCGACGCGCCGACCGATGTGCTGAGTTTCGGGTACGCAGATGTTGCCCTCACCCCCAGCCCCTCTCCCACGCTGTGGGCGAGGGGGGAGTGCGTTCCCCCTCGCCCGCTGGCGGGAGAGGGGGACACAGGGGGTGAGGGCAACCCCGACCTCCCCCCGCTCGGCGACCTTGTGATTTCCGTGGAGACCGCCCGTCGGCAAGCGCCGCTCAACGGGCACGACCTGCTCACCGAGGTGCTGATGCTGGCGTTGCATGGTACACTACATCTGATGGGCTATGACGACTCGACCGACGCTGCGCGCGCCGCGATGAATGGGCGCGCGGTGTCTGTGCTGCGCACGCTGGGCTACCCAGCCCGCGAGGAGTGGCATTCGCGTTATGAGAAAATCTGACTCGGAGCCGCCCGAACGGGCGCGTGAACCGCTGGCGTACCCGACCCCACGCAACGGCGACTCGGAACCGCCCGACGCCGAACCCCCGACTGAACGCCGCCACCCGCTGGAAGGATTCCGCTACGCGCTGGAAGGCATCGTCGCCGTCGTGCGCACCCAACGCCATATGCGGTTCCACTTCTTCAGCGTCGTGCTGGTGCTGCTGATGGGACTGCTGTTCCGCCTCGACAAGCGCGAGATGCTCGTGCTGCTGTTCACCATCTCCATCGTGCTGATTGCCGAGATGTTCAACTCGGCGATTGAGGCGACGGTGGACTTGGTGACGGAGGAGTACCATCCGAAGGCGAAGTTCGCCAAAGACATCGCGGCGGGCGCGGTGCTGGTGGCGACGCTGAACGCCGTGGTGGTCGCCTGGGTGCTGTTTATGGGCGACCTGCGTCTGGAGCAGATACGGCTGCGCATGGAGCGCGCCGAGCCGACCTTAGCCGTCGCCGTGACCATCGGGGTGATTATGATTTTCGTCATCGTGTCGCTGGTGAAGGTGCTATCGACGCAGGGCAAGGTGCGCCTGTTTCGCGGCGGCGCGATGAGCGGGCACGCTGCACTGGGCTTCTTCTTCGCGATGGCGATTATCGTCGTGTCGGGCGATTTGCTGGCGTCGGTGCTGGCGCTGCTGCTGGCGGCGCTAATCGCCCAGAGCCGTGTGGACGCCGACATCCACAGTTGGCGCGAGGTCGTGCTGGGCAGCCTGCTCGGCGTCGGACTGGGCGCGCTCATCTTCTGGCTCACGCCCCGATGAGGAGGAACGGATGCCCTATGACCGATAACCCGAACAGTCGCCGCAAAACAAACGCAACGCGAGTTGGAATACTGATAGGTGTCGCCGCGCTGGGGATGCTGTGGGCGACCTACGGACAGGCGGACGGCGCAAACGCCCCAGCCGCAGCGCAAGGCTTGACCCCCACCACCAGCATCGTGGTCATCCTCGTGCTGCTGCTGTTGAGCGCGTTCTTCTCGATGGCGGAGAGCGCGCTGACCTCCATCCGCCACAGTTGGGTGCGGATGCTCACCGACCAGAAGCACCGCCTCGCGCCGTACTTAGCGGCGTTCAAGAGCGAGCCGTCGCGCTTTTTGTCCACCGTGCAAGTGGGGCAGAACATCGTGGCGTTTCTGGCGTCGGCGGTCGCCGCGACGAACCTCGCCGAGCCGCTGCACGCGCTGCTGCGTCCCATCGAGACCGCTACAGGGGTGAACCTGCAGGGCGTGAGTGTCGCGCTGGTGGCGATTCTGACCGCGTTTGCGAATGTGGTCATCGGCGACACCGTGCCGCGCAGCATCGCCATCACGCACGCCGAGCGCGTCGCGCTGGCGGTCATCGTGCCCATCACCGTGTTCGACCGCATCTTCTGGCTGCCGATTGTGCTGGTGAACGCCGTCACGCGCGCCGTGCTGAAACTGTTCGGCATCCAGATGATGCGCCTCGCGCCCATCGTGAGCGAGGAGGAACTGCGCGTGCTGGTCGAAGCGGGTGAAGAGCAGGGCGTCATCGAAGAGCAAGAGAAGGAGATGATCCAGTCCATCTTCGAGTTCACCGACACCATCGCCCGCGAGGTGATGACCCCGCGTGTGGACATCAAAGCCGCGCCCGCAACCGCCACCGCGCAGGAGATTATCAAACTCGTGCGCGAGACGGGACACACGCGCATCCCCGTCTACGAAGGCAGCCTGGACAACATCATCGGCATCGTGCATGCGAAAGATTTGCTGCGCTACTGCGACAGCACCGCCAAGTTCTGTCTGCGTGAGGTGATGCGCCCCGCCTTTTTTGTGCCCGAAAGCAAGCGCGTGGTCGAACTCCTGCAGGAGATGCGCCGCCAACGCACCCACATGGCAATCCTGCAAGACGAATACGGCGGCACTTCGGGACTGGTGACCTTGGAAGACCTCGTGGAGGAGATTGTCGGCGAGATTCAGGACGAGTACGATGTGGAGCCAGAGCCGCCGATTGAGACGCTGCCCGACGGCTCGCTGCTAATCGACGCGCGGATGCATCTGGACGACGCGAGCGAGTTGCTGGGCATCCCGCTGGAATCGGACGAGTTCGACACGCTGGGCGGGTATGTGTTCGGGCAGTTGGGGCACCAGCCGACGGAGGGCGAGACCGTGCGCGTGGACGGCTGGGAGTTGCGCGTGCATGCGATTGAGGGGCATCGGATTCGCACAGTGCATGCGGCGCGCGTGGCCGAACCCGCCGAAGACAGCGACGACGCCACCGAAAGCGTGCTACGGTGAGGGCGTCTGGCGGTTCGCCGTGTGTGGTTGCAGCAGGCGCACCATCTCTGCGTCGCCCCGCCGCTTGGCTAACTCCAGCGCGGTCTCGCCGAGCGCGCTGCGGGCGTTGGGGTCCGCCCCGCGCCTAAGTAGCATCCGCGCCGTGTCGCGATGCCCGTTCTCGACGGCGAGCATCAGCAGCGTGCGCCCGTTGCGGTCGCGCAGGTTCGGCGACACGCCCCGATCGAGCATCGCCTCCAGCACGCGCGTCCTGCCGTATATCGCCGCGTAATGCACGGGCGAGTTGCCTGGGTGCTGGTTCTCGCGGTCGCCTGAGCGGTCGCGGGCGTCGAGGCTTGCGCCTTTTTCGATGAGCAGCAGCGCGATGTCCTCGTAGCCGCGAAGGATGGCGACGCTGAGCGCGGTCAGCCCCGCGCGCGTGCGGGCGTTCACGACCGCACCGCCTGTCAGCACGCGCCGTACCTGCTCGATGTCGCCCGACTCGACGGCTTGCAGCAGCCGCTCGTTGCGCTCGATCTGCGTCGCGCGAATTTGCCGAAACCACGGCGACGCCAGCACCGCAACCGTCAGCACGATGGGCAATATGAACAGCCCCAGCACGAGCAGTTTCGATGCGTACTGACGCGCACCCTGCGCCTCATTCGCGGAGCGCATCTGCCAACGCCTCCACAAACCGCGCGTTCTGTTCAGGCGTGCCCGTGTTCACGCGCAAATAGGTCGGCATACCGAACACCTCGCCCGTGCGCACCAAGATTCCGCGCTGGAGCAGTCGCTGCTGCACCTGGGCGCAGTGTTGCCCCACTTCAATCAGCAGGAAGTTCGCCTGCGAGGGCACATAGCGCAGCCCCAGCCGCTCGCACGCCTCGCTGAACATTCGCAGCCCCTCGTGATTCAGCGTGCGGGTACGCGCCACATGCGCCTGATCGCTCAGCGCGGCGGCGGCAGCCACCTGCGCCAGCGTGTTCACATTGAACGGCTCGCGCACGCGCTCCACAGGGTCTAACACCTCGGGTCTGCCCACCGCGTAGCCGATGCGCAGCCCCGCCAACCCATACGCCTTCGAGAAAGTGCGGAACACCACCACATTCCGCCCCGCACGCACATAGTCCAGTCCGTTGGGGTAGTCGGGATGGTCAGCGTACTCGAAGTACGCCTCGTCCAAAATCACCAGCACATGGTCGGGCACGCGCTCCAGAAACCGCTCCAGTTCCGCGCGGGAGACAATTGTGCCTGTCGGGTTGTTCGGGTTCGCGATGTAGACCAGTTTCGTGCGTTCGGTGACGGCGTTTGCCATCGCTTCAAGGTCGTGCCGAAAGTCGGGCGTGAGCGGAATCGCCTGCAGGGTCGCCTGATTGAGTTGCGCGGAGGCGATGTAGCGCACAAACGACGGCTGCCCCATCATCAGCGCGTCGCCGGGATCCAGATACGCCACGCCGAAGAGGTGAATCAACTCGTCCGAGCCGTTGCCGAAGGCGAAATAGTCAGGCGGCAGCCCGTAGAATTCGCTGAGCGCGTCGCGCAGCACACTGCACGCGCCGTCGGGGTAGCGGTGGATGATGTCCAGCGCGTTCACGAGGGCTTCCTTTGCGCGAGGCGACGCGCCCAGCGGGTTCTCGTTCGCCGAGAGTTTGATTAGTTCGCTTAGCCCCAGCGACTGCATCAACTGTTCAGGCGTCTTGCCAGGGCGGTAGGGCTGCATGTCGTACACATGCGCACGCGCGCGGATGGGCATACGCCAATTGTACCCCATCGCGCCTGCTGTGGTACAATCTCCATGCGCACACGGAGGCATCGAATGCGAATCTTTCTGACGGGTTGTGCGGGATTCATCGGCGCAAAGACCGCCGAACTGTTGCTGGAGCAAGGGCACGAGGTGATTGGCGTAGACAACCTCAACGACGCTTACGACCCCACCCTCAAGCGGTGGCGTTTGAGCCAACTGGAAGGCAAGCCGAATTTCCGCTTTCAGCAGGTAGACATCAGCGAGTGGGAACCGACGCGCCAAGTTTTTGAGACGCACATGCCCTACGATGCGGTGGTGAACTTGGCGGCGCGAGCGGGCGTGCGCCAAAGCGTGCAGAACCCGTGGGTCTATGTCGCCGCGAACACCACAGGCGCGCTGAACCTGCTGGAACTGTGCCGCCAGCACGGCATACGCAAATATGTGCTGGCGTCCACCTCCAGCCTGTACGCTAACAGCGAGCGACCCTTCCGCGAAGATATGCCCACCGACCGCCCGCTTTCGCCCTACGCCTCGTCCAAAAAGGGCGCGGAGACGATGTGCTACACCTATCATCACCTGTACGGGCTGGACATCACCGTATTGCGCTACTTCACCGTGTACGGTCCCGCAGGGCGACCCGATATGAGCATCTTCCGCTTCATCCGCTGGATTGCGGAGGGCGAACCGATTCAGGTGTTCGGCGACGGGCTGCAGGAGCGCGACTTCACCTATGTCGACGACATTGCGCGGGGCACGATTGCCGCGCTGAAGCCACTGGGCTACGAAATCATCAATCTCGGCGGCGACCGACCCGTGTCGCTAAAGTGGATCATCGAGACCATCGAGCAACTGGTGGGCAAGCGCGCCGTGTGGCAGACGCAGCCGATGCACCCCGCCGATGTGCAAGCGACTTGGGCGGACATCACCAAAGCGCGCACGCTGCTGGGCTGGGCGCCGCAGGTGAGCGTCGAGGAAGGACTGCGCCGCAGCGTAGAGTGGTATCTTAGCAATCGCGACTGGGCGAAGGAGGTGGTCTTGCCGTGAACCAAACGCCGAAGCAAGTGTGCGTCGTCGGGCTGGGCTATGTGGGGCTGCCGCTGGCAGTCGGATTCGCCAAGCACCTGCCGACTATCGGTTTCGATGTGAACGCAACGCGCGTCAAGGAACTGCAGGACGGCTACGACCGCAACGACGAGACGCCCGAGGCTGACCTGCGCAACCCGAACCTGACCCTGACCACCGACCCCACCCAGATGCGTGACGCCGATGTCATCATCATCACCGTGCCGACGCCCATCGACAAGGCGAAGCGCCCCGACCTGCGCTACCTTATCAGCGCAAGCCAGACCGTCGGACAGCACATGAAACGCGGCGCCATCGTGGTCTACGAATCGACCGTGTACCCTGGCTGCACCGAAGAGGACTGCGCCCCCGTGCTGGAGCAGGCGTCGGGGATGAAAGCAGGCGTCGACTTCAAACTCGGCTACTCCCCAGAGCGCATCAACCCTGGCGACAGCGAGCATACGCTGGAGACCATCGTCAAGGTCGTGGCGGGGCAGGACGAGGAGACGACCGAGATTCTGGCGCAACTGTACGGCTTGGTGGTCAAAGCGGGCATCCACAAAGCGCCCAACATCCGCACCGCCGAAGCCGCAAAGGTCATCGAGAACACCCAGCGCGACCTGAACATCGCGCTGATGAACGAACTGGCGATGCTGTTCCATGTGCTGGGGCTAAACACGCGCGATGTGCTGGCGGCGGCGCGCACCAAATGGAACTTCCTGCCGTTTGAGCCAGGGCTGGTCGGGGGGCACTGCATTCCCGTAGATCCGTATTACCTCACGCACAAGGCGCAGGAGGTCGGCTTCCATCCCGAAGTGATTCTCGCGGGGCGACGCACCAACGACACGATGGGCGTCTATGTCGCCAAAGAGACGGTCAAGCTGCTGATTCACGCGGGGCGACCCGTGCGCAACGCGCAGGTGCTGGTGCTGGGCGCGGCGTTCAAGGAGAATGTGCCCGATGTGCGCGACACGCGCGTCAAAGAGCTGGTCGAAGAGCTACACAGCTTCGGCTGCCATGTGGAGGTGTGCGACCCTGTGGTGCTGGAGAGCGACCGCAAGTATATCCCCGCGCCGTTTGTGGACGACCCGTTTTGCACGCGCAGGGGGCACTACGACGCGGTGGTGCTGGCAGTGCCCCACCGAATCTTCCGAGAGCGTGCGTACAGCGACTACCTGACCTTGATGAGCGCGCTGGCGCAGGGTGTGTTCGTGGATGTCAAGGGCGCCTATCTCAGCGACGCCCGCGCCGATACTTCGGGCAAGGTGCTTTACTGGAATCTCTGAATCGGTCTGGCAGGAATCCAGCACCCCCTGTCCAAATTATGCAGCGTTGAACGAAGGAAGGTCTCGTTCCCCATACGGCAGGGGCGCACGGCGGTGCGTCCCTACCCTTCTGCGTTTCGGTACAATATGCCCCCGGTATGACGCGACGACAGGTGCAGGCAGGCGGTTTGGTTCCCCGCATGGAATGGCGCGTGCGTCCCGACTCAGAAGCAGGAATCCTCACGCAGGCGAGCCGTTCGCGGATTGAGGGCAACGCGCGGCTGGTTGGCAACGGCGGGTCGGCGGCCTACAGTTTCCGCATCTTGGGCGGGATGGACATCGCGCTGCGGCTGACCGTTTCGGGCGCGGGTCAGGTGCGCGTGCGCACGCAGGCGGGCGGGCTACTCGCGCGGGCGTTTCGCGGCGGCGTGCAGCCACTGAATCTGACCACGCGCGCGCCCCTCAACCCGCCCGTGCAGACGCTGCAGGTCATCGTGGAGGCGCGGCGGCGCACGCAAGTGCGCGTCTACGAACTGCACCTTGTCGCCAGCGACCGCGACGAGGATCGCGACGGCATCGGCGACGGCGTTGAGCGGCTGCTGGGCGCGCCCGCGAACGCCCTGCGCCCGACCCTCGCGCCCACCCCGCGCAGTTGCTACCAGACAGGCGCGGACTACAGCCCCCGACTGGACTTGGCGACCGACGCGGTCATCCTGCACAGTTTTGACCCCGCGCGGCTGGCGAACTGGAAGGCGCGCGGCTACTCTGTAATCGTGATGGGTGGCTTTCGGGACTACCTGCCGTATGTGGAGGCGAATCCCGACGCCGTGCAGCGCACGCGCGACGGCGCGCCGATGAGCGTCGAGAGCAGTTTCTACCTGACGCCGACGCCCGAACGCATCGAGGCGCTCATCCGCCAGTACCTGCAGATGCTGGACGCAGGCGCGGACGCTGTCTGCCCCGAAGAGCCAGAATACTGGGCAGACGCAGGCTACGAAACAGCGTTCCGCCGACTCTACGAAGCGCGTCTGGGACGCCCGTGGCAGCCGCCCGACGAATCGCACGCTGCGCGCTGGACAGCAGACCGCCTCAAGGCGCAACTGATGACCGAGGCGGTGCATGCGATTCTGAACGCCGCGCGCGCTCGCAAGCCCACCGCCAAGCGTATGGTCGCCGTGCATAGCCCGCTGAACTACGCGCTGTGGCGGATTTGCCTCGCGCACCACGCGCTCATCTTCGGCGACTCCCTCCCCGCTGGCGGGGAGGGTCGGGGTGGGGTTGGCTCCCTCCCCGCTGGCGGGGAGGGTCGGGGTGGGGGCAGCCATATTGAGGAAGTCATCGGTCAAGTCTGGTCGGACACGGTGCGCACGCCGCTGCCCTCCGACGGCGAGTATCAAGCCGAGCCGTTCGCCACCGCCTACTTGGAGTATGCCTCGCTCGCGGGGCTGCTGCGCGAGTCGGGCAAGCGGCTCTGGTTCCTGTGCGACCCGCTCTCCGATGTGCCCAACCGCCCGCTGGAGGAGCATCAGCGGTTCTACTTCAACACGCTGGTGGCGTCGCTGCTGTTCCCCGAAGCGACGGGCTACGAGGTGCTGCCGTGGCCCGAGCGGATTTTCGGGGCTGTGCCTGCCGAGTACGCGACGGTCATCTTGAGCACGGCGCGCGCCTGCGAGGCGATTGCACAGACAGGGGCGACCCTCGACGCGGGCGTGGAGGGCATCGGCATGCTGTTCAGCGACTCGATGACGGCGATGCGTGGCGCGCCCGAACTTGCGCCCGTAGAAGACACGCTTGCGTTGGGCATCCCGCTGGTGAACGCGGGCGTCCCGCTGACGATGCACTCGATGCAGCGGCTGTCCGAACGCGCCCTGCCGCGCAGCCTGCGCCTTTTGCTGTGGACGCCCGAAACGGTCAAGCCACTGCGCGAGGCGGAACTGCGCGCCCTTGCCGAGTGGGTGCAAAGCGGCGGCTGGCTCGTGATTGTCGGCGGCGCGAACGGCTACGACGCCATCCCCAACATGCCGTGGCAACAGGCGGGTCAGCCGACGCCCATCCACTGGCTGCTGCAGATGCTCGGCAAGCCGTTGCAACTGGAGACCGTCCCGCCCGAACCTGCCCCGCCCGAAGCGTGGCGCACGCTCGGCGTACACGGCGCGGAACCTGCGCAAGGCGTCTTCAACCGCCGCTGGGTGGACATCGACCTGTCGGACTACAGGGGACAGACGGTGTTCGTCAAGTTCAGCGACAGCATCCCCGACACGGGCTGGGGCGCGCTGTTGCGTCAGGCGCGCCTTGAAGCGGACGGCAGGACGCTCGCGGCATTTTTCACAGGCTCGCCCGCCGAGCCGCTCTTTCTGCACACGAACCACCGCAGCCGCCTGAACGCCAACAACGAGCGGTTTGCCGACCGCGACGCCTTCTTCGTGTACCGCTTCCCGCTACCACAGGCGCGCGCAATCACCCTACGGCTGGAGTTGGCGCAGGAGTGGCGGCTCGATATCAGCACGCAGCCGCCCTATCGCGAGCATCAGGTTGTTTCGACGCGCCCCGACCTGCCGACTCTGCGCCTGCGCGACGACGAGGTGATTACGCGCTACCAGACGCCCGACGCCGAGCCGTTCTACACTTACGATGGCGCGCCTGTCGGGTTGAGCCTGCGGGCGGGGCGCGGGGGAATAGTGCTGCTGGGGGTGTCGGGCAGGGCGTTCGGCAACGCCTACGGCGGCGCGCGGGACTGGCGGGCGATTGTGCGGTATATGTGCGGGCTATCAGGTGTGCGCTATCGCGAGCGGGCGCGAATCGTCGCCCGACGCGGCGAGTGGGTCGCTGCTTACGGCACTTACCGCACGACCACCCTGCGCGGGACTTACTTGGACGCGCTCGACCCGCGCCTGCCGATTCTGACCGACCCGCCGCTGAACCCGCGCACGCCGCGCCTGCTGCTGCAGGTGGATAACCGCCTGCGCAACGGCGGGCTGCTGCACACGAACGCGCAGGTGCTGCTGCGCCACGAGACAGGCGGGCAGTTGGCGTACCTCGTGCGGGGACCCGAAGGCGTCAACGGCGTCGCACGGTTTGGCTTGCGCGGGCTGCAGGGGCGCGTCAGCCTCACCGACACGCTGGGCAACCCGCTGCCCCATAACGCCGAACGCGAAGGCGGCACGCTGCTCGTGCGCTGGAACCTCAGCCCCGACGGACAGGTGCTGACCTTGCGCTGACGCAGGTACACTTGCACGCGATGAGTCGCGCCACGCACTGGCTGTGGCTGACGGTGATGGCGCTGCGCCTTGCCTACGCGCCGCTGGCGACGCACCTTGACCCCCTGCTACGGGCGAACCCGCTGCACGGGGACGCTATTCTTCACGATCAGATGGCGTGGCGGCTCGCCAGCATAGGCGAGTATCGGCTGGACAAGGGGCTGATGACCGCGCCTGCGTACATCTACCTGATGGCGGGCGTGTACGCGCTGGCGGGGCACGCGCCGATTGCTGTGCGCCTGCTGAACGCGCTGCTGGGGCTGCTTGCGCTTTGGGGGCTGTGGCGATTGACCCATCGGCTGGCGGGCGAACGCGCGGCGAACCTCGCGCTGCTGCTGGGCGCGCTGCATCCGCATATGCTGATGATCACAGGCTGGCTCTACACGGAGAACCTCGCTCTGCCGCTCGTGGTGTGGGCGGTGTACGGCTTGCTGGCGTGGCGCACGAGCTGGGGCTGGGCGGCGTCGGGCGCGCTGCTGGGACTGCTCGCGCTCACGCGGGCGAACTTCCTGCCTTTTGTGGCGATTGCGGGCGCGTGGCTGCTGTGGCGCGAGCGGAACTGGCGTCCGCCTGCCTTACTGCTGACCACTGCGCTGCTGACTGTCGCGCCGTATGTCGCGTACATCTCCGCGCGGTATGGCGCGTTCGTACCCATCGGGCGCGGCGGGTATGTGCTGCTGTGGGCGAACAACGAGCATGCCGACGGCGGCTACGACCCGCACTTTCTGGAACGCACGCTCACCATCGGCGGGGAGACGAAGACGACGCGCGAGTGGCTGAACGCGACCGACCCTATCGAGCGCGACCGCCAAGCGCTGCGCCTTGCGTTGCAGTGGATTCGCGAGAACCCTGCGCAGTGGCTGGGGCTGCTGGGGCGCAAGATTGCGCTCACGCTCTCGGCGTTCGGGCTGCAGAACCCCGACAATCGCGGCGTCGCGGCGGCGTTGCGCCTCGCCGACGGCGTCTACTGGCTGTTCCTCGCGCTGGCGGGCTATGGGCTGTGGCGGCTGCGCGAGACGCATCGCGCGTTCGTCTGGCTCGCCGTGCTGTTTCTGGGCTGGACGCTGCTGACGATACTGCTGTATGCGGGGGGCAGTCGCCCGCTGTTGCCCGCGCAGCCGCTCTTGACGCTCGGCGCGGCGGCGGGCATCGGGGCGATCAGGCAACGGCGACAGGCACAGATATAGGGAAATAACTTGGGTATACTCTTGCTATGCCCCAAGCGGTGGTGTATCTTGCGGACAGCCGTGCAATGCCCGAAGTAGCGACGGAGAGCATCGGGCTGGTCGTCACCTCGCCCCCTTACTGGCATCTGAAAGACTACGGCGCGCCGAATCAGATAGGCTACGGGCAGTCGTTGCACGAGTATCTGTATGACCTCGCGCGGGTATGGCAGGAATGCTGGCGCGTTCTGCAGCCAGGTAGACGACTGTGTATCAATATCGGCGACCAGTTCGCCCGCGCTACCATCTACGGCAACTACAAAGTTATCCCCTTGCACGCCGAGATTATCGCCCAGTGCGAGACTATCGGGTTCGACTACCTTGGCGCGATTATTTGGCAAAAGAAGACCACGATGCGTCCCTCAGGCGGCGCAGTCATTATGGGTTCTTATCCCTATCCGCCGAACGGTATCGTGGAACTGGACTACGAATACATCCTCATCTTTCGCAAACCAGGCAAGGGTGAGGCGACGCCCTTGCCTGCACGCGAGGCGTCTGCCCTCACGCGGGACGAATGGAAAACCTACTTTAGTGGGCACTGGCAGTTCGCGGGCGAGCGACAAATACACCACGAGGCGATGTTTCCCGAAGAGTTGCCCAAGCGACTAATACGCATGTTCTCCTTCGTAGGCGACACGGTGCTTGACCCCTTTGTTGGCAGTGGCACAACGCTTAAGGTCGCGCTGGAGCTAAGCCGCAACGCCGTTGGATATGAGATACAACCCGAGTTCGTGCCTGTTATTCGCGAGAAACTCATGGGGAACCTGCTGTTTTCTGACTGCCTCCAGATACACTTGCGAGAGACCTCTGCCGAACCTGTTGCGCCCCCGAACGGCTACGCGCCGCGCATCAAAGACGCCTACCCGACAGAATCGGCGAAACCGCAACTCCAACCTGAAGGCGATTTGTGCCGTATTGTGCGCATCGCTGAGGACCCCGAGATGCACCTCCTGACTGACGACGGTCGGCGGCTATCCTTGCTTGGCGTCGTCATCCCCCCTGAACAGCGCGCTCCCGTGCGTGAGTACCTCCTGCGTTATGTGGTCGGCAAGCGCGTTATCGTGCGTCTCGGCGACTCTGTAGGGGCGAACGGGAGCATATGCCCTGCCTATGTGTACTTGACGAATCGCCTCTTCGTGAACCGTAAGATGATTGAAATGGGACTCGCACGCGCTGACCGAAGCTGCGACCATCGATATCGCAGGCGATTCGAAGAAGCCGAGGATAAAAATGGCTGGTAAAGAGTGGATTCTCAATCAAGCGTTCAATCGTTGGCAATTCAATCGCCCCAAATATGTGGGAAAACTCTCGGAAGCAATACGCGCCTGCGCGCCAAGCAGTATCGAAGAGTGGGATCAGTATTATCAAGAGCATGTACGCCCTTCTGGAGAGATGCTGGGAACAAGTATGCAGGAACATCTCGAGGAGATTGGACGAAGGCTGTACATAAAAATCTCGGAACAGCTCCATGCAGAAATCCGCTCTATAACTGAAGACGACTGTATAGCTTATGTGCGCGATGTGGTGATTCGGAGAACTTACGAAGGATATGTTACTGAGAAGGAAACCGTTTATGAGCAATTGGAAGAGAAATTAGGGGTGGATTTGAAGCCTGCACCTGATGAGTGGGATAGAAAATACAATGTGGACTTCTACATCGAGGTCGGAAAACGGTTTATAGGAATTCAAATCAAGCCGACCACTTACAAGCAGACTCCAGAATCGTTCAAGTGGCAAAAGTGGCTGCAAGACGCACACCGCGAATTTGAGAGCCAATTCGGGGGCAAGGTATTTATTGTGTTTTCTGCAACAGTAGAGAGTAAGAAGCAGATTGTAAATCCTGCGGTGATAGACGAAATACGAGCAGAGATCGAGCGTCTACGGGGGTAGCCATAGGATGTGTCTTTCAGGGCTGTATGTGATTACCGAGCCTGCGTTGCGCGATCCGATTGCGACGGCTCAGGCAGTGCTGCAAGCGGGCGTGCGCCTGCTGCAACTGCGCGACAAGACGGCGACCACGCGCGAACTGACGCGGGTGGGGCAAGAGTTGCGTGTACTCACCCGCCAATACGAGGCGCATCTGATTGTGAACGACCGCCTCGATGTCGCGCTCGCGATAGAAGCCGACGGCGTGCATCTAGGGCAGGACGATTTGCCCGTAGCCTTGGCGCGGCGGATTGCAGGCGAGCGACTGCTAATCGGCGTCTCGGCGGAGACCATCGAGGAGGCGCGTCAGGCGGAAGCGGACGGCGCGGACTACCTCGGCGTCGGACCGATGTTCGCCACGCACACCAAGCCCGACGCAGGCGCGCCCGTCGGGCCCGAACGCCTGCGCGCCATCAAGCACGCCGTGCGCATCCCTGTGTTCGGCATCGGCGGCATCACCCTGAAGAACGCGCCCGCCGTGCTGCAAGCAGGCGCAGACGGCATCTGTGTAATCTCCGCAGTCGTCGGCGCGCCCGACCCCGAAGCCGCCGCACGCGCATTCCTGCATATGTTAGCCCAAGCAGGCGAATAGGGTATAATCCCTATGGGCAGCGGTCTTCTCGTCGGCGGGAGCGCCGACGCCTCCGCCGCGAGACGCCCACACAAGGAGGCTATGCAACGATGCGAATGATGGTCAACTGGAACGGTCGTATCACCCCGTTAGAGGAAGCCTGCCTACCCGTCTTTGACCACGCCTACCTGTATGGAGACGGTCTATTCGAAGGCGTCCGTATCTACAGCGGCAACATCTTCAAGTTAGACCCCCACCTCAAACGGCTGTACGACGGCGTGCGCCATCTGGATATTCGGGGGATGATCGACTACGACGAACTCAAGCAGCGCGTGATTGACACGGCACAAGCCGCCAACGCCGAGAACGCCTATATCCGTATCTCGGTCTCGCGCGGCACGGGCATCGGGCTGAACCCCGAAAACATCGACCAGACGCCGAATGTGATGATCGCCATCACGCGCTTGGCGCTCTATCCGCCCGAAATGTACGAATCGGGCGTGCGGGTGGTGACGGTCTCCACGCGCGTGATGACGCCCGATTCGCTAGACCCGCGCATCAAGTCCATCGGGCGCTATGTGGCGAACATTCAGGCAAAACTCGAGGCGAATCGGCAAGGCGCGGGCGAGGGCTTGATGCTCAACGCGCAGGGCTATGTCGCCGAAGCGACGGGCGACAACCTGTTCATCGTTACGGACGGCGTGCTGCGCACCCCGCACCCGTCATGTGGCATTCTGAAAGGGATTACGCGCGGCACAGTCCTCGAAATCGCGAACGACTTGGGCATTCCTGTCGTGGAGGACTGGCTGACGCTGCACGATGTCTACACCGCTGACGAGGCGTTCCTGACGGGCACAGCGGCGGAGATTATCCCGATGGTGGAACTGGATCACCGCCCGATTGGCGCGGGCACGCCAGGCGAGTTGACCGTGCGCATTATCGACGAGTTCCGCCAGCGCGTGCGTGTGGACGGCGTGCGGCTCGGCATCGGCGTGTGATGAGTTGCGTCTATTGCGAGCGTCGCGCGACCTATCAGGCGCAGGCAGGGCTGCAACGCCTGCGCCTGTGTGAATCGTGCGCGGCTGCGTGGACGCGCCGCACGCTGGGCGCGCCCCTCGTGCAGTGGCTGCGCTGCCTCAAGCCCGCGCCCCAGACCTACGCCGCCTGCCCCTTCTGCGGCGCAACGACCGACAGCGTGCGCGAGACGGGGCTGTACGGCTGCCCAATGTGCTACCTGCTGCTGGAAGAGAATCGCCCGTAATAAGTGCCTGTGCGTAGAGATTTAAACATCGCGCCCCCACCCCAACCCTCCCCGCGGGCGGGGAGGGAGTCGCGGCTCCTCCCCCGTCCACGGGGGAGGTTGGGAGGGGGCTGTTGAAAAACCAACGCAAAGACACTTCCAACTTAAGGT
>JAIMAN010000050.1 GCA_023511915.1 Armatimonadota bacterium
TTGGGGTGTTTGTTGGCGGCGCGTGAGGGTCAGTTGGTGGGGAGCGAGGCTGGTTTATGGGACAGGCATCGTCGGAGTGTGAGTGTGTTGTTGTTGGGGTTGATGTCGTTGATGGTGAAGTGTTGGCGTGGTGTGCTGGGTGTAGATAGTGAAAATCTGTGTTTTTCTTCGGGAGGTGAACCTGAGTGATGTACCCTTATCAGCTCCTTAGGGTTCCCCCTGCCCGCAGGGGGAACCGAGGAGACGCGCCTCTTGCGGTTCCCCTCGCGAAGCGGGGGGAACCTGAAGGAGGGGGGAGTTGGTGAACTCTGGAGGCGCGATAGGCATTACTCGCTATCTGTGCGTGTGCGGGTGGTGTTGGGCGCGTCGATGATGGCTTGGGGTGGCGCGTAGACGAACACATGCTCGCTGACGCGCTCCACGCTGCCCTCGATGGCGTACACCACGCCGTTGAGGAAGTCCACCACGCGCTCGCGCACGCCTTGTGGGGTGGCGGCGAGGTTGAGAATCTGCTGGATGCCCTCTTTGAGTCCGTCGGCGGCGACGCGGGCGTCCTCGATGCTCAGAATCTCCTTGCGGATACTGATGTGGTACGCCTGCACGCGGCGGTAGCGCACATCGGTGGCGCGTGCGGGCAGCGGCTCCTCGTCGTCGTACTCCTCGCGGTTCAGCCCGACCCAACTGCGCACGCGCGCCCACAGGGTGGGTCGCTCTTCGTACTGCTCGTCCATCTCCTCGTAGTAGCGGCTCATCGGTCTACCTCCGTGTAGGGTGTGTTAGGCACGCGCGCCGAACAGTGCCGTGCCGAGGCGCAGCATCGTGCTGCCCTCTTCGAGGGCGATTTCGAAGTCGTGGGTCATACCCATCGACAGCCAGCGTCGGTTCGGCGCGGGCAGCGCGTCGTAGAAGCGGCGCAGTCGCTGGAATGCCGCGCGCACGGTGCGCTCGTCGTCCGTGTCAGGCGCGACGCCCATCAGCCCCTGCAGGTCGACGCCTTCTGTGCGCAGCGTCTGTTCAATCAGGGCGGGCGCGTCCTCGAACGAGACGCCTGCGCGCCCTGGAACCTCCGCCAAGCGCACCTCAATCAGCACAGGCTGCACGATTCCGCGCTTTTGCGCCACGCGCTGCACCTCCTGCACTAAGGATACCCTATCTACCACTTGTATTAATGCAAACCGCCCCACCACATATTTGACCTTATTGGTTTGGAGATGCCCGATGAAGTGCCACCGTATATCGTGGGGTAGGGCGTCGAGTTTGGCGCGCGCCTCTTGCCAGTAGTTTTCGCCGAAGTCGCGCAGTCCCAGCGCGTATGCTTCGGCGATTCGTTCAGGTGGGACGCCTTTGCTGACGGCGACGATGCGCACTTCGGTGGGGTCGCGTCCTGCGCGGGCGCAGGCGGCGGCGATGCGCGCCTGCAGCGACTGCCACCGCTCAGATAGAGACTGCGCCTGCGCCATTCTCGTTAGTCTGGTTCTCGGCGGCGCGTTGGGCAGCCTCAGCGAACGCCTCTTCCAGCGCGCCGCTCTTGTGCTTCTTCGCCAGTTGCTCCAGCCGCCCCGTCTCCATGAACCACACCCGCTCGGCGATGTTGGTCGCGTGGTCGGCGATGCGCTCCAGATAGTGCGACACCAGCAGCAGCCACGACGCCGCCGTCACCTGTTCGGGATGCTCGCGCATAATCTCCTGCAGTTGCGTGCGCAGGCGACGATAAATCGCGTCCACCTCGTCGTCCTGTTGGCAGACTTGGATCACCTTCTGCAGGTCGCGCTTGACGAACGCATCGATGCTCTCCAGCAGCATGCGTCGCGCGGCGTTCGCCAGGCGCGGGATGTCCACCAGTTGCTCGACGGGCGGCTCGTCGCGGATTTTGCGCGCGGCTTTGGCGATATCGACCGCGTAGTCGCCGATGCGCTCGATGTCGGTAATCATCTTCATAATCGTGCCGATTACGCGCAGGTCGCTGCCCATCGGCTGCTGCAGGGCGATCAGCCGCAGGCAGCTCGATTCGATTTCCACATCGATCTGGTCTACTTCGTCGTCGCGCTTGAGGACTTGCTCCGCGCGCGCCATATCGTGCCTCCAGAGCGCCTCCACCGCGTCCGCAACCATTCCCTCCACGATGCTTGCCATCGCAAGCACCTTCGTCTCCATCTCTTGGAGCTCCGCGTCAAACGCTTGTCTCGTCATCATCAGTAGGGAGTATACCTAAAATGAGAGGTTTTGTAAAGCGGAGAGCCAAATCTTGTATGCATGCGGAATCGCCCCACTACCGCTTGGATTTGGAACGATTGTGGGCTTCCGAGCGTGAAAATTCTTGAAAATGCGCGATTGGGGTTTTCATCGGGTTTTTCAGACGCCTGTATGCGTGTAATTGACCTTCAAACTGCCCTTAATATTGCAGGAATGGGGCGGTCGGCATGCTAATATATAGCCACACCCCCGCTGGCGAGAGCAGGGATGCAGACACAGCGATGCGCAGGGAGGACCGTGTAGCGGAGCAGTTGCGACTTGGGGAGGACATCGACGCGGCGCGTCTGCGTCAAGCGTGGCGCAATGTGGTGCAGGCGTTGCTGCCGAAGGTTGCCCCATCGAGCCGTCGGTACCTGGAGGAGATGACGCCTGTCGGTATCGAGGGCGATGTGGTGCGCCTGCAGCTGGACAGCGCGTTCGGGCGCAACTGGGTGCAGCAGCGGTTCCAGCGCGACCTGCAGGAGAGCTTGAGCCAGCAGTTGGGGTGCGCGGTGGTGGTGCAGTTGGTGGGCGCGGACGCGGTGTCCGAGCCGCCGCCCCCGCCTGTGGCTGCGCCCGTTGCGCCGACCGCTCGCAGCGCGCCCCCGCTGCCGCGCCCGCAGTTCAACCCCAGCTTCACCTTCGAAAGCTTTGTGGTCGGCGCGACCAATCGGCTGGCGCACGCCGCCGCCGTCGCCGTCGCGCAGGGCAACACGCGCCGCTACAACCCGCTGTTTTTGTATAGCCCACCCGGACTGGGCAAAACGCACCTGATGCACGCCATCGGGCAGGCGTTCCTGCAGCGCGTCCCCAACGCCTGCATTATGTATCTCAGCGGCGAGGAGTTCGTGCGCGGCTATGTGCAGGCAATGCGCCAACAGAAAGCCGACGAGTTCCGCGAACGCTACCGCGCCGTGCAGCTATGGTTGGTGGACGATGTGCAGTTCATCGCGGGCAAAGAGCGCACGCAGGAGGAGTTCTTCCACATCTTCAACATGCTGCACGCGGCGGGCAAGCAGTTGGTGCTCTCCAGCGACAAAGCCCCGCGCGAGCTGATTGGCGTCGAGGAGCGGCTGCGTTCGCGCTTCGAGATGGGGCTGTGCGCCGATATTGCCCCGCCTGACTGGGAGACGCGCATCGCGATCCTGCTCAACAAGGCGGCGCGCGACGGCGTCGAGCTGCCGCTGGAGGTCGCCGAGTTTATCGCCGACAAGGTGCAGTCGAATGTGCGCGTGCTGGAGGGCGTGCTGACGCGCCTGATTGCCCAGAGTTCGCTGGCGGGCGAGCCGCTCACGCTGACGCTGGCGGCGCAGGCGTTGCAGGCGTACTTGGTGAACGCGCAGCCGCAGCCTGTGCAGACGCCCTCGCTGGAGCGGATTGTGCGCGTCGTGTGCGACGAGCTGGGCGTGCCCCTGGAGGAGCTGCTGGGCAGCAGTCGCCGCAGCGAGGTCGTGCAGGCGCGCCAAATCGCCGCGTTCCTCGCGCGGGAAGCCACTGGCGAATCGTGGCAGCGCATCGCGCAAGCGTTAGGACGCGCCGACCACACCACTGTGCTGCACGCCTACAAGCAAGCCGAGCAGCGACTGCGCCACGACGCCCGCCTGCGCGAGCGCGTCCAACGCCTGCGCCAGCGCGTGGGCTAACCCTGCCCGTCCGAACCCCGCACCTCGACGGTAATCGTCGCCTCGATGTCCGCTTCCCAGCGAATCGTCACCGTATGCGCGCCCGCCGTCTTGATGGGCTCCAGCAGGTCAATCGTGCGCTTGTCGACGCGAACGCCGTGCTGCTGCTGGATGGCTTGGGCAATCGCGTCGGCGGTCACCGCGCCGAATAGTTTGGTGGAGTTGGGCGCGGTGCGTCCCTGAATCGTGACGGTCTGCCCGTTGAGTTTCGCGGCGGCGTCGCGCGCGGCTTGGCGGAGCTGCTCGGCGCGCTCTTTGCGCACGCGCTCGCGCTCCTGCTGCATCTTCAGGTTGCCTTTCGTGGCGGGCACTGCCCAGCCCTTCGGAATCAGGTAGTTGCGTGCGTAGCCGCCTGCCACCTTCTTAATATCGCCTGCTTTGCCCAAGTTGGGCACATCGCGCACCAAGATAACTTCCATCGTTCTTGCCTCCTTAGCGTTGAATGCGTATGCCGAACGCGGGCTGATTGCGCCGAAACGGGCTTTCCAGTCCGCCCCAGAGCCACACGCCGTCCGACACGCGCCAGTGCAGGCGCGCGTGCCCGCGCCAGTTGTTCGGGTCGAACAGGTCGAGCGTCAGCAGCCCCTGCTCGCCGAACCTATAGTCTACCCCAAAGCCCGCTTTGCCCCCGTAGATGCCGTAGCGCAGCAGCAGCGCGTCCGAAAACGGCGTCCCATGCTGCGCAATCAGGTCGTCCGATTCGGTGAAATCGTACAGCCCGAGCGTGAGCTGGTTGCGGTTCTGCAGGAAGAAGGTCGCCGTCAGGTCGGTGCGGTAGCGTTCGGCGTCGGCGTTGTAGCCCATCTCCAGCCGATAGGTCGCGTCGCGCACGCCGAAGGTACGCGCACTGGCGAAACTCTCCAGCGATTCGTTGACCTTGCGGAACGATTCGCCCGCTTGCTGCAGGATCGGCTTGGCTTCATCGAGCGTTGCGTTCAGGTTGCGTGTGAGCGTCTCGGCGTTGTCCAGCACCGCGCCCGTCTTGTCCGCGAGTTCAACGGCGCGCTCGCTGACCGCACGCACATTGCTGACCGTCGCCTTCAGGTCGCTTTGCAGGGTCTCGTCGGCGACGAGCTGGTTCACCTCGCCGAGTATCTCTTCCACGCGCTCTGCGCTGGCGCGTGCGCTGGCGAGCGTCGCGCGCAGGTCGTCGCGCAGCTGCGGGTCTTGCAGCAGTTGGTTCGCGGATTGCAGGGCGCGGTTCATCTCACGGGTGGCGTCGGCGGCGCTGGCGAGCAGGCGGCGCACCGAGTCGCGATTCTCGGCGACCAGCCCCTCCGCTTGCGCCAGCACGCGCGCTGTCTGCTGGGCGACCTGCTCAACGGCTTGCAGCGTCTCTTGCACGCTGGCGCGTAGCTGCTGGTCTTCCAGCAGGGCGCGCGCGGCGGCGAGCGTGCGGCGCACCTCGCGCAGCGTCGCCTGAACATCGGGCGCGAAGCGGTCTACCGTGCGGCTGATATCGAACGGCGGCTCGCCGTCCACCACACTGCCCGCTGCCAGCACGCCGCGCACTTGGTCGGGCGGGATAATCTCCACGCGCGTCTCGCCGGGCAGCAGCAGCCCGCCCGAAAGCCGAAAGGTGGAGCCTTGCGGAATCTGCACCCCGTCGCGTATCGCCAGCGTCAGCACCGCTTTCGGCGGCGCGCCCTCCAACGCGACCGCGCGCACGAACCCCACAGGCACGCCCGCCATCAGCACCGACGCCCCAGACGCGATGTTGCGAGCGTCATCGAAGCGAACCTTGATGAGATAGTGCCCCCGCTCCGAGAAGCGCGCCTGCAAAAACTGCAAGCCCGCAATCAGCAGCGCGACCCCAATCAGCAGCACCGCGCCGACACGCGCTAAGTCCGACCGCATCGGCATGAGAGTACCCGATTCAGCCGTTCACCGACCACACGCGCGTAGTCTGAATTTGGACGCGCAGTTCTGACACGCCACGAAACTCCAGCAGGCGGTGGCTGCCCTCGCGGGCGGGCAGGTAGCTGCGCACCTCGGGCGCCTCGGCGCACCACGCGCGCGCCGCGTCCTCCGACTCGGTCATCCCGACGCTCTCCATGTCGAAGGTGAACACGCGGAACGCCTCGCACAGGCGCGCGAGCAGCGCAGGCGGCAGCGCAATCGTGAAGACCGCATCGATGCCTTGCGCCTTCCAGCGTGGGTTGTCGGCGTCGGGATCGTACTGCGCCGTCGTCTCCACCACCTCTGCGCCGAGTTCTGCGAGTGCGCGTTGCTGCGCCCCAAGCAGCGCGTGTCGGCTAACGACCACTGCTTTCATACGCGCGGTATAATACCCTGCGATGCGCCGAATCGCGTGGGTGGACGCGCTGCTGTGCCTGCTGCTGCTCTACTTCTACCTGCCTGACCTCACGGGCGAGTCGCGCGAGCGGCTGCTGAGCCTCGACTACTGGCGGGCGTGGCTGCGCGGCGAACACCTGATGACGCGCGACGGGGTGCTGTGGCGGGGCGACCCGGCGCAGCCCATCGTTGCGCTCACCTTCGACGACGGACCCGACCCCCAAACCACCCCGCGCATCCTGGACGCCCTGCGGCAGGAAGGCGTGCGGGCGACCTTCTTCGTGGTGGGCACGAAACTCAAGCGATACCCCGAACTCGCGCGGCGCATCGTGCAAGAGGGGCACGCGCTCGGCTGCCACAGCTACGACCACCAGCGCCAGACCGATCTCACGGAAGAACAGGTCTGGCGGCAGATTCGCGATTGCCAAGTGCTGGCGCGTCGGGCGGGCGTGGAACTGGTCGCCTACCGCCCGCCGTACTTGGCGCTGAACGAAAATGTGCGCCGCGCCGTGCAACGCTGGAACATGCCGCTGGTGATGGCGACCGTTTTGGGCGAGCCTGCCCCGCCGTGCCATGACCGCCGCTGGGTCTATCGCTACGCCCGCCGCGCCCGTAACGGTAGCATCCTGCTGCTGCACGACACCTACCCGCACACCGCCGACGCCCTACCCGACCTCATCCGCCTGCTACGGGCGCGCGGCTATCGGTTCGCCACCATCCCAGAGATGGTGGATGCGCTGCAACAAAGGTTTGGCAGGAATAGTGAGCGGTTTAGAGAATTTGCCGCCCGAGGTGAAGCGACGATGCAAATCAATCCGCCTGTGAACCGTTTGCAGGGCGCGCTGCCGAAGGTGGGCATCCGTCCCGTGATTGATGGGCGTCGGCAGGGCGTGCGCGAGAGCATGGAAGCCGCAACGATGGCGATGGCGCGTGCGGCTACCGAACTGATTACCGAGCGCGTGCGCCACGCCTGTGGGCTGCCCGTCGAGTGCGTCATCGCCGACACATGCATCGGCGGGATCGCCGAGGCTGCCGCATGCGAGGCGAAGTTCGAGCGCGAAGGCGTCGGTGTGAGCCTGACCGTCGCCCGCAGCTGGTGCTACGGCTACGAGGTGATGGACATGCACCCCACGCGCCCGAAAGCCATCTGGGGCTTCAACGGCACAGAGCGCCCTGGCGCAGTGTTCCTCGCGGCGGCGATGGCGGCGCACGCCAACAAACGCCTGCCCGCCTTCAGCATCTACGGACGCGAGGTACAAGACGCCGACGACTTCAGCATCCCCCACGATGTCGCCGAACGCATCGTGCAGTTCGTACAGGCAGGACTCGCCGTCGCCACGATGCAGGGCAAGACCTATGTCTCGATGGGCAATGTCTCGATGGGCATCGTCGGCTCGCTGGTCGATCAAGACTTCCTGCAACGCTACTTGGGCATGCGCACGATGACCGTCGATATGGTGGAGTTTGTGCGGCGGATGGAGCGCGGGATTTTCGACCCCGACGAGTTCGAACGCGCCTACCAGTGGGTCAAACGCTATTGCACGGAGGGCAAGGACTACAACCCGCCCGACAAGCAACTGACCCCCGAACAGAAAGAGCGCACTTGGCGGCAGAGCATCCAGATGGCGCTCATCGCCCGCGACCTGATGGTGGGCAACCCCAAGCTGGCGGAGATGGGCTACGCAGAGGAGGCGCAGGGCTTCAACGGCATCGCGGGCGGCTTTCAGGGACAACGGCAGTGGACGGATCACTTCCCCAACGGCGACTTCATGGAGGCGATTTTGTGTTCCAGCTTCGACTGGAACGGCATCCGCCAGCCGTACATCCTGGCGACGGAGAACGACTACCTGAACGGCGTATGCATGCTGTTTGGGCACTTGCTGACGGGCGCGGCGCAGGTGTTTGCGGATGTGCGCACCTACTGGTCGCCTGAAGCGGTGCGGCGCGTGACGGGCTGGACACCCATAGGCGACGCCGAGGGAGGCTTTTTGCACCTCATCAACTCAGGTCCTGCCGCGCTGGACGGCACGGGACAGCAAACCGCGCCCGACGGAACCCCCACGATGAAGGCGTGGTGGGAGGTCACCCCCGACGAGGCGGAGCGCTGCCTGCAGGCGACCACTTGGCACTGCGGGATGCTGGAATACTTCCGCGGCGGGGGCTGGAGCACGCGCTTTCGCACGCGCGGCGGCATGCCCGCCACGATGTTCCGCCTGAATATCGTGGGCGGCGTTGGACCCGTGATGCAGATTGCCGAGGGCGTCACGATTGAGCTGCCCGACGCCGTGCATGCCGCGCTGGACGAGCGCACGAATCCGACCTGGCCGACGACTTGGTTCGCGCCGCGCACGACGGGGCACGGCGCGTTCCGTGATGTCTACACCGTGATGGCGCACTGGGGTTCGAACCACTGCGTGCTGAGCGCAGGGCACATCGGCGACGCGCTAATCACTCTGTGCAGCATGCTGCGCATCCCCGTGGCGATGCACAATGTGCCCGAAGAGCGCGTCTTCCGCCCGCACCAGTGGGGAATGTTTGGCACAGCCGACCCAGAGAGCGCGGACTATCGCGCCTGCGCCGCGTATGGGGCGTTGTACGGGTAGCCCTGCGTGGTATACTGTTGTTTATGCGCACGCGCCCTGAACGCTGCCCGATACGCACGCTGGACGAGCAACTGGTCAACCGCATCGCCGCGGGAGAGGTGGTGGAACGCCCCGCCGCCGCGCTCAAGGAACTCATCGAGAACGCACTTGACGCGGGCGCGATGCGCATCGAAATCGAAGCGGAGATGGGCGGCAGGCGGCTGATTCGCGTGCGCGACGACGGCATCGGCATGACCCGCACGGACGCCCTCGACGCCTTGCAACGGCACGCCACCTCCAAAATCGCCTCCGACGCCGACCTGACGCGCATTGCGACGCTGGGCTTTCGCGGCGAAGCCCTGCCCAGCATCGCCAGCGTCAGTCGCATGGACATCCTCACCCGCGCCTTCGAAGAGGACACGGGCACGCACATCGTCGTCGAAGGCGGCGCGGTCAAAACCGTCGAGGAGGTCGGCGCGCCGATTGGCACGACCGTTACTGTGCGCGACCTGTTTTACAATGTGCCCGCCCGCCTGAAGTTCCTCAAGAGCGTGCCCACCGAGCTGGGGCACATCATCGAGACCGTGACGCGCTACGCCTTCGCGTACCCCGATGTGTCGTTTCGGCTGGTGCATGAGCGGCAGGAACTCATCTTCACGCCAGGCAACGGCGACCTGCTGACGGCGGCGGCATCCGTCTGGGGGCGCGAGACCGTGCAGGGCATGGTGCAGGTGGACTACGAGCGCGACAACATCCGCGTGTGGGGGCTGATTGCCCCGCCGCACCAGACGCGCCCGACGCGCCAGCACCAATACTTTTTCGTGAACCTGCGCCCCGTGCGCAACAAGACGCTGACCGCCGCGCTGGACGAGGCGTACAAAACCCTCACGCCCGAAAAACGCTACCCCGCCTGCATCCTGCTGGTGGGCATCGACCCGCGCCAAGTGGATGTGAATGTGCATCCTGCAAAGATCGAAGTGCGCTTCCAACGCGAGCAGGCGGTCTTTGAGGCGGTGGTGAACGCCATTCGCGCCGCACTGCTGCACCACGGGATGATTCCGAGCGCGCTGCCGCCCAGCGAATCGCGTGGGCAGGTAATCACCCCCGCGCGCCCGCCCGACACGGAGACGATTCACCAGATCCTGATGCAGCGTGCAGGGCTTGCGCCCGCCGAGGCAGTCGGGACGCCTGCGCGCCCAGAAACGCCTGCCCGTGCGGGCGAGACGCCCGCGCTCCCAGGAATGCTTGCCCATGCGGGCGAGACGCCTGCACACCCAGCAGCAGTCGGGACGCCCGCGCGCCCAGAAACGCATGCCCATGCGGGCGAGACGCCCGCGCACCCAGAGATGCCCGCGGGCGCAGACCCGTTCGTGAGTGCAACGCACGCCGTCACCCTCGCCGACGAGACGCCCTCGCTGCTGGAGACGGAACCCCTGCAGACGGCGCACCTGCCCTTCGCGCACCTGCTGGACGACCTGCAGATTCTGGGGCAAGTGCGCAACACCTACATCGTGGCGTCCACGCGGCAGGGGCTGGTGCTGATTGACCAGCATGTCGCCCACGAGCGCGTGCTGTACGAGCAACTCTGCTACAAGCGCGGCGCGCTGCCCATCCCGAAACAGCACCTGCTGACCCCCGAAACGCTGCAACTCAGCCGACGCGACGCGCTGCTACTCCACGACAAACTGCCCGAACTGGAGGCAATCGGCTTCGAGCTGGAGCCGTTCGGCGTGGACGCCTACCTGATTCGCGCCGTGCCCGCCGCGCTGAAAGGCGACCCCGTGCAGACCCTGCGCGACATCATCGACGAACTGGTGGAACTCTCGGTCAGCAAGCGGCTGCCCGTCGCCCGCGAGCAAATCTGGATCACAACCTCCTGTAAGTTGGCGGTCAAGGCGGGCGACCCGCTGAGCATGCCAGAAATGCGCAAACTCATCGAAGACCTCGCCCGCACCGAGAACCCGTACCTGTGCCCGCACGGGCGACCCATCACGATTATCCTGACCTGGCACGAAATCGAACGCAAATTCAAACGGAGCTGATGCGCTGGACAGATTCGCAACGGGCGGCGATTGAACACGGCGACGGGCTACTGGCGGTCGTCGCGGGCGCGGGGTCGGGCAAAACGGGCGTGCTGACCGAGCGGTTCGTGCATCTGGTCGCCGAGCGCGGCGTCGCCCCAGAACACATCCTGACGATTACCTTCACGCGCGCCGCCACCGCCGAGATGAAGACGCGCATCATCCGCAAGTTAGAGCAGCGCGGGCTACACGACGCCCGCACCCGCATCGAGAGCGCGTACATCCACACGGTGCATGCCCTCTGCCGTCGCATTCTGCAGGAGAACCCGTTCGAGGCGGGCATAGACCCTGAGCCGAGTGTGTTGCCCGCGCCCGCCGCGAACCACCTGAGGCGCGAGGCGTTCCACCGCGCGCTGGCGAGCCTGCTACGCCAACCGCGCGATTTCGAGACCGACCCGCTGATCGACCTCATCGCCGACTACTTGAACTTGGACAGCGTGCGCGGCGACCCGCTGCAAGCGTTGTACGCGCTGGTACAGCGCGTGGCGGACGCAACACGCCATCAGGGCTACACGGCAGACGATCTGGAGGGCTGGAAGCGCGCCTACCCCAGCGCGGAGGCGTTGGCGTGGCATTATGTGCGTGAAGTGTTGAATTTTGCCCTCACCCCCAGACCAGCCTCTTGGAGTGCTGAAGCGGAGCTTCAGCGTCAGGCGGAAGCTGCGCTTCCGCACTCTATAGCAGCCTCTTGGAGTGCTGAAGCGGAGCTTCAGCGTCAGGCGGAAGCTACGCTTCCGCACTCCATAGTCTCCCTCGCCACGCTGGACGACCTACGCGACCTTGTCGCAAACCTGCAACAGAGCCACCCCGAAGCCGCGCGCACGCTGGCAAGCCTGCTTGCCGATTTCGACCCCGCGCTGGAGCAACGCGCCCGCGCCATCGGCTGCGCCCTGCTGGAGCTGACCGTTGCGTACCTGCGCGAGTACGAAACCCTCAAGCAGACGCGCGGCGCACTCGACTTCGACGACATGCAGATTCGCGCCCTGCAGCTGTTGCGCGACTCCGCCACCGTGCGCCGACGCTACCAGCGCATGTTCCGCTACACGCTGGTCGACGAGACCCAAGACATCGACGGCTTACAGGCGCAGATTATCGATATTCTGTCCGCGGGGGGCAACCTGATGGTGGTCGGCGACGCGCAGCAGTCGATTTACGGCTTTCGCTACGCCGACCCGCGCGTGTTCGAGGGCTGGCAGCAGCGCGCCTGCGACAACGGCGGACGCCTCGTGCCCTTGCAGGCGAACTTCCGTTCCCACCCCGACATCCTGGCGTTCGTGGAGAAGGTCTTCGGGCACTGGTGGGGCGCGCGGTTTCTGGTGCTGCAGCCGATGCGCCCCGCTGCGCCTGCACACGAGGAGCCGCGCGTGCAGGTGTGGGTCATGCCCCAGCGCGACGCCGCTGCCGAGGCGCGCCTCGTCGCCAGCCAAATCCATCACTGGGTCAGCACGGGGAGCCTAACGGTGCATGACCCCGAAACGGGCGCGTTGCGTCCCGCGCAGTACGGCGACTTCGCGCTGCTGTTCCACCAGTTCACGGAGGTAGGCGCGTTCGAGCAGGCGTTCCGCGCGGTGGGCGCGCCCTACTATGTGGTCGGCGGCGGGCGCGGCTACTGGACGCAGTACGAGGTGCGCGACCTGACAAACCTGCTGCGTGCGCTGTGCGACCCCGAAGACGACCTCGCGTTGGCGGCAGTGCTGCGTTCGCCGTTTGTGGGGCTGAGCATGGACGCGCTGATGAGTCTGACCCTGCACGCTGAGCAAGCCGAATTGCCGTTGCGTCTGTGCCTGCAGGCAGACCTCGCGCTGGAGGACGCTGACCACGCGCGACTGGAGGCGTTCCTCGAATGGTTCGAGCCGCTGTGCCAGCAGGTGGGCGAGTGGAGCGTCGGCGCACTGCTGGCGCGCGCGCTGGAAGCCAGCCAGTACGAGTCGCGCCTGCTGGCGCAGGGCGAGGCGGGCAGGCAAGCCGTCGCAAATGTGCGCAAACTGCTGGCAATCGCGCTGGAGCAGCCAACGGTCGCCCCGCGCGAGTTTGCCGCGCAACTCGAACTCACCAGCCGCATCGAGCAGCGTGAGGGCAACGCCCCCACCTACGAGGAGAGCGCGAATGTCGTGCGCTTCTACACCGTCCACGCCGCCAAAGGGCTGGAGTTCCCCGTCGTGTTCGTGGTGGATACGGCGTACCGCGAGCGTCCGCGCGAGGTCGGACTGGAGGTGGACGCCGAGAAGGGCGTCGTCGCGTTGCAGGTGGTGCGCCCCGATGTGCCGACGCCCTACGAACCTGTGCCGCTGAAAGTGTTGCACGAGCAGGCAGACGCACGCGAGGATGCAGAAGGGCTGCGCAAACTGTATGTCGCGCTCACGCGGGCGCGGGACTACCTCATCGTCGTACTGACCGACGCGCCGCAGAATGTGTGGTGTCGCGCCCTGCGCGGCGCGCTGGGGCAGCACTTAGACCGACGCGAATCCGCCATCCCCCTGCCGAATGGGGGGAGGGCGATGGTGAAGTGGCTATAAATACTAACCCTCGTAGCCTACTTCTCTCAGTTTCGCACGGACGAAATCCCGAACCTGTTCTGCCAAAGCGACACGGCGTCCTCGTTCATATCGGCGCCCCCTCCTTGAGCGCGTAGTAGGTCAAATAGCCCGTGTTCTCTTTGCGAGCCTCCGTAAGGGCGTCCGATTGCAGAATGACATCGGCATAGAACCCGAGTTGGGCGAAACGCAGGCTCAGTTCCGCTTGCATCGCCTGCTTTTCCTGACGGGTGGGCTCGCGATCCGTGATGACGAAGAAGTCCCAGTCGCTATCGTGGCGGGCGTCGCCGCGCGCACGGCTGCCAAAAAGCAGGATGCGCAGCACCCGATACCCCGCACCCTCTACGACCTCGATAATTGCAGCTTTGGCTTGCGTGAGAATGTCTTGCATCTCGCTCACCACGCAGCAGGCGACACCACGCGCTCTCATCCCGCCAACGGGATTCTACCCGACTGGCGTCGGCGTACAGGCGCGTTTTAGGCGCGTCCCTGCATTCGGCTACCCAATAATCCCCTCCACCACGCGCCCGAAGACATCGGTCAGGCGGAAGTTGCGCCCCTGATACCAGTAGGTCAGGCGCGTGTGGTCGATGCCCATCAGGTGCAAAATGGTGGCGTGCAGGTCATGCACATGCACGGGGTTCTCGGTCACGGAGTAGCCCAGTTCGTCGGTCGCGCCGTAGACGATGCCCGGTTTCACGCCGCCGCCCGCCATCCAGAGGGTGAACGCGCGCGGGTGGTGGTCGCGTCCCAGATAGGTCGAGCCGCCGCGCCCCTCGTTCATCGGCGTGCGTCCGAACTCGCCGCCCCAGATGACCAGCGTATCGTCCAGCAACCCGCGCTGCTTGAGATCGATAATCAGCGCGGCAGAGGCTTGGTCAACCTCGCGGCACAGGCGCGGCAACGCGCTGGAGATGCTGTCGCCCTCGCTGGTACCATGGTGGTCCCAGCCGCGATGGTACAGTTGCACGAAGCGCACGCCGCGCTCCACCAGTCGCCGCGCCAGCAAGCAGTTGTTCGCAAACGACGGCTTGCCTGGCGTCGTGCCGTACAGTTGGTGGATATACTCTGGCTCTTTGCTGATGTCCATCAGTTCGGGCACGCTGGTCTGCATGCGGTACGCGAGTTCGTAGTTGGCGATGCGCGTTTCGATTTCGGGGTCGCCCACCTGCTCGTGTTTGAAGCGGTTGAGGTCGTTCACGGCGTCGATCACGGCGCGCCGCGCCTCGGGGTCTACCCCGTCGGGGTTGGAGAGGTATAGCACGGGATCGCCCTGCTTGCGGAACTCCACGCCCTGATAGGCCGTCGGCAAAAAGCCGCTGCTCCAGCAAGCATGCCCGCCGTCGGGACGATTCGCGCCCGACAGCAGCACCACAAAACCTGGCAGGTCTTGGTTCTCCGTGCCCAGCCCGTAGGTCAGCCAACTGCCCATGCTGGGGCGTCCGGGCAGTTGGTGTCCCGTGTTCATGAAAATCTGTCCCGGCGCATGGTTGAACTGGTCGGTCTGCATCGAGCGGATGATGCACAGGTCGTCCACCACCTTCGCGAGGTTGGGCAGCAGCTCGGAGACCTCGATACCCGACTGCCCGTGTTTCTGGAACTTGTAGGGCGACCCCAGCAGCGTGGGCGTGCCCTTGATAAACGCGAACCGCTCGCCCTTGAGGATGTCTTCGGGGCATGGCTGTCCGTGATACTGCTGCAGCACGGGCTTGGGGTCGAACAGGTCAATCTGCGAGGGTGCGCCCGCCATAAACAGGAAGATAATCCGCTTCGCGCGGGGCTTGAAGTGCGGCGGCTTGGGCGCGAGGGGGTTGTTGTTGCTCGCGGCGAACAGTTTCGGCTGCATCAGCGCGTTCAGCGCGAGGGAACCGATGCCGTAGCCGCACACTTTGAAAAAGTAGCGGCGCGTCATCTGCAGCAGTGCGTCCCGATTCGGCTGTTTCGGCGTCATCGCGTCTCTCCGTGCGCTAATTATAGCACGCTTTTTTCGGGATTCCTGCTACCGTTCCGCGCCCGCGGACGTTGCGCTCTCGAAGATATTTTTGCCCAGTTCCATATCGTCGGGGATAGGGATGGGGTAGTCGCCGTTGAAGCAGGCGAGGCAGAACCGCTCGCGGGGCTGCCCTGCCGCCTCCAGCAGCCCTTCGATGCTGAGATACCCCAGCGTGGTCGCGCCGACCTGCTGGCGCACATCCTCGACGGTGTGGTGCGCGGCGACCAACTCGCGCTGGGTCGCCATGTCGATGCCGTAGTGGCACGGGAATCGGATGGGCGGCGCAGTGATGCGCAGGTGCACCTCGCGCGCGCCCGCCTCGAACAGCAGGCGCACAATCTGGCGCGTGGTCGTACCCCGCACGATGGAGTCGTCCACCACCACCAGCCGCTTGCCTGCAATCACCTCGCGCAGGGGCGTGAGTTTGAGACGCACGCTCTGCTCGCGCAGCCGCTGCTCAGGCTGAATGAAAGTGCGCGGCGCGTAGCGGTTCTTAATCAGCCCGTCGCCGTAGGGGATGCCCGATTCGGCGGCGTAGCCGACCGCCGCAGGCGCGCCCGAATCGGGCACGGGGATCACCAAGTCCGCGTCCACAGGATGCTCTCGCGCCAGAATGCGCCCCATCCGTCGGCGCACCTCGTACAGCAGTCTGCCGTACAGGTGGCTGTCGGGGCGGGCGAAGTAGATGAGTTCGAACATGCACAGCGCGTGTCGGGCGGGGGGCAGCCCCTCGTAAGTGTGCAGCCCGTCGGCGTCGATGACCACAATCTCGCCTGGCGCGACCTCGCGCACATAGTCCGCGCCAATCGGCGGGAAGGCGCAGGTCTCCGACGCCAGCACCCACGCCGTGCCCAGCCTGCCCAACGCCAGCGGGCGCACGCCATACGGGTCGCGCACGCCAATCAGTTGCGTCGGGGTCAGAATCGCCAGCGAGTACGCGCCCCGCACTTGGCGCATCATCGCGCGGATGGCGTCCACAATGTCCGCGCCGTCCTCCAGCGCACGCGCCATCAAGCGCACGATGACCTCCGAGTCGTTGGTCGACTCGAACTGCTCGCCTTCGGCTTCGAGTTGCGCCCGCAAGCGATGCGCGTTCACCAAGTTGCCGTTGTGCGCGACGGCGATGTTGCCATGCTCGGTCGCGCAGGTAATCGGCTGCACATTGCGCAGGGTGGACGAGCCTGTGGTGGAGTAGCGGGTGTGCCCGACGGCAATATCGCCTTGCAAGCCTTGCAGCACAGGCTCCGAAAACACGCGCGTGACCAGTCCGAGGTCTTTGTAGGCGCGGATGCGCGCGCCGTCCGAGACGGCGATGCCCGCGCTTTCCTGCCCGCGATGTTGCAGCGCGAACAGCCCGAAGTAGGTCAGTCGGGCGACATCCTCCCCTGGCGCAAAGACGCCGAACAGCCCGCACGCCTCGCGCGGCGCATCCTCGTTCCACACGGCAATAAGAGTGTACCCCGTTTCACGCGCTCGCACGGCAGGCAGTCAGGAGTAGGTATACTGCCTGCTGTGGCGCGACCGCTGGGCTACTGGGTGCTGGTGCTGCATACGCACATTCCGTATGTGCTGACGCATGGCAAGTCGCCGCACGGCACGGACTGGCTGTGCGAGAGCCTCGCGGAGTGCTACCTGCCGCTGTACGCGCTAACGGCGCGCTTGGCGAAGCATGGCATCCCCGCCCGCTACACGGTGAGCTTCACGCCGATTCTGCAGGAGCAACTGGCGCACCCCGACTTCCGTACAGAGGCGACGGGCTATCTGCAGGATTTCATCGCACGCGCCCGCGACGACCAGCGCTACTTTCTGGCGCAGGGCGACCGCTGGAAGGCGGGGCTGGCGTACCTGTGGGAACGCGCCTACGAAGCGCAACTGGAGCAGTACCAGTCGCTGGGGGGCGACCTGCTCGGCGCGTTCGGACGCCTGCAGCAAGCGGGCGCGATTGAGATTGCCACCAGCGCGGCGACGCACGGCTACCTGCCTCTGCTGGGGCGCGATGAGTGCATACAGGCGCAAGTGCAACTCGGCGTGCAGACCTACCGCAAGCACTTCGGCTGCGACCCGCGCGGGTTCTGGCTGCCCGAATGCGCCTACCGACCCGCCTACCGCTGGCTGCCGCCTGTGGCACACGACCTGCTGCCCGCCGCCGAACGCGCAGGCGTTGAGCAGTTCCTCGCCGAGTCGGGCGTGCGCTACTTCTTTGTGGATACGCACATGCTGCGCGGGGGTGTCCCGCTGGGAACTTACTGGGAGCGGTTCCCCGCCCTGCGACGCCTCTACGAGCAGTTTGCGGCACACTACCGCCCGATGCAGACCGAACGCACGCCGTACCAAGCCTACCGCGTGCCCGCCCCAGAGCCGCTGGCGGTCTTCGCACGCGACCCCGCCACCACGCTGCAGGTCTGGAGCGGCGAACACGGCTACCCTGGCGACGCCCGCTACCTGGAGTTCCACAAGCAGCACTACCCCAGCCGCCTGCGCTACTGGCGCGTGAGCGAGAACAAGGCAGACCTCGGCGCGAAGCAGCCCTACACGCCCTACGACGCCTTCGAAGCCGTGCAGGCGCACGCCGACCACTTCGTCAGCCTACTGAAGCAGACGCTGGGGGCGCACCACCAAGCGCACGGGCAGCCTGGCGTGATGGTCTCAATGTACGATACGGAGCTGTTCGGGCACTGGTGGCGCGAGGGTCCCGAATGGCTGTACGCGGTCATCCGTCGCGTGGCGGCAGACCCCGACATCGAGATGCTGACCGCGTCGGAGTATCTGGAGCGTTGCCCGCCCGACGAGGTGGTGTTTCTGCCCGAAGGCTCGTGGGGCGAGGGCGGGTCGCACTACATCTGGCTGAACGAGCAGACCGTGTGGGCGTGGGAGACGATTTACCGCGCGGAGGTGGAGTTCCTGCGCCTGCTGGCGTGCGCGCGCGACCGCGCCGACCTGACGCCCTACCTGCAGCAGGCGGCGCGCGAGTTGCTGCTGCTGGAAGCCTCCGACTGGACCTTCCTGATTACGACGGGCAGCGCGCGCGACTATGCCGAAGTGCGCCTGCTCGATCATGCACGCCGTTTCGAGAGCGTCGCCGCGCTTGTGCGCCAACTGCTCGACGGCGAACCGCCCGACCCCGCGCAGGTGCAGGTCTACGAAGAGAGCCGCGTCCGCGATCAAGCGTTCGAAGAACTGCCGTTGGCGGCGTGGGGGTAAGCCAGCGGCGCGTTGGCGTAGGCGTCCAAGTCGTAGTCGTCGCGCTGCCCAGCCGCGAGGCGGAAGTAGCCCGCGAGCGCAATCATCGCCGCGTTGTCCGTGCAGTAGCGCGGCGGCGGGATAAACAGCGTTAGCCCAGCCCCCTGACACGCCTCGCGCATCTGCTGTTGCAACGCAGAGTTCGCCGCCACGCCCCCCACCACCGTGACGACGCCAACGCCAAGCGCGCGCGCCGCCTCCAGCGTGTGGTGAATCAGCGGCTCGAGCGCAGCCTGCTGGAACGAGGCGCACAGATGGCAAATGGTCGCTTCATCCAGCGCGCTCTCCGCCTGCAGGCGTTCCACCTCGCGCCGCACAGCGGTTTTTAGCCCGCTGTAGCTGAAGTTCCAGCCCTCCACTTTGGCGCGGGGAAATCGGAACGCCGTCGGGTCGCCCAATCGCGCGCGGCGGTCAATCGCGGGTCCGCCAGGGTAGCCCAGTCCGAGCAGCCGCGCGGTCTTGTCGAACGCCTCGCCGACGGCATCGTCCAGCGTCTGCCCCAGCAAGTAGAACCGCCGGCGATGCTGGATTTGCTTTCGCTCGGCCGGGTCGAAGGCCGTCCGCCCGACACCGCGCGGAGCCACCAGGACGGCAGCCGCCGATGCTTCCAACGGCGTCGCCTTGGGCGGGGAGGCGGCAGCCGCATCCAGCGCGACGCCTTCGTCGGCCAGTTCCGGCAAGAATGGCCCGGCCAGCGTCGTCAGCAGCCGCTGCCACTGCGACTGATCCGCCGCCACGTGCAGGACCTGACGCTGCGCCGAGCCCTCCGTCGGCAGGATGACATACATCCGCAGCCGCACCGGCCCTTGGGACGTGTAGTCGTACGCCACCAGCCGCCGACCTTGCCGCTCGACCGTAAAAGCGGCCTGCACATCGAGCGGGTCGGTCGTGTCGGGCCAGCCGCGGAAGACCTTCTCTTCGAGCGCCTTGCGCCACGCTTGCCGCTGCGTTTGCCACTGCGGATGGCTGGCGGGCACTGCGGGTGGCGGCGCGGTCGGCACCAGCAGCTCGTGGATGCGCGTGTTGATGGCATCGGACGGAAGCTGGTCGAAGACTTTCAGCTCCGCCGGGGGAAAGAGCTTGGGCGCCCGCGTGTCGAGCAACTGCTCGTCCTGTTTGAGGTAGCGCTGGAACCAGCGGAATTCGTGGGTGTACAGCTCCTGCGTGTCTTGATGCGGCCCTGGGCTGATGTTCAATCCCACGCGACTGAGCGTGCCCGGCATTTCGGCCTCGTGCAGACGGTAGATGCGGCGGACCTGCTCGAACGTCCGATACACGCCATCCAGCGGGAAGATGCGGTCGCTGTCGGTGTTGCTGATCAATAGCGGCCGGGGGGCGATCAGGGCCGCCAGTTGCGGGTAGTCCCAGCGGTAGGTGTTCACGAAGAACATGCAGTCGCAATGTCCCTCGACCGTGCCATCCACGACGTGGTTGGTCAGGTCGGTGATCCCGGCGGTGTGGACGACGGCCGCCACGCGGTCGTCCAGGGCCGCGATGAACCAGCTATAGGCGCCTCCGCCGCTGCGTCCCGTGACGCCGATCCGCTGCGGGTCCACCTCGGGACGGGTGAGCAGGTAGTCGATGGCCCGCACCCCATTGAGTGTCTCCACCCCGGCCGGCGTGTAGCCGCGATTGAGCCACCACCACATCCCATAGCGATACGTGCCGTGGTGGATGCCTTCGATCTCGCCAAGCTGCAGCGTGTCGATCGTCAGGCAGACATAGCCGTGGCGGGCGTACCAGGTGCCGTGGTGCTGGTAGCCCACTTTGGCTCCCAGCGGCACGCCGTCGACCACATTGCGGCTGTGCCCGCAAACATAGAGGATGGCCGGCAGCGGCCGCTCGACCTTCTTCGGCCGGTACAGGT
>JAIMAN010000051.1 GCA_023511915.1 Armatimonadota bacterium
GGTTTGACCGACCATATTTGGAGTTGGGAGGAGTTTCTGACCTATAGGCATTATCACTACCAGAAGGGGTGACTACCATTTCTTCGCGCACGGTGGGATTATACCTGATTCGTATAGTTTGTCGGTGTGGGTACGGTGCGCACGTTGCTGTTGAAGACAGGTGATTATGCGTTTTTAGCCTACCTGTGAGGGATTGAAAAACAGGCGAAGCGGGACAGGGCGCATCAGGCATGATCTGCGGCTGCTCAACGCCGTTAGGACAGGGGGACAGAATCCCCTGCAGGATTCGCGACAGCGTTCTCGAACTTCCTTGAAACCGAGGGAGGAAAGACATGCGACCAACTGCGGTTACGGTAATCGGAATTCTCGGAATCGTGTTCGGAATACTGGGGCTGTGCTGCAACCTTGTCGGGTTGGGCGCGGCAGGCTCGCTGCCGATGCTGGCAGAGATGGCGCAGCAGTCAGGCGAACAATCAGCAGAGTTGCAGCAGATGCTGAATAATCCTGGTCTCGTGCGCTTCACGATGGTTAGCAGCGTGCTGGGGCTACTGCTGTCGCTGTGGTTAATCGTCGCCTCGATTCTGCTGCTGGGGATGAAACCGATTGGCTACACCCTGATGCTGTCGAACGCGGTTGTGCTGCTGCTCTGGGCAATCGTGGGCACGATTGTCGGGATAGCGATTGTCGGCGTAGATCCGACTTCGCTCGTTGGTGTTCCAATTCAGATAGCGTTCCCCGTCGCCGTTCTCATTGTGCTGACGCGCCCGAATATCAAGGAGGCGTTTCAGAGCAGCGGGTTTTAGGCTACGCCGCTGTGATACGGATGCGCTCGCGGGTCAGCTCCAGATTATGCTGCGCCTGCGCGTGCTTGGGGTCTAACTGCAGCGTTTGCTGGTAGGCGATGGCAGCAGCGTCGTAGACGCCCATGCGGAAGTAGCAGTTGCCGAGCGTGAACCACGCCTGCGGGTTGTAGGGGTCGCGCTCGATGCCTGCGCTGTAGGCGTCGGCGGCTTCGCTGTACGCGCCGAGTTGATAGAGCGCGTCGCCCGCGTTCAGGAAGGCGTTCGCGTCGTGCGGGTTGAGGTCAATCGCGGCGGCAAAGTGCGCCAGCGCGTTCTCGTAGTCCCGCAGTTGCCACAGGGCGCGTCCCCAGTTGATATGCATCTCGGCGGTGGGCGCGTTGCCCTGCGTCGCGTAGAACTCGTAGGCGTCGATGAGGCTGCGCGCATCGCCCGTTTCGTGCGCGGCGTGCGCCCAGCGCTCCCACCACTCCTGCTGATTGGGCAGCGCGTGGGCGACGGCGCGCAAATACGGCAACGCGCGACGGTAGTCCCCTGCCTCCCACCAAGTTTTCGCCAGGAATTGCTGTGCGAGGGTTTCGTAGCCTTCGTGCGTTGCCAGTTTCTGGAAGACGGTCTCGGCTTGCTCGCGCGCGCCGATGAGCAGTAGCGCCTGCCCATAGTCCAGTAGCACGATGGGGTCGTTCGGTCGCTCCTGCATCAGGCATTCGTAGAGGGGCAGGGCTTCGTCGAGGCGTCCGAGTTCGCGCAGGGCGCGCGCGTAGGCGAATCGCCACTTGTAGGTCACCACGCCGACATCGCCGACATAGCCGCTGCCTACCAGCACTGTCTCGCCGTCGGGCGCGAGCAGCCCGATGCGAATCGCGCTCTCGCGTCCCGCTTCCAACGCCTCCAGCGACTTCTGGGCGCAGCCCATCCGCGCAAAAGCCGCCGCCAGCGTGTAATGCACCATCGGGTGGTCAATCCCGCGCGCGAGGGCGTCCGCGCCGACCTGCAACGCCTGCTCGTATCGCTCCAGATTCGTCAGCGCTTCGACCCAGTCCGCCCAGATTTGCCCTGCGAAGTCCTCGTCGCCGCGCAAGTACGGGCAGGTCTGCTCCGCCCAGTACGCCGCCTGCTCATAGTCGCCTATCGTAAAGTAGGTGTTCGCGAGGTTGAACTTCTGGAACAGGTCGTCGGGGTCTTTTTCCAACTCGCGCAGGATAATCTCGATGTTGCGCTGCGCCTTGTCGCGGCTGCGCATGACCTCCTTGTTGTAGCCCAAGTGTCGGATTTGCGCTGCGACGGTGGCGATGCGCCCCTTCTGCGACACGAGGCTGGGGATAATCTGCTCGTGGATTGCGCCTTCCCAGCGGGCGTAGGGCACGCGGCGGAATAGGCGCACCAAGCGATGCACGAAGTGGTCGCCCGCGCGAATTTCGTTCAGAATCTCCATGTAGTAGCCGACGAACTGCGGGTGGCGCGCGGCGTTCAGAATCGCCTGCCTCGATTCGGGGGTCAGCCGCTCGTCGGCGTCCAGCACCAGAATCCAGTCGCCTGTGGCGTGTTGCAGGGCGATGTTGCGCGCGGCGGCGAAGTCGTTCTGCCACTCGGCGTGAATCACCTTCGCGCCGTACTTTTCGGCGATCTGCGGGGTCGCATCCGTCGAGCCTGTGTCCACCAGTACGATTTCGTCCACCACGCCCTGCACGCTTTTGAGACACTCTTCGAGGTACTCCGCCTCGTTGCGGGCAATCATGCTTAGCGTAATCCGCACGCCGACGGGTTCGTCGGGAATGGGGCACTGGTAGCGCTCCAGCCAGTGTTCGAGCGTCTGGATGCCCTTGAGGAGCGTGGCGCGTTCCTGCTGGCGTTTCTGTGTGTTGCTGGCGGCAAGGCGTGGGTCGCTCGCATGGCAAATCAGCACATTGCGCAGGGGCAACACCGTCTCGCGCAGCCAGTCGGGATGCCGAAAGCCCCCCTCCAGCAGTTGCACGACCAGCGGGTACGCCTGCGACTCTTCGGTGAGGTAGACCCACAGCCATGTCTGTCGTGCGGCGAGGATGGGGTTGTCGGGGCACGCGGCGCGTCCCCGCTCGATGAGGCGCTGCGCCTCATCCCAGCGCGTCTGTTGGAGCAGGGCGACGGCGGCGCCTTCGTAGGCGTTCGCGTCGTCGGGGTGCTGTTCCAGATGGCGCATGAACGCCTCATAAGCCGCGTCGGGCTGCTCGGCGCGGAGGTGTTCGAACGCCGCGTTCAGGCGGGCATCCCACTGCTCCGCAAACAGCGGCACTTCCTGGCGCACGACAATCGTGGACATCGGTCTCCCTCCTTTTCAGTGTGGCGGCTCAGCGCTTGGCGGTTGCGCGTCTGCCGCGTTTGGTCGCGTGCGTTCCGTTGTTGCCTGTGCTGGGCGGCTCGGGCGACTGCGCCTCGAACTGCTCGGCTAACTTGCGCTTCGCGCCCGCAATCGTGTAGAGTTCCTCTTTGAGCAGGCGTTTAATCTCTTTAAGAACCTCGATGTCTTCGGGGCGATAGCGGCGCTGACCCCCTGCCGTGCGCACAGGGTTCAAAAACTCCGCAAACTCGCGCTCCCAGTAGCGGATGGTGTGCGTCTCCACCCCCACCAGCACGCTCGCCGTGCTAATCGATACAGGTCGCTGTTCAACAGGCGGTTTCGGTTTTCGCTTGCGCATGGTTAACCTCCGTAGCAAAAGATTTCGAGCCTCTGTGGAACGCCAATCCCAGCGTTCCTGCAACGGCTCGTGAGGGATTATCGGAACAGAGGCGCGGAATCTTCAGCGAGGAATGCTACACCAGATCCCACCAGACGCTGATAACGACAAGTATGTCCGTGTCCAAATGCGCGCCGAGCTCATCCAATTCGTATCCCAGATACTCTTCTAACTCAAGTCTGATCAAGGGATTGTCAGGGCGCACCTTTCCGTCCTTGATTAGCAGTACCTCCCTCGACGCTTGAAAAAAGACGGTTATTTCTGTATATTCCCAATTCTGGGCTAACTGCACAAGCGATTTCCAATGGTCTTCTGTCGTGAGCAGGTAGACTGTGGTGACGAAGGGGGAGTCGTGAAGGGCGAGGTCTGCTAAGGAACGGATGGGCATATCGTGGTCGCCCCACCAGCACGCGAGCCAGAGGTCTGAGTGTGCCAGCAGGTCGTCGGCGACTTGATCGCCGTCGAAATAACTGAAACTCCCGCGCCGCATAAGTTCCAGCGCCAGTTGTTGCGACTCGCTTATCTTGCGCATGGCGTTGCTCCCTCGGAAATCGAGTGTACCCCAATCTCACTGGGCATACTCGGTATAATTCCCCGTTAGGAGCATAGCGATGGCGACGATAGACCAGATTACGGCGCGGATGATTCTCGACTCACGGGGCAACCCGACGGTCGAGGTGGATGTCTATTTGGAGGACGGCTCGTTTGGGCGTGCGGCGGTACCGTCGGGCGCGTCCACAGGGGCGCATGAGGCGTTGGAGTTGCGCGACGACGACCCCGAATACTACTTGGGCAAAGGCGTGGAGCGGGCGATTGAGAACATTCATGAGCGGATTGCGCCCGCGCTCGAAGGCATGGACGCGCTGGAGCAGCGCGCCATCGACGAGACGATGATCGCACTGGATGGCACGAGCAACAAGTCCGAACTGGGCGCGAACGCGATGCTGGGCGTGTCGATGGCGGTAGCGGTCGCGGCGGCGGAGTCGTGTGGGCTGCCGCTGTATCGGTATCTCGGCGGGGTGAACGCGCACGCGCTGCCCGTGCCGCTGATGAATGTCCTCAACGGCGGCAAGCATGCCGAAGGCGGGGCGGACTTTCAGGAGTTTATGATTGTGCCGCTGGGCGCAAGCACTTTCTCCGACGGGCTGCGCTGGGGCGTGGAGGTGTACCATCATCTGAAGCGGGTCGTCCACGAGGAGGGCTACGGCACAGCCGTCGGCGACGAGGGCGGCTTCGCCCCGCAGGTGACCAGCGTGCGCGGCGCGCTGGATCTGCTGATGCGCGCGATTGAACGCGCAGGCTACCGCCCCGGCGAGCAAATCGCCCTCGCGCTCGATGTCGCCGCGACCGAACTCTACAAGGGCGGCTACTACATCCTGCGCGCCGAAGAGCGCACGCTCGACCGCGAGCAGATGGTGCGCCTCTACGAAGACCTCGTGCGCGACTACCCGATTGTCTCCATCGAGGACGGGCTGGCGGAAGACGACTGGGACGGCTGGCAGATGCTGACCCAAACGCTGGGTGCGCGCGTGCAACTGGTCGGCGACGACCTGTTCGTGACCAACCCCGACCGCCTGATGCGCGGCATCCAAAACGGCTGCGCCAACAGCATCCTGATCAAGCTCAACCAAATCGGCACGCTGACCGAGACGCTGGACGCGATTCTGCTGGCGCATCGCAACGGGTTCAGCACGATTATCTCGCACCGTTCGGGCGAGACCGAAGACGCCTTCATCGCCGACTTGGCGGTGGCGACCAGCGCGGGGCAAATCAAGACGGGCGCGCCCGCGCGCAGCGAACGCACCGCCAAATACAACCGCCTGCTGCGCATCGAAGAGGAACTCGACGAGAGCGCGGTCTATGTCGGGCAGATGGCGTTCGGACTGTACGGAGCATAGCCTATGCGACGCACGAAGATTATCGCCACGCTCGGACCCGCCATCGACACTGCCGAAAAACTGTGCGAGCTGGTCGAGGCGGGCGCGAACCTGTTTCGAATCAACACCGCGCACGGCGACTGGGACACCCGTCGCCAGTGGATTGGCTGGATCCGAGACGCCGAGCAGACCTACAAAATCCCGCTCGGCGTTTTGTTAGACCTCGCGGGACCCAAGATTCGCATCGGGAGCCTGCCCGCGCCGATAACCCTGCACACGGGCGAGCAGGCGGTATTTACGCTGGGCGAGCAGGCGCACGATTCGGCGATCCCGCTGCCCGTGGCGGAGGTGTTCCGCGCGGCGCGGGTGGGCGACCGCATGCTGCTCGACGACGGGGCGATTGAACTGCAGATTACCCATGTGGAGTCGGGGCGGCTGGAGGCGACCGTGCTGGAGGGCGGCGAGTTGCGCTCGCACAAGGGCGTGACGCTCCCGCACCGCACGCTCGCGCTGCCCTCGATGACCCCCAAAGACCGCGACGACCTGCTGGAGGGCGTCCGCGCAGGGGTGGACTGGATCGCGCTTTCGTTCGTGCGCTCCGTGACCGATGTGATGAACCTGCAGGCGCTCATTCGCGAGCATGGGGCGAACCTGCCCGTGATCGCCAAAATCGAGCAGCCCGCCGCGCTGGACGACCTCGAGCCGATTGTGGAGGTGGCGGACGGGGTCATGGTCGCGCGGGGCGACTTGGGCGTGCAGGTAGACCTCGCCGAAGTGCCCATCCTGCAAAAGCAGATTATCCACCTGTGCAACCAGCACGCCAAGCCCGTGATTACCGCCACGCAGATGCTGGAGAGCATGATTCGCGAGGGTCGCCCTACCCGCGCGGAGGCGACCGATGTGGCGAACGCCGTGCTGGACGGCACGGACGCGCTGATGCTTTCGGGCGAGACGGCGGTCGGCGCGTACCCGACGCACGCGGTGCGCTGGATGGCGCGTATCGCGGAGGTCGCCGAAGAGCATCTGGAGTTTCTGCAGCTGGGCGAGCTGGACGCGCACACAGCGGGCAACGCGACGGTCGCCGTCGCACGCGCCGCATGTACCGTCGCGCAGATGGTCGGCGCGAAGGCGATTCTGACGCCCACCAGTTCGGGCGGCACGCCGCGCTGGGTCTCGCACTTCCGTCCCTATCAGCCAATCCTCGCGTTGACCGACCACGAGTCGCTGTGGCGGCGGCTGACGCTGCTGTGGGGCGTCGCGCCGCAGTTGATCCCGCGCACCACCACCACCGACGAGATGACCACGCAGGCGATGATCGCCGCGCGTCAGACGCGCTTGGTCAAAGGGGGCGACCGCGTGGTGCTGACCACAGGCGTGCCCGTGAATGTGCCGGGCAACACCAATATGATTCAGGTGCTGACGATGGAGCGGTAGCTCAGCCGACCAGCCGCTGGCGCTCGCGCCAGTGCGAGGAGAGGATTTTGTGCCGCTGGCGGTACTTGGCGACGGTGCGCCGCGCGACCTCGACGCCCATCTCCGCCAGCTTCTCGGCGATTTCGGCGTCGGTGAGCCGCCTGCCCGCGCCTTCGTACTCGTTCAGAATCTGCTGGATGAGCAGCGCGGTGCGGTATGAAGCGTCGAAGAAGATGTCCAGCGGCACGACCATCCCGCTGGGCAGTTGGAGCCGCTTGTTGCGCACAGCGCGCCCGACGGTGGAGCGGTGGAAGCCCGTCGCTTCGGCAACCTCCACGCGCGTCATCGGCTGCAGAAACCGCGCATCGCTGGTCATCAGGAACCCGTACTGCCGCTGCGCAATCACCTCCGTGATGCGCTTGAGCGTCTGATAGCGTTGTTGCAGCGCCTGCAGGAAGACGCGCGCGCGGTCTAAGTAGTGCTGGATATGCTCGCGTTCGTCGTCGGCGCAACGCAGCTCGCCGCGATTGAGGCGAATCGCCTGCTCCAAATACGCGGGGCTGAGCCGCAGCGCGTCGAAGTGCGCCCCGCCAATCTCGATGCGCAGCCCGCTTTGCGAGGCGCGCACGATGATGTCAGGCTCCTGCGGCACGGTCTGCTCGTGGGGCAGTTCGGGCGTCTCCAGCTCCCACGCGGGGTAGGGGCGCAACTCGCTGCGGATGAACTGCTTGACCGCTTCAATCGCTTCGGCGTTGAGTTTCAACTTGCGCTCCAGCGCGCCCCAACGCCCGCTACTGAACTCGTCCCAGCCCTTGTGCAGCACGCGCTGCGCCCATTCCAACACCTCGTCGTCGGGCGCGGTTTGAATCGCGCGCAGCTGGAGCAGCAGGCACTCGCGCAGGTCGCGCGCGCCCACCCCTGGCGGGTCGCACGCCTGCAACTGCTCCAGCACATACTCCACATCTTCCAGCGGCGCGTCCAAAAAGAGCGCGACCTCCTCCACATCCGTGCGCAGGTAGCCGTAGCCATCCAGCGATTCGACCAGATGCTCGGCAATCGGCATCAGGCGCGGCGCGACCATCAGGCGCAGCTGTCCCAGCACATGCGCTTTGAGATCCATCGGGGGCGTCGCCAAGCGCAGCTCGAGCCAATCGTCCGAGTCGCTCTCCTCGCTGAACGCACTGGAGTCGGCGTCCAGCGAGAGCGTCAGCGGCTGGGGCGTGATGATCCGTATTCGGTCTTCATCGGTCGCCTCCAGCGCGGGGTTCTCCTCCAACTCCTGCTCGATGAGTTTGATCAACTCTTCCGAGTTGAGCGTGAGCATTCGCGCCAGCGTTTTTAAGCCCAAGCTGGCTTGCGGCGCGGTTTTGACCTCGATGCGCGTCTGCGTTCGCACCCGATTCATCATGGCTCTGACCCTTTGTTGCGCTTTAGAGTTCCCTCTGCGCCTGCGGATTCCTGCTATGCGGCTTTGAGCAGCAGGCGGTAGTTCCAGACCTCCACGCGGTTGCGTCCGTTCTTTTTGGCTTGGTAGAGCGCTTGGTCGGCAGCTTCGATGAGTTCTTGGCGCGTCTCCATATCGGGGCGGATGCACGCCACGCCGAAGCTGCCCGTGACGGGGCGCAGACTCCACTCAGCGGCTTCCACAGCACAGCGCAGCCGTTCGGCAACGGCGACCGCGCTCTCCAAATCCGCGCGCGGCAGCACCACCACGAACTCCTCGCCCCCGTACCGCGCCACGAAGTCGCCCTCCCGCACATTCGCCTGCAGAATCTGCGCGACCTGACGCAGCACCTCATCACCCGCCTGATGCCCATAGGTGTCGTTGTAGTGCTTGAAGTGATCGACATCCATCAGAAGCAGCGCGAGTGACTGCTTGTTGCGCATCGCGACTTGGAACTGCTCTTCCAGGTAATCTTGGAACGCGCGGTGATTGTGCAGCCCCGTCAAGCCGTCGGTAATCGCCAAGCTCTGCAACTTCTGATTCAGCGCTTTGAGCTGGTTCTCGTACTCGACGCGGTAGGTCACATCCACCACCGCCACAATCGCGCCGACCACCTCGCGGCTCGGGTTGCGGATAGGAAAGGCGCTCCGTAGCACATAGTGCAGGTTGCCTTCCGAATCGTAATCTTCTGACTCTATGCCTATCAAGACGCTTCCCTGAAGCACGCGCTGGAGCATCTCGTGCAATCGGGAGGCTGAGGCGCCCTTGAACACTTTCGCATAGAAAGGCTGGAACAGCACCTCCTCTTTAGTATAGCCGTAGAGTTGTTGCGCGGCGAGGTTCCACTCGTGGATATTACCCTCCAAGTCGATTGTGAAGCAGGCGACGGGCACATGCTCGAACAGTTCCACGAAGCGTCGGTTGGCATTCTCTACCAATCGGTACGACTGCTGGAGTTGTTCGTTTTGGCTGGCGAGTTCCTCGTTGAGGTCTTGCAGTTGTTGTTTCTGCGCTTGGAGGTCCGCCTCCGCTTGCAGGATGCGCTCGGCGACGCGCAGGTTGGCTTGCAGTTCGGCGATGTCCAGCGGCTTGTTCAAGAAGGCGTCCGCGCCCGCCTCCAGCGCCTGCAGTTTGTCCTCTTTCTGCCCGCGCGCCGTGAGCATCATCAGGTAGGTGTAATGCTCGCTTGGGTGTTGGCGTATCGCGCGGCACAGTTCCACACCGCTCATGCCTGGCATCTCCCAGTCGGTAATCACGATGGGCGTGGGGGCTTGCTGGAAGGCGTCCCACGCCCGTGTGCCATCTTCAGTGGCGATAACCTCATAGCCCAGCTGCTGGAGGTTGCGCGCCAGCAGTTTCCGCGCCACGACGCTGTCTTCGGCAATTAGCACCCGCATAGCATCACCTGTCTCGCAGGGGGGTTATTCCACATCGGGCGGCTATTTTCCGATGCAGAAGTCGCGGAAGATGCGCTGCACGAGCGTCTCGTCGGCGGTTTCGCCCGTGATTGCGCCCAGCGCGAGCCATGCCGTGCGCAGGTCGACGGCAATCAGGTCGGGCGGGTAGCCGTGCTGGAGGGCGTCGTGGGCGTGTTCGAGGGCGCGCTTGGCGTCCGCGACCGCTTGAATGTGCCGCTGGTGGGTGAGCGTGGGCGTCTCCTCGCCGATGCGCTGCACCTCCAGCGCAGTCAGGATTGCCTCTTGCAGCGCGTCCTGCCCCGCGCCCGTAAGCGCGGAGATTAGCACGCTATCGGGGAAGACGCTACAGGCGCGTTGCGCTTGCGCGGGGTCGGCGGCGTCCACTTTGTTGCCCACGAGCAGTTTGGGCGTGTGAGCAGGGAGTGTCTCCAGCAGGGCGCGGTCGGCGTCCCAGTCGGGCTCGGTGAGGTCGTACACAAACAGAATGAGGTCGGCGCGTTCGGCGGCGCGGCGGGCGCGCTCGACGCCGATTTGTTCCACCACATCCGCGCTCTCGCGCAAGCCCGCCGTGTCCAGAATCACGATGGGCACGCCGCCGACGATGAGGCTCTCTTCCAGCGTGTCGCGCGTGGTGCCAGGGATGTCGGTCGTGATGGCGCGCTCCTCGCCCAGCAGCGCGTTCAGCAGCGACGACTTGCCGACATTCGGTCGCCCCACGATGGCGACTCGCGCCCCCTCGCGCAGGATGCGCCCCGCCCGCGCGCCTTGCAGCAGCGCGTCCAGCCGCTGGCGCAGGCTCTGAATGTCGGGGATGAGCGCGTGCGGGTCTAACTCGCCGAGTTCCTCCGAGAAGTCGATGTGTGCCTCTACGGTTGCCAGCAGGCGCAACAGCTCGTCGCCGAGCGCGTGTACCTGCTGCGAGAGTCTGCCCTCGTGCAGAACGAGCGCGCTGCGCAGTTGCGCTTCCGAGCGGGCGTGGATCAGGTCGGCGACCGCCTCCGCCTGCGCCAAGTCCAGCTTGCCGTTCAGGAACGCCCGCAGCGTGAACTCGCCTGGCTCGGCGGGACGCGCCCCCTCGCGCCAGACCAACTCCAGCACCCGACGCAACAGATACGGGCTGCCGTGGCAGTGGAACTCGACCACATCTTCGCCCGTGTAGCTACGCGGGGCGCGGAACGGCAACAGCAGCGCGCGATCAAGCGTCTCGCCCGTTGCAGGGTCTACGATTGCCCCGAAGTGGGCGCGATGGCTCTGCAGCGGCGTGCGCTCGCGTCGCCGAAACAGCCGCTCGGCAATCGGGAACGCCTGCTCACCGCTCACCCGCACAATCCCGACGCCCCCCTCGCCTGGCGGGGTCGCAATCGCCGCGATGGTGTCCGTGCGCATGGATTCCAGTGTACCTGTCAGGTATACTTGTGCCCACTTGAGGAGGTTCGCGTTCACTATGCAAGGACACTATCACTCGGGCACAATTTGCGTGCACGGCGGTCAGGAGCCAGACCCCGCCACAGGCTCTCGCGCCGTGCCGATTTATCAGACGACCTCGTATCTGTTCGATAGCGTTGATCACGCGGCAAGCCTGTTCGACCTGAAGACGCCGGGCTTCATCTACACGCGCATTATGAACCCCACGCAGGGTGTATTCGAGCAGCGCGTGGCGATGCTGGAGGGCGGCGTCGGTGCGCTGGCGGTCGCGTCGGGGCAAGCGGCGGAGACGCTCGCGATTCTGGCAATCGCCGACACAGGCGACGAGATTGTCTCCACCACCAGCCTGTACGGCGGCACCTACAACCTGTTCAAATACACCTTCCCGCAGAAGTTCGACATCACGGTGCATTTCGTCGACCCGCGCGACCCCGACAACTTCCGCCGCGCCATTACCCCTAAGACTCGCGCGCTCTACATCGAAGCCATCGGCAACCCCAAACTCGATGTGCATGACTTCGAGGCGATTGCCAACATCGCGCACGAGCATGGCATCCCGCTGATTGTGGACAACACGGTGCCGACGCCCGTGCTGCTGCGCCCGTTCGATTGGGGCGCGGATATTGTCGTGCATTCGGCGACGAAGTTCATCGGCGGGCACGGCAACAGCATCGGCGGCGTGATTGTCGATTCGGGCAAGTTCAACTGGGACAACGGCAAGTTCCCGCAGATTACCGCGCCCGACCCGTCGTATCACGGGCTGAACTTCCGCGAGGCGTTCGGCGACATGGCGTACATTATCAAGGTGCGGGCGCAACTGCTGCGCGACTTGGGCCCCGCGATTTCGCCGTTCAACGCCTTCCTGTTTTTGCAGGGGCTAGAGACGCTGCACCTGCGCATGGAGCGGCACAGCCAGAACGCGCTGCGCGTCGCCCAGTGGCTCAGCGAACACCCGAAGGTCGCGTGGGTGAACTACCCCGGCTTGGAGACCAGCCCGTACTACGCGCTGGCGCGGAAGTACCTGCCGAAGGGTCAGGGCGCGATTGTGGGCTTCGGCGTGAAGGGCGGCTACGACGCTGCCGTGCGCGTGATTCAGCATGTGCAGCTGCACTCGCACTTGGCGAACATCGGCGACGCGAAGTCGCTGATCATCCACCCTGCCAGCACCACGCACCGCCAGCTCACCCCCGAACAGCAGCAGTCCACAGGTGTCACGCCCGACTTCATCCGCCTGTCGGTCGGCATCGAGGATGTGGAGGACATCATCGCCGACTTGGATCAGGCGCTAGCGCATGCGTAGACCCTTCTGCCCTCACCTCCTTTTTCCCCCCTCTCCCGCGCAGTGGGAGAGGGGGAACCGCAGGGCGCACCACCGTGCGCCCCTACATCCCTCTCCCACCCGATGGGAAGAGGGGCTGGGGATGAGGGCGAAAACTCTCTTAACGCCCCCTTAACTTCGCAAAGCGTACAATTGCTGTGTATCATTTCTGATACGGAGGCATACAATGAAAGGACACACGATCACACGCGCTCTTGGCGCGCTGGGCTTGGCGGCAGCGACTGTCGCCGTTTCGCTGGCGCAAACGCAACTGGCGTTCTGGGACTTCAACGAGTCTGATCCGCTGAATGAAATCACTATGCTAGCGCCAGATGGAGGCGTGTTCGCTCCGCAGTCGCAAATCTCCATTAGTCTGGCGCAGTTCCGCTTTGACAACGGCGGCACGGGCTTCCGCGGCTCGCCGCTGGATCCGAACAACGCGAACCACCCAACGACGCCCAACTGGGCACTGCAGACCACTGAATATCCCGCGCAGGGTCAGGACTCTGGGCTGGCAGGGATTGTGGTCAGCGTGCCCACCACGGGCTACCGCAACATCGTGGTCAAGTTCGATGTGCGCTGGAGCAACACCGCGTCCAAGTTCCTTGCGGTGGAATACACCATCGACGGCGGCGCGAACTGGACGCGGGCGCGCGTGCTGGAGGCGCGTCGCGGCGACCGCTGGCACGGCGACACCGAAGCGAATGGCGGCTACAACTCCCTCGTGGAACTCGACCTGAGCGCCGACTCCGCTGTGAACAACAACGCGCAGTTCGCCTTCCGCGTGGTGACCATCTTCGATTCGAACACAGGTCAGTACACGGCGGCGCAATCTGGCTCCAACTACGCTACACGCGGCACGCTGCGCTATGACCTCATCGAGGTTATAGGCGAGGCGGCGAGCAGCGGTCCCGAGGGCGATGTGAACGGCGACGGCTGCGTGGACGACGCTGACCTGCTGGTGGTGCTGTTCAACTTCGGCAACGCGGGCGGTCAGGGCGATGTGAACAACGACAACATCGTCGACGACGCTGACCTGCTGGTGGTGCTGTTCAACTTCGGCGCAGGGTGCTAAACTCTCACCCCAATCCCCCTCTTCCACACAGTAGGAGAGGGGGTGGGGAGTGCTGAATCTGCGCTTCCGCATTCCAAAGGAGCTGGCGCGCTTCGTACCCAACCGAAGAATTGCTTGAGTAGACCCTCCCCCCCTTGACATTTGACCGAATCCGATATATAATTGAAACATCGGGATACCGGCGGAGTCTCTAACAGCAGGGTAGGGAGGTACTCTCCAACTCAGCGGTGCGCTGAGCCGCTTCCCTTTCCCGCAAGTGCTGCGCTGTTCACCCCGTACTGGCAATTTCCCCCGAATTCGGGGGAAATTGCCCCCGAATCGGCTCGAGGGCTGTCCGCTTTTGGGCGGTTTTTGAGTCTTTAATCAGTGGCGGACTCCTACGGGAGCGCGCCGAAAGGAAGGAAGGTGGCTACCATGTACTATGCGGAAAGGACATCGGTGTACGAGGAACATCAGTTCTACACCGCGCTGCGCGAGCGGATTGAGCGTCTGGTGCGACGCTACTGCCGCTCCAACGACGATGATGTGGAAGACCTGACGCAGGAGTGCCTGCTGCGCGTGTATAACAACCTGGACAGCCTGCGCGACCTGGATAAGATGGAGCCGTGGCTGCGCACGGTGGTGCGGAACGCGGTGTTCAGTTGGTACCGCAAGCGCAAATGCGAGCAGGAGGTCTACTCGCTGGGGCTGGAGACGGAACACGAAGCGGCGCCGTACTCCATTCCCGAAGATGACTTGCTGTTGTATTTTGTGCTGCAGGAAGCGATGCAGACGCTGTCGGAGAGCGACCGCCAGATGTTCGAGTTGCGTTACGGCGACGGCTTGAGCTATCGGGAGATTGCCCAGCAGATGGGCTTGAACGAGGAAGCCGTGCGCAAGCGCATCACGCGAGCACTGGCGCGTCTGAAAGCCCACCCAATCATTCAATCAATCCTTATGGAAGGTGGCTGATATGACTTGTAGGCGAGCCGAGGAGTTGATGGAGTCCCATATTATGGGCGACCTTGCGCCCGAGCTCGCCGAACAACTGGAAACGCACCTGAGGCAGTGCGACGCTTGCCAGCGTCGCTACGAGGAGCAGAAGCGACTGATTGCGCTGCTGCAACGGGTGTTCGCGACCAAGCGACGGTTCGCCTGACGCAGCGCGCCTGTTGGCGGGCGATTGGAACGCCCATGCTATGCGGCGGCGCGCTGCTGGCGAGTCGCGAGGCTAATCTCGCGAATCATGCGCAGCTCCTCTTCGGGGATGTCGAGGAACAGTTTGACCATATCGGGGTCGAACTGTTGCCCTGAGCAGCGGATGATTTCCTCGCGCGCCTGCGCGAACGAGAGCGCTTTGCGGTAGGGGCGGTCGGAAGTCATCGCGTCCAGTGTGTCGGCGATTGCGAAGATCCGCGCGCCCAGCGGAATGGCTTCACCCGCCAGCCCGTAGGGGTAGCCCTGCCCGTCCCAGCGTTCGTGGTGATGCAACACGATGGGCGCGGCAGGGCGCAGCGCGTCGATCTTCATGCACATCCGATAGCCAATCACAGGGTGCTGCTTCATAATCTCCCACTCTTCGGGCGTGAGTGGCCCAGGCTTATACAGGATGCTGTCGGGCACGCCGATTTTGCCGATGTCGTGCAGCAGTGCGCCCAACTCAATCGCCTGCAACTCGTCGGGCGAGAGTTTGAGGCGGTTCGCCATCGCCATCGTGTAGGCAGCCACCCGCTCCGAGTGCCCTTCCGTCTCCGTGTCGCGGATGTCCAAAGCCGCCAACAGCGCGTCCAGCGTCGCCCGATACGACTTCTGCACCTCCTGCTCCATCTGGCGCGTCTGACTGGTCAGCAGCGAGTGGCGCGTGAGGTTGCGCTCGATCATAATCGGAATCTCGTGGATGTTGTAGGGTTTGGTGATGAAGTCGCTCGCGCCTTGCTTGAGCGCGTCGCGCGCCATCTCGATGCTGCCGTAGCCCGTGATCAGGATGACGGGGATGTCGGGGGCGCGCTCGCGCATCTGGCGCAGCAGGTCAAAACCGTTCATGCCGGGCATGAAGATGTCGCTCAGCACGATGTCGATTGGCTCGCGTTCCAGAATCTGCAGGGCGTCCGCGCCCGATGCGGTCGCGTGGACGGCGTAGCCGCCGTCTTCCAGCACGAACTGGAGCGTCTCGCGCACCAGCGCGTCATCGTCTACAATTAGCACATTCCGTTGTCTTGGCTCGGCAATCGCCGTCGGTTCAGCGGGTTCAAACAACTGGTACACCTGCATCCTGTTCGCCTCCCATACGCATCCGTGCACAGGGGAATTATTGCCATGCGGGGCGGTTTTTTTGAGAGGCGACGGCGAAAACAGGCACAAATGCGAGGTCATTCCCCGCACTGCCCGCGCTGGCGCAGGGCATGGTCTACCAGCACGAGGGCGACCATCGCTTCGACCATCGGCACGGCGCGGGGCAGCACGCACGGGTCGTGTCGCCCGCGCGCCTGCAGGGTCGCCGCCTCGCCCGCCTCGCTCACGGTCGCTTGCGGCTTGAAAATCGTGGCGGTCGGCTTGAACGCGACGCGGATGTCGATGCGTTCACCGTTGCTGATACCGCCCTGCACGCCGCCCGAAAAGTTGGTGCGCGTGCGGATGCGCCCGAACTCGTCGGTGTAGAACTCGTCGTTGTGTTCGCTGCCGCGTAGGCGCGTCCCGCGAAAGCCCGACCCGATTTCGAAGCCCTTGCTGGCGGGCAGGCTCATCACCGCCTTCGCGAGGTCTGCTTCCAGTTTGTCGAACACGGGGCTGCCCCAGCCCGGCGGCACATTCCGCGCGACGCACCGAATGACCCCGCCCACCGAGTCGCCCTGCTTACGCACCTGCTCGATCCGGCGCATCATCTTCTCGGCGGCGTCGGGGTCGGGACAGCGCACGGGGTTGCTCTCCACCGCCTCTAAGGTCACGGCGTCGGGGTCTACCTGCGCCTCTACCGTGTGAATCTGCTCCACCCAAGCAAGCACTTCCACCCCCCAGAGGGTGCGCAGCACCTTTTTGGCGAGTGCGCCTGCCGCGACGCGCCCGACGGTCTCGCGCGCACTGCTGCGCCCGCCGCCTTGCCAGTTGCGGATGCCGTACTTGGCGTGGTAGGTGTAGTCCGCGTGCGACGGGCGGTACAGGTGCTTGAAACTCTCGTAGGCTTCGGGGCGCGCGTCCTCGTTCCACACCAGCATCAGAATCGGCGTGCCCAGCGTCTGCCCCTCAAACACGCCCGACAGGATGTGTACCGTGTCGCTCTCCTTGCGCTGGGTGACGAGTTTGCTCTGTCCAGGACGGCGACGATCCAGTTCGAACTGAATCTCGTCGGGCGTGATGGGAATGCGTGGCGGGCAGCCGTCCACCACGACGCCCACCGCGCCCCCGTGCGACTCGCCCCAAGTCGTGATGCGAAACAGATGCCCGAAGGTATTCATCCCTCCGCCAACTCCTCGACGGTCTCGCGGATCCAGCGTTCAATCCAGCCGTCGCATACGAGGGCGTCGTTCATCTCGCGAATGGCTTCCAAGCGCGTGAGGATACTGCGCAGGCGCAGGTCGTCCTCGTCGATTTGGTCTAACAGTTCCAGCGCGAGTTCGGCGACCAGTTCCAGTCGCAGCAGCCACGGCTCGATGTCCTCGATTAGCGCGTCGTTGTGGACGGCTTGCTTGAGTCGGCGCGGCAGGGTGTAGAGTTGGGTGAACGCCTCGCGCAGCGCGTCGTTGTCGCCTGTGGTCTGCCACTCTTCGATGGCGCGTTCAATCGCGGGCGGCTCTTCCTTCCAGTGGCGCGTCCACAGGTTCTGCTGGCAGAACTCCAGCATCACGGGCGCGGCGTCCGCGCCGACCAGATGCGCAATCGCGACGCGCCAACTGCGCTGCGGATCATACGCTTCGGCGTTCCACAGGAAGTCCGCGTAAGTGCCCAGCGCGACTTTGGACGCCTCCGCTTGGTTCATCGGGTTCGAGACCAGCGCTTCGAGGTGTTTCAGCGTCTCGGCGTCGCGCCCCGTGATGGGTCCCAGCAGCATGCGGCTGGTCTCGTAGTCGTTCACGGGGTAGTTGTCCCACACGAACGGTTTGCGGCGGATGGCGAGTTTGAACAGTTCGGCGTCTTCGTGCGTAATCGTGCGCGAGACGACCTTCGCGCCCGTCCACATGATGGAGATGCCCCGCTCGGTGCGCTCGCCGAGTTCTTTGACATACGGCGGCTCGCCCAGATTGTGGTAGAAGGTGGGGCAGACAATCAGCCAACTGTCGGCGTCGCGCGCCTTCAGCCAGTGGTTCAGGCGATTGGCGAGGTCGGCGTGCGCGTGCGCCAGCGAGTGGTACGCCTGCTTGTCCGCTGCGTGCTGCAACTCTTCGGGGATGTCGTCCACCAGTAGCCCGAAACTGCGCACGCCCATCTGTCGCACCGCGTCGATTTTGGCGACCAGCCGCTCGAACTCCGCAGCGTCCGAGTAGACCATCGACAGTCCGGGGCTGATGCAGAACACGAATTCGATGAATTGGCTCTGGGCGCGTCGGATGAGTTCGCCGAGTCGTTGCGCGTCGGGGGCGGGATACGGCTCGCGCCAGCGTTCGCGATGGTACGGGTCGTCTTTCGGGGCGTAGAGGTAGATATTCATCTTGTGCGCGCCCATAAAGTCGAGCATGCGCAGGCGCGCCTCGTGGCTCCACGGGACGCCGTAGAAGCCCTCCACCACGCCGCGCCATTCAAGCGTGGGGTGGTCGTCCACCGTCATCAGCGGGATGGATTTGCCGTCCCACGCTTGTAGCAGGGTGTGGCAGGCGTAGAAGGCGGCGCGGGGCGACTCGGCGCGGATGGTGATGCGGGCGTTTTCCACCGCGAGGTGGTAGCCCTCGCGCGGCAGGCTGGCGTCGTGTTCGACGAATGCCGTCCAGCCGCCGTATGCCTCGCCCAGCGCGCGCAGCGGCGCAAAGGCAGCCTCCCAGCCAGCGGGCGCTTTGATGGCGTGGCAGCCTGCAAAGGGCAGCCTATCGGATGAGACCTGCGCGTTGCGCGGGGTCGGCAGCCACTCCATCGGTCTCACTCCTGCCCCGCGACGGCGCGCGCCGCCGCCAGCGCGGCGTCGTAGTTCGGGTGCTGCGCGATTTCGGGCACATACTCGGCGTAGCGCACGATGCCCTGCGGGTCAATCACGAACACTGCGCGGCTGAGGATGCGCAACTCCTTCACCAGCGCGCCATATGCTTGCCCAAACGCGCCCTCGCGATGATCCGACAGCACCTCGATGCGGTCAATCCCTTCCGCGCCGCAGAACCGCTTCTGCGCGAAGGGCAAGTCCATGCTGACGGTTAGCACCTTGACCGAATCGGGTAGTTGGCTCGCCGCTTCGTTGAACTGTTTGGTCTGCGCGCCGCAGACGCTCGTGTCCAGCGACGGCACGACGCTGATCAGCAGGGTCTGCCCCTTGTAGTCGTGGATGCGCACAGGGGTCAGGTCTTGCTTGAGGACGGTTGCATCGGGCGCGGGGTCGCCCGGCGACACGGGGTTGCCAACCAAGGTCAGTGGGTTGCCCAGAAAGGTCACTGCGTTCGCACGCTCCATAGGATAGCCTCCAGCAGGGGAGTATACCCCACTGCGGATTACTTCTCGGACTGGGCGCGCCAGGTGTGAACCGCTTCGCGAATCGCCTCTTGTAAGAACGGGATGACCGCCTCCGTATCCGCCCACTGCTCCGAGTCAAGGTACAGGATCAGTGAATCGACCCACAGCACACGCCCCGCTTCGTCCACAACGCGCACATCGAGCGTGGACTTGTAGTGCGCCGTAGATCGCGGCTCAGAACGGCACAGGGCAGTCTCAACGAACAACCCCAGCGACTGCAGTAGAGGCTGCACCAGTGCAACATACTCGCGGGCTTGCTGTTCGATGCGCGTTTCCCACGCGCGTATTGGCTCCAACAGTTCAGGCGTCATCCTCAGGCTCCCCAGTAAGGTGGATTGCCCACCATACAAAGCGTGCGTCAAACTGCTTGACATCGATATTATACACCATGCCGTCGCGAGAGGCGAAGATGCCCATAAACCGTGTCTGTCCCATGTTGCGCAGCCACACTTGCGTTGCATAGGCGTTTCGAGCAACATCGCGCCCCTGAACGATACGAACCGTCCACTCACCCAGTGCTGTGGTGCGTGTGTATTGACCGCTCGGATACTGTTCGGCTTGCAGAAGAATGTCGTTCATTACAAGTCGTATCCAAACTTCCAGCAACTGCCACAGTTGACTATCCAAAGACGCGGCGACCGCTGGCGATGCTTCCACTTGAATCCCGTTTATTGTGCCGATAGGTTTACTTTGCACTGCCCCGAAACATGAGGCTCTCCGCTTTACCAGCATCATTCGGCGGATAGCCTCCGGCAGTGGAGTATACACCAGCAGGACATTTGTCGCGTTGCACGCCAGACTTGCACGATGAAGACACGGGTTGCCGCCCAGCAATTTAACCT
>JAIMAN010000052.1 GCA_023511915.1 Armatimonadota bacterium
TCTCGACCCAGGACGACTTCGTCGAGTTCCTCACCCTCCCCGGCTACGACTACCTGGAGTAGGAGATCTGGAGGGGGGCCCCGGTGGGGGGGCCCCCCCCCCCGGGGGGGCGGGTGGGGGCCCCGCGCGGCACGGACGCGCTCATCGGGCGGTACGCGCCCTGCAGGAGGCGCGCCAGGACGTGTACGGGCACCGGTTCCCGGCAGTGGCACACTGGCCGGGCAGGACCGCCTGCCGGGGCACGCGCCGCAGCACCGCGAGCGCGTCACGACGACTCAGACCAGGCGGAGGCGCGCGAAGCGGCGGGGGCCCACCTGCACCACGATCCCGTCCCGGACCTCGACGGTGGCGTGGACGTCGTGGACGCGGATCCCGTCGACCGCGACCCCGCCCTGGCTGATCAGCCGCCGTGCCTCGTTGTGGCTCTCGGCGAGCCCGCTCAGCACCAGCAGCCGCATCAGGCGGATCCGTCCTCCCGGGGCGTCCTCGGGCCCGAGCACCACCTCGCCACCCTCGCCGCCGGCGAGGTCGTCGCGGCCCGCCGGGGCCACGCGGACGCGGACCTCTGGCATCTGGTCGGGGGCCTCCTTCTGCACGTGCACGCGGTCGAACGCGGCCTCGGCGTCGCGCGCCGCCTGAGGCCCGTGCCAGAGCTCGACGATGGCCCGGGCCAGCCGCCGCTTGGCGTCCCTGGGGTGGACTGTGCCCGCCGCGAGCCCCTGCACGATCCCCCGCACCTCGTCCAGCGGCACCTCGGTGCAGAACTCGAAGTACGTCGGCATCAGCGCGTCGGGGATCGACATCACCTTCCCGTACATCTGCGTGGGCGGCTCGGTGATGCCGATGTAGTTGCCCAGCGACTTGCTCATCTTCTCCACGCCGTCGGTCCCAGGCAGCAGCGGCGTCAGCACCACCACCTGCGGCGGCTGTCCCATCTCGCGCTGCAGGTCGCGCCCCATGAGGTTGTTGAACTTCTGGTCGGTACCGCCCAGCTCGACATCGGCCTCGATGGCCACCGAGTCGTAGGCCTGGCACAGCGGGTAGAGCAGCTCGTGCAGGTACACGGGCACGCCGCCGCGCAGGCGGGCGGCGAAGTCGTCGCGTTCGAGGATCCGCGCCACCGTGACCTTCGCCCCGAGGCGAATGACGTCCGCCAGGGTCAGGGGCGCCAGCCACTGGCTGTTGAAGACGACGCGCGTGCGGCGGGGGTCGAGGATCCGGCTGTACTGCTCGCGGTAGGTGGCGGCGCTGGCCTCGATCTCCTCGGGCCGCAGCATCGGCCGTGTCTGCTTCTTGCCCGTGGGATCGCCGATCAGGGCCGTGAAGTCGCCGATCACGAGGATCGCCTCGTGGCCCAGGTCCTGGAACTGGCGCAGCTTGCGCAGGACGATGGCGTGCCCGATGTGCAGGTCGGGCGCCGAGGGGTCCAGCCCCAGCTTCACCCGCAGCGGCCGGCCTTGGCGCAGCTTGGCCAGCAGGTCCTCCTCGCTGATGATCTCGACGACCCCGCGGCGCAACCGCGCCAGCTGCTCTTCCGGCGACAGCCCACCCATCACACCCTCCACGGCCGCCGGGCGCTCCGTCGACGTCACACCGTCGCTCGCACGCACCCGCGGCAGGCTCCAGCGGTAGCCTACTCCGCCGCTGCCTCCGACACCAGCGTCACCACCGTGGCGCCCTCGTCGCCCTCCCCCCGACCGCCCAGGCGGAAGCGCTGAACGTGGGGGTGCCCGCGGAGGAACCGGTGCAGCGCGGCCCGCAGCCGCCCGGTGCCCTTGCCGTGCACGATGGTGACGACGGGCAGGTTGGCGCGCACGGCATCGTCGAGGTACCGGTCGACCTGCGCGAGCGCGTCGTCGACGACCAGGCCCCGCACGTCCACCGACAGCGGCACGGCGGGCGGCGGCGGTGCGGTCACCTCCGCCGCGGCCCGCGGCGCCGCGGCCTGGTGGGCACGCAGGACGGCGCGGGGCACCCGGGTCCGCACCGCGCCCACTTCGACCTCGACCTCGTCGCGGTCGGCGTCCAACTGAGCGCGAGCAACCAAACCGACGAAGCAGGCGACGTGCCCTATGCCGTGCGCATCCAACTGGAACAGGAGACGCGCGGCAATTCAAAGGGCTTCCGCACGCCCGCCCTGCTGGAACGGTGGTCGCCTACGGGCGTCGGCGCGCTCCTGTGGCGCGACTTGGTGTTCACTTGTCGGCAAACGCCAGTGTGGATTAGCGCACTGACGCTGATCGCCCTCTTGCTAATGGTTCTCGGACTACTGTTTGGGGCAAAGCAACAGTTCGCCAAGGCTGGCATAGACGCTCGTCTCATAGTTTTCGTCGCGAATTTTCTTGGTCTATTTTTTCTCTCCTCCGCGCTGGGGCCTGCCTCTTCGCGCCAACCCGACGCCTACTACGACATGACCCGCGCCCTGCCGTTCAGCGCGGAGCAGTACATCCGATACTTCGTGCTTGCATGTTGGTTGGAGGGCGTCTTGTTGTTGATTCTACCGTTAGGCGCGGCGGGATTAGTGGTGTTCTTCGAGGTGTGGCACTTGTGGCTGGGCAGTCTGGTGTTGATGGCGTCGTATGCGCTGAACGCAGTCTTGCTGAGTCTTATCGGCAGCCTGCTCACGGCGCAGCCGTATCTGGAGGTGGTAGAGGGAGCCTTCAGCACGCTATGGAGCGTGGGAATGCTGGCGCTCTTTGCCGTTGGGATGGGCGTCTACTGGCTGGCGTTGAGCGCGGGCGTCTGGTTCCCGCTGCTTGCGCTGTTGCTCGCGCTTGCCAGTCTGCCCTTGCAGTACGCGCTCTACCAGCGGGCGGTTGCCCTATGGCGGGACTACACGCCGTTTGTCTGACGCGATATGCGCTGTGCGCACGCCCGAAGCATTCGGCTCCTGCGCCTGCCGCATTCCCAAGCGTCCCCCCCGATTTTGTGAAAAAAAGCACAGACTCTTGCGTTTCGGGGCGCGGTTGGGGTACACTATGCTTGTATGAAAACCGCCCTGCGCTCGGTGAGCGCGCCGCTGTCGGGGTTGCCTATGCTGAAACTGCGTGCGTACTGGCTATTGAGCAAACCGCGCGTGACGCTGTTGGTCTGGCTCACGACGGTTGCAGGGCTGGCGCTGGGGGGCTGGGGTCAGACGCTGCAGGGGGGGCTGATTGCGGCGACTTTGATTGGCTCGTGGCTGGTGATTGCTTCGGCGAACGCGCTGAACCAGGCGATGGAGTGGCGGCGCGACGCGCAGATGCCGCGCACCGCGCTGCGCCCGATTCCGTCGGGGCTACTTTCGCCGTTGGAAGGCTGGCTGGTGGGCGCGCTGTGGGGCGTAGCGGGCGTGCTGACGCTCGCGCTGTGGGTGAACGCTTCGGTCGCGTGGCTGGGCGCGGTCTCGATTCTGCTCTATGCGTTCGCCTACACGCCGCTCAAGCCGCAGACGCATTTCAGCACGGCGATTGGCGCGATCCCAGGCGCGATTCCGCCGATGGCGGGCTGGGTCGCGGCGCAGGGCGGCTTCTCGCTGGAGGCGTGGCTGCTGTTCGCGTTGCAGTTCGTGTGGCAGTTCCCGCACTTTTGGGCGATTGCGTGGCTCTATCGGGACGACTACGCGCGGGCGGGGTTCCGCATGCTGCCCTATCCCGACGCCAGCGCCGTGGCGACTGCGCGGCTGTCGCTGGCGTACACGCTGGCGATGGTCGCGATTAGCCTGATGTTCGCGCCGCTTGCGACGCACGGCTGGCTTTACCTGCTGGGCGCGCTGACGCTGGGGTATTGGGCGACCTACGCCGCCGTTCGCTTCCTGCGCTCGCCCGACCCGACGCAGGGCGCGCGCGGTGTGCTGCGCAGCTCGGTGCTGTATCTACCGTTGCTGCTGCTGTGGATGATTCTGACTCTATAGGAGGACGCTATGACGAAGCTGAAGACGCCCGCGCGTCCGCAAGGGCGCGGGGTCGGCGAAGGGAATGTGCCCCCGCGCTATCGCGGCGGCGACGGCGAGGGGCACGAGCAGCCGTTTGACCGCTTTCAGGCGGCGCGGCTGGGGCTGTATATCTTTCTCGGCGCAATCACGACGATGTTCGGCGCGCTGGCGGTGCTGTACCTGTTGCGCACGCCCGCCCGCGCGGAGTTCGCCTTCCAGATGCCCAAGCTTGCGTGGTTCAGCACCGCGCTGATTCTGCTGAGCAGTATCCCGTGCCAGATGGCGTTGAACGCGGCGCGCGCCGAGCAGCCGCGCGGCGTCTGGCGCGGCATGCTGCTGACGCTGATGCTCGGCGCGCTGTTTCTGGCGTTGCAGCTGGGCAGTTGGGGCGAGGTCGCCCGCCAATTGCAGGGCGCGCCCGCACACTTCTTCACGGCGATGTTCTATGTCATCAGCGCGACGCACGGGCTGCACCTGTTGGGCGGGCTGGTGTTCGTCGCCATTCTGCTCTACCAAGCGCAGGTTGCAGGGCGTGTGAATGTGCAGTCGGTCGAGCTGGGCGCGATTTACTGGCACTTTCTGGGCGTGCTGTGGGCGGCGCTGTTCGGCGTGATGCTCATCAAGTAGGGCGATGCGTATGCGTGGGATAATGCTGTTCGCGTGGGGCTTGCTGGCGTTGGCGACGGCGGCGTTCGTGTTCGCGCTCTACACCCGCCAAGCCGCCACTAAGGAGCCGCCGCTGCCCGTGATGGGCACGGTCGATATGCCCTTCCAGTTCACCAACCAGTGGGGCGAGACCGTTAACCGCGACACTTTTCGCGGCAAGGTGTGGGTTGCCTACTTCTTTTTCACGACCTGCCCCAGCGTGTGCCCGACGATGAACCGCAACGCCATCGATGTGCAGCGCGAGTTCGCCAACAATCCCGAAGTGCTGATGGCGGGCTTCACGGTAGACCCCGAAAACGACACCGTAGCGCAACTCAAGAAGTGGGCAGACAAGCACGGGGCGCAGCGCGGCAAGTGGCACTTCCTGACGGGCGATCGTGAAACGCTGTACAAACTCTCGCGCGAGGTGTTCAAGCTCGGCGTGCAACCTGGCGACGAGACGCACGCGATTGTGCATAGCGACCGCCTCGTGCTGATTGACCGTCAGGGGCGCATTCGCGGCTACTACTCTGGGATGGACAAAAACGCCGTGCAGCAGCTGCTGCAGGACATCTACCGCGTGCTGGAGGAGTAGGCGCAGGTCAGACCGCCGCCCCGCGCCGAACGGCTGTCAGCCGACGCTTGCTCTCGTAGCAGTAGCGCGTGTCGGGGAACATCTTGTCGGGGTTCAGCGCGTCGCTGGGGTTGAAGACCGCCTTGACGCGCTTCATCAGCGCCAAGTCCTGCGCCGTGAACATCTGGTGCATCGTGGCGCACTTCTCGGTACCGATGCCGTGTTCGCCCGACAGGCTGCCCCCTTCGCGCAGGCACAGCGCCAAAATCTCGTCGCCTGCCAGCACCACGCGGGCGACTTGGTCGGGGTCGGAGTCGTCGAACAGCAGCACGGGGTGCAGGTTGCCGTCGCCCGCGTGGAACACATTCGCCAGGCGCAGCCCGTACTGTTCGGCGATGCGCCCTGCCTCGCGCAGCACTTGGGGCAGTTTGGAGCGCGGGATGACGCCGTCTTGGGTCACGCAGGAGGGCGCGAGCCTGCCAAGTGCGCCGATGGCTTTTTTGCGGGCTGCCCACAGTTTGGCGCGTTCCTGCGGGGTGGTCGCGCGGCGCACCTCGCGGGCGCGGTTGCGCTGACAGATTTCCAGTGCGCGCGCCAGCTCGCCGTCCAGCTCCGCCTCCAGCCCGTCGAGTTCAATCAGCAGCACCGCCTCCGCGTCCAGCGGGAAACCGTACCCGAACGCCGCCTCTACCGCCTGCAGCGTCAGCGCGTCCATCAGCTCCAGCGCGGCGGGCACAATCCCTGCGGCGATGATGTCCGACACGGTCTGGCTGGCGTCTTCCAGCGTCTCGAAGACCGCCAGCAGGGTGCGCGTGGCTTGCGGGTTGGGCGTCAGGCGCGCCGTGACCTCCGTGACGATTGCCAGCGTGCCCTCGCTGCCCGTCAGCAGCCCCACGAGGTCGTAGCCGGAGGGTTCGTCCTCGTCGCCGCCCAGTTCCGCGACCTCGCCGTCGGGCAGCACGACCTGCAGCCCCGTGATGTGGTTCACCGTGACGCCATACTTGAGGGTGTGCGGTCCGCCAGAGTTCTCGGCGACATTCCCGCCAATCGTGCATGCGCCTTGCGAGGAGGGGTCGGGCGCGAAGTGCAGTCCTGCGCCCTGCACGGCTTTGGTGAGTTGGTAGTTCACCGCGCCTGCTTGCGCCCGCAGGCGGCGGTTACGCGTGTCCACCCAGAGGATTCGCGTCATGCGGCTGAACGCCAGCACGATACCGCCCTGCGTCGCCAGCGCGCCGCCCGACAGTCCCGTGCCCGCCCCGCGCGGCACAATCGGCAGCCCTTCGCGGGTCGCCAAACGCGCCACCGCCGCGACCTGCTCGGTCGTCTGGGGCAGCACGACCGCCGTCGGCAGGGCTTTCTCAATCGTGTAGGCGTCGCAATCATACGCCAGCAATTGGATGGGGTCGGTTAGCACCCCGTCCGCGCCCACGATGCGCTCCAGTTCCGTCCGCAACGATTCAGGCAGGCTCATCGCAGTCGCTCCAACAGCAGTCCAATCAACACCGCCAGCGCCAGCAGGATCAGGGCGATGACGCTGTAGCGCGCCGCCAGCCGATCCATCGGCTTCGCCAGCCACGCCAGGTGCGCCAGCGCGAGCAGCGGCGTCAGCAGCAACAGTCCCAGCCCCAGCGTAATCAGCCAGTTCGTCTGGTCGCCGCGCAGCACATGCCACACCCAGCCGATTGCCATCAGCGCCGCGCTGGCGTAGGTCAGCCGCCGATAGGTCAGCGCAAGGCTCTGCTCAATCTCGCGCACGCAGGGATTGTACCCGCCTTATCGCGTGCGCTTGGCAAGCGCCTGCTCGATGTCCGCCCAGCGATAGAGCCAGAAGTTGCGCCCTTCGCTGTTCATGGCGACGACCAGCCCTTGTTCGAACGGCGCGCCGAAGTTGTGTGCGCTGGCGTCCAGTCCGTCGGTGTCGTCCGCGCCCGTCTGCACCGTGAGAATCGGCTTGCGCTGCACCCCAAAGCGCGGGTAGATGTGCAACTTGCTGCCTCCGCCGATTTGCTCCGTGCAGAGCAGGTAGCCCGCGCCGTTGGGGGGCGCGTAGAGGGCAATGCCTTCCTGGTCGCCCTCGTATTCGGTCGCAAACAGCGCGATTTCGCGTTCGGGCATGCGTGGGTCGGCGTGATACTTGCGGATGCCGACATTCTCGTCGGCGTAGTAGACATAGCCGAGTTCGCTGTCGACGCAGAGGGCTTCGATTTCGCCCTCGCCGCTGAACGCGCCGAACGCCCGCACGAGTTGCACGCCGACGCGCCCGCCGCGCGTAGCTGCCAGCCGATACTGGTGCAGGTAGCCCTGCTTCGGTCCCGACTTGCGCGAGACAATCGCATGCACCTCGCCGCGTCCCGCCTGATAGAGTGCAATTCCCATCGGCATCGCGCGCTCGTCCGATTCGCCTGCGAACACGCGCGCGCCTTCTGGGTCGGTGATGTCCACCAGCCGTCGGCGCGCGGGGTCAATCCGAAAGATGCGCAGGCGACTGGCGTACCGCTCGGTCGCAACGGCGATATCAACGCGCTCGCGCCCCAGTGCAAACCCGTAGGCGACATCGACATTGTTCGGCTGGTCAATCCCGTCGATTCGTTGTAGCATGCGCCCGCCGAGGTCGTACACGCCGATTGCCCCGCGCGGCGCGCGCGCCTTGTTCGTGCCCAGAATCAGGCTCAGGCGCGAGTCGCGGGGGTGAACCCAAATCGCGGGATCGTCGGCGTCGTCGGGCAGCGGCGCCGTGCGCACCACGGGGCGCACTTCAGGAGCCTCCATTTTAAGCAGCCGCACCATGCAGTTCACTATACCCCAGATAGGTGTTAAGGATTCATTAACGCGCCTACCAGCTCACCTGCACGGGGCGACGCAGTCTGCCGTCCATAATGTAGATGTGCTTGTGCGTGCATCCGTACTCGTGCAGCTGGCGCACGATGTCCACATCCTGCTCGCAGTAGCGGATGACCTTGTCGATTTGCCCTGCGCGGAACCACTGCACCGACTGGACGCCGTCGCCGCTTTTGGTCACGCCCAGCGTCGCCCGCGCACAGGAGTCGAGTTTCACCCTGTGCCCCAGTCGTCGGTACAGATGCTGCAGGATGTCCAGCGTCGGCAGTTGGTGCAGGTCGCGCGTCGTGTAGGGGCGCAGCACGGTGTAGTCGAAGCGCAGCAGGTTGAAGCCCACCACGAGGTTCGCCTGGCTGAGTTCGTCGATAAGCGCGCCGACCGTGTCTTCGGTGTAGTGCGCGAAGCCGCCGCGCGCCGTGCTGTAGGTCACCGCAACCGCCAGCTCCAAGCGGTCGATATTGCCCCAACCGCCCACTTCATCCGCCAGATACTTCGTCTCCAAGTCCAAGTAGACGATGTTCATCGCGTCTCTCTTTAAAATAGCGTGATTATACCAAAATTGCTCACTTTTAGTTCCCTCGCGTCGTGGATAAGGGGCTGAATGCGGGGCAAAAGGCACACCCTGTCCCAACTCACTGATAAGGGTACACTCACAGAACGAAGTTTTGGAGTGCTGAAGCGACAGCTTCAGCGTCGGGCGGAAGCTGCGCTTCCGCACTCCAAAGGGTGTCCTGCGTGCGTGGCGGGATGCCTCCCAAAAAGTGCCTTCTCCTGTGCAAGGGGAACTCAAGGGATGCACCCTTATCAGGAAACCCCTCATCACAATTGGCTCTCTTTCCCGCACGCGCGCGAGGGGGGAACTATGCAGGGCGAACAGCGGGGTGTCCTCACACCCCATCTCCCACACTCTGGGAGAGTGTTGGGGTGAGGGCGAAAAATGCGCGGCTTTCGCACGCAGTGAAGCCAAGATAGATGTTTCAGGGCAGGCACTTATCACACCCCCCTTGCGCAGGCGCGTCAGGTACAATCCCGCACGATGCGAGTGTGGTGTGTGGCAGCGGGTCTGCTGCTGACGGGCGCGCTGTGGGCGCAGTATCCGACGGTCTTTTTCGGGGCGCGGGTGAACCTGCAGGCGCGGGCGGACGAACGCACGACTGCCCTGCGCTGGTACGACGACCTCGCGCGCCACTCGGTGGTGTACCTGCAGCTCTATCACGAGGCGGGCTACGGGGCGTATGTGGCGCAGCGACTGCAAAATCTCGGCGGCGACCGCACGCGCACAGGGCTGGACGAGGCGTACATCGAGCGGTTGGAGGGCTGGCGCGTCGGCAAGTTCTACGCGCCGTTCGGGGCGGGACTGCTGCTGCGCGAAAGCGTGCTGGCGGTGCAATCGCCTGCGCAGTTCGCGATTGGCGAGTTGCCCATGCGCGTGGCGTACCTGTATAACGGCTCGGAGCGGCAGCAGGGGGTCTATGTGCGGGTGGGCACGACGCACGGGGGCGTCTCGGTCGGCACAGGACGCCACTTCGGGATCGACCCGCACGCGTTTGCGCTGTGGGCGTTGCCCGAACGCCCGCGCTCGCCCGACGGCTACGAGACGCTCTACGGCGCGGACTATGTGCTGAACCTTAGCGGCGCGCCCGTGCAGCTGGAGTGGCTCTACAGCGAGGGCAAGCGCACAGGGGCGACCCACTGGCTGGCGGCGCGGGTGCAACTGCGCAACCTACCGTTGCAGCCCGAACTCGCCGCCGCGTATCAGTCAGCCGCCGAGCAACTCAGCTGGCGTATTGCGCTCCAGCAACCCGCAGGCGAGCGCATCCGACTCAACTTCGCCCTGCGCGGCAAAGCGGGTACAATTGAATTCGTCGCCTTCGGGCTGCAGGGGGAATTCTAAGATGGCGTTAGGACGGCGCATTACACGATTGATGAAAGCGCACTGGGGCGAGCTGGTCGAGCGCGTCGAGCAGGTCATTCGCGAGGAGACGGCAGAGTCGGCGGCGGCGCAGGAGTTGCAGGACGCGCTTGACCCAACGCGCCGATTCGAGACGCCCGACGCGCCTGCAGGGTCGGCGCGCGCCGCCCAGACGGGGGAGACGGCAATCAGCCGCGCCTATCGCGTGCTGGGGCTGCCCGACGGCGCAGGGCTGGCGGAAGTGCGCCGCGCCTATCGCGATCTCATCGCCCGCAGCGACCCGACCCGCTTCCCCGACGGCTCGCCCGAACGCGCCAAAGCCGAACAAATCCGCCAGCGCATCGAGCAGGCGTACCAGACGCTGCTGCTGCACTTAGACCACACGGCGCAACGGTTCCGCAACCTGCAGACGGACTAACGCTTCTGTGCCGCGCGCTCAAACAGGCTTGCCAGTAGGATGGGCGCGTAGGGCGTCTCCAGCAGGCGGAACCAGACATAGCCGACCGCCCCGCCGTTGGGGTAGCGAATCCAGACTGCGCCGTCGCCCCAGTTGCGTCCTTGCGCGTCGTACAGCGTCGCCAGCGGGGTGTAGTTGGCGTCGGGGCGCGCCAGCGTGCGCAACGCAGGTCGCCAGCGCAGGTCGCCGCCTGCAGGGAACGGCAACGGCGCGTCGCCCATGCGCGGCAACTCGGCGCGGTTCCAGCGGAACTGCATGCCTGTTGCGGGCGGCGTCTCGAAGCCCGTCTTGCCCGCTTCGGCTCGCTCCGCGCTGACGGCAATCGGCAGCCCGAACTTGCCCGCGCGGTTCGCTGCCTTGCCGTCGGCGTAATAGAACGGCAGCGGCGCGCTGGGCAACGCCAGCAGCACGCCCCCCGCCTGCAGGTACGCCTCCAGGGTGCGATCCACATCGTCGGGCGCGTTGACGCTTGCGCGGTAGCCCTCGCCCCCTGCGTACACCAGCGCGGCGTAGCGTGTCGGCGTCAGCCGATTCGGGGCGACCACATCGGCGTACTCTAACGCCTCCACAGGCAGCCCGACCTGCAGCAGCCAGAACAGCGCCTCCGACTGCGCGTCGGGCAGGACGCCGATGGTCTTGCCCTCCCATGCGCGGCGCAGGGCGGCGACCGCCTCGCCTGTCAGCGCGGTCAGCGGCGTCGCGATGCGGGGGCGTTCGGGCAACCGCTTGAAGCGCGGCGCGTACTCGGCGGTCGTGCGCAACTCGCGCTCGCCATGCTCCACCGACGGCTCGATCTCGCTGCCTTCGTGCCACTCGTTGAAGCTGGTGATCAGCACCCAGTCGGGGTTCAGCGACAGCACGGCGTCCCACCCTTTGCGGTACGCCCCGCCGCCGAAGCGGTCGGTGCGGATGCCAGGCGTGCGGATTTTGGTGTCGTCGTAGGCGGGGATGATGGTCATGCAGGCGATGCGCCCCAGCTCGCCCGCTGTTTGTATCGCCTCGCGGTAGTGCGCCTCCAGCGTCGGTTGGATGGCGTCCAGCGGCTTGCCTTCCAGCGCGCCGACGGGGTTGTAGGTGTGGACGCCGTCGAACACGCGCGCCGCGCTGCGCCCCAGCGAGTCGCCAATCGCGCACACGCCAGGCGGGAACTCCGCGCGAATCGTCTCCAGCGCCCACGCCCACTGCGCCAGGCTGAGTTGCTCCATCGCGCGCCCATACACAAACAGCACAGGGCGCTCCTGCACTTTCAGGTAGGCGGGGTGCGGGGCGAACTGGCGCAGGATGTGGCGCAAGTCGGGCAGCACGCTGCGCGGGTCGCCTGGCTGCGGAACCTGCTCGTAATACAGGCACACCTTAAGGCGGTGTCGCTGCGCGGCGTCCAGCAGGCGCGGCAGGGGCTTTTCCTCGTACCCGCCGATCCCCCACCACGAGTAGATGAAGCCGTCCAGCCCCGCCGCGCGCGCCCACTGGCAGTGCTGCTCGAGGACCTTCGGGTCGTTGGAGTCGTATGCGCCCAGCACAGGGTAGTGCGTGGAGGTCGCGATGCGCTTACGCTGGGCGTCGACGCTCTCCCAGTGCAGCCACTTGCCCGACACTTCAGGCGCGCCGTACCAGCCGTAGTAGAACGCCAGCACGAGTCGGGGCGGGGCGTTGTAGCGCACGCTCGCTCGCGCCCGCAGTGCTGTCAACAACTCCGCTTGCGATATGTCGCGTATTGGCATATGCGGTTAGCCCTCGCGCTTGCCCTGTTCGAGGTTGACCAGCGTGCCCATCAGCGTCTTCTCGGCGGTGTTAGCGTCTTGGCTTTGCAGGGCGCGGATGGCTTGCGTGACCTCCTGCGCCTCTTGCGTGCGCCCTTGACTGAGCAGCAGCGCCTGCGTGCGTTGCAGTTCTGCCAGCGCCTGCGTGCGGTCGAGTTGGTGCGCTCGCATGCCCATGATGGTCTTCTCCAGCGCGCGGGAGGCGACGGCGACCTGCAGCTCGTTGGCGACGCGCGGGTCTTGCGGCTGGTTCGCCAGCGCGGGGTCAGTCGTGAACTCCAGCACAGCGTCGGCGGTCGCGGTCTCGATGCGCCCCGTCACGATATCTTCCCAGCGCAGGGTAAGTTTCGCGATGCGGTAGACGCCTGCGGGATGGTTCGGGAACTCCAGCTCCAAGATGGGGTTCAGCGTGCTGCCGCGCTCCACATCGACGAGGCTCAGCGTCGCCGTGCGTCCCTGCAGCTGCAGTTCGCCCCCGAACGCCTGACGCACCTGCACCCAGCGCGCGAGTTGCACCTCCAGCTTCGGGTTGCGGGCGACCACCGTCATCAGGCGCACCAGCTCCTGCTGGAACACTTCGGGAATGCGCTGGGGCTGGTCGATGTAGTAATACTTGCCGCCGCTGCGCCGCGCGATGCCCGCCAGCAGCTCCTCGTTGTAGTCGGGACCGAAGCCCAGCGCGGTGATGTGGAAGCCGAACTCTTTGGCGCGCGCCGCCGCGCTCACAATTGTCGAAAAGTCCTTGATGCCCACCGTCGGCTCGCCGTCGGTCAGCAGAATGAGGTGCGTTTGGTAGCCTGGCAGGTTCACCGAAGTCGCCTGCTGCGTCCCCACCACCAGCGCGTCGTAGATATTGGTCGTGTCGCCAACTGTGAGGCGCATGATGTGGTCTTTGACGAGTTGCTTGTTGACGATTTTGCGCGGGGGCATCACGACATCGACCGTGTCGGAGAAGGTGACGATGGACAGCACATCCTGCTCGGTGAGTTGGTCGACGAGGTAGGCGCAGGCTTGCTTGGCGAATTCGAAGGGCGCGCCTTCCATCGAGCCGCTGCGGTCTAACACGAGGCACAGGTTCAGCGGGGCGCGTCCCGCGGCGGTCTGCACCGCGCGGATGGTGGTCAGCAGTCCTTCGCGGGCGATGCTTTGCGCCAGCGCGTACTTGCGTCCCAGCACGACCTCCATGCTCAGCGACGGCTGCGCGGGCGCGCCCAGTATGTTCGGCATTGCCTGCGTGCGACTGGGGTCTAACACGGGCATCTGCATCGCCTGCGTGCGCTGCGGGTCGTTCAACGGTCCCATCTGTTGCGTCCGATCCATAGTCCCACCTAACGCTTCGACGGTTTCGGCGTGGAAGTGGGGTTTCCTGTCGGGGTTGGGGACGAAATCGTTTCTTGCCTATGCTGAGTGAAAATCCTCAGTTAAACTGAGGATTTTCACTCAGCTTGCAGGTACAATTCCTCCCAACGATGTACGCGCGGTGTCTGATGGAGCGTCTACCTGGCATTTATCAAACCGACTCGCCCTCGCTTGCTGCTCTCAAAATATGCTCAATCAGCGTCTCGGAAAGGTACATCCCAGCAGCTCTTAAAGCCTCAATCTTTTCCGACACGGAAGGAATCACTCCCGTTAACTTTGCTGCTAACAAGATACCCAAAGTTCCTATTGGTTTTAGTCCCAACTGTTGTGCAACGCGCCGTGCTGCCAGATCATCTATTGTTACCTGTTCGATGCCCAAACCTATCGCTTGCTCGATTACGGCTCTTTCGCCAGCTCCGAGCGATGAAGGCACAACGGATTGCTCCGCACGATATTCACATTCTATAAGCCACTCTTCTCCCGCTTCGAGAATGGCAGATGAAGCACTGTCGTTCACTTGCACGATTTCCTGAAGCACGGTTGACGGTATCAGAACCTCCTCCGCGCCGAGACGCAACAGTTCAAGTGCGCCAATTTTTGCGAGGAGAATAACGGGTGAAGCATCTACAACGCGCTTCATATTTTGTTTGCCAGTTCACGAGCAGCCGCTATCTCTTGCTCGATAGCCTCCTCATCAAGGTTGATAGGCGACACACAGTAGTCCGAGAGACGCGCGAGGAACTCTGGGCGGCTTAGCCCCGCCATCTGCGCTGCCGCGCCTGTGCTCAAGCGCCCCAATTCGTACAACTTGACGGCGAGAAGGAGGCTCAGCTCGCGCTGGAGATTCGCCTCATCTTGCGCCAGCAACCCCGCCACTTCGTCAGGTACAGAAATCGCAACGGTTTTCACAACACGCCGATTATACCTTACCGCGATGGCTAATAGGTCTGCCGTTTGCTCTGGGTGAAAATCTTCAGTCTGGCTGAGGATTTTCACCCAGCTTGCAGGTACAATTCCTCCCCACGATGTACGCGCGGTGTCTGACGGAACGGCTACGGCGGTTGCTGAGCGTGATGCCTGCGGTGTATCTGCAGGGCGCACGGCAGACGGGCAAGACGACGCTGGCGAAGCAACTCTTGGAGGCGGGCGTGCTGCGCGACTATGTGAGTTTCGACGACCCGCTCGTGCGCACGGCGGCGCAGCGCGACCCCGTCGGCTTCGTGCGCAACTTGCCAACAGGAACCGCCCTCGACGAGGCGCAGCTTGTGCCCGAAGTGATGCCCGTCCTCAAGATGCGCATCGACGAGTCGCGCGCGGCGGGCATGTTTTTGCTTACAGGCTCTGCCAGCCCGCTGGCGAACGCGCAGGTCGCCGACGCGATGGTGGGGCGGATGGTCGCGCTGCAGTTGCTGCCCCTCGCGCAGGCGGAGATAGCGGGCAGCGCAGTCAACTGGGTTGCGCAAGCGTTCACGGAACCGCCCACCAGCGCACGCTATCCCGACGCGGCGGACTTGACGGCGCGACTCACGCGCGGGGGCTACCCCGTCGCGGTTGCGCTCGACGACCCAGCTGCCCGCGCCGAGTGGCTGCGCAGCTACGCCGACGCGCTGATTACGCGCGACCTGCAGACGCTGGGCGGGGTGGAGCGTCAGGACGCCGTGCTGACGCTGCTGCGCCTGCTGGCGGCGAACCCGTGCGCAACGGCGAACATCGCAGGGTTATCGCGCGAGACGGGCGTCGCCCAAGCGACCCTTAGCCGCTACCTGAGCCTGCTGACGAACCTCTTCGTGGCGCATCCTGTGCCCGCGTGGTATGCCAATCTCGGCAAGCGGCTGCTCAAAGCGCCCAAACTGATGCTCAACGACACGGGGCTGGCAGTCGCGCTCGCGGGCTTCGACGAGACGCGGCTGGAACGCGAGCCGACCTACGCGGGCAAACTGCTGGAAAATTTCGTCGGGATGGAACTGCTCAAACACATCCACTGCAGCGACGCGCAGACGCGCCTGTATCACCTGCGCACGGACAAGGGCATTGAGGTGGACTTCGTGCTGGAGTCGGCGCAAGGCGAACTGGTCGGCGTGGAGGTCAAGCGGCGCAGCACGCTCCACGCAGGCGACTTTCGCGGGCTACGCTGGTTGCAAGGCGCAGTGCCCGAGCGGTTTCGGCTGGGCGTCGTGTTCTACACGGGCGAGCGGAGCCTGCCGATGGGCGAGGGGCTGTGGGCAATTCCCGTCAGCGCACTCTGGAGCGAACCGCTTTAAGGGGTATACTTCTCGCGTCCAAAAGCGTCTAAGCGTTTCGGAGGCTTTCGTGATGTACGGGATGCGCGGTTCTGGGCGGATGTTTCGAATCCTGATGCGCCACGCGGGCGTGTCGCGCGAGATGGGCGGCGAGGAACTCTCGCTGGCGGTGCAGCGCGTTGACCAGATGTTCATCCAAGCGCTCGAGGCGGGCGCGTCCGACATTCACATGCACCCCGAACACAACGCGCTGCGCATTCGGTTCCGCATCGACGGCGTGCTGCACGAACACGAGGTCGTCACGCAGCCTGACTTGGTGCAAGCGATGGTGAGCCGCGTCAAACTGGCGGCGAATCTACACCTGGACGAGAAGCGCGACACGCAAGACGGGCGCATCGACATGGAGTATCTGGACAGGCGGCTGAGCGCGCGCGTGTCGTGCATCCCGACCCTCAACGGCGAGCGTATCGTGATGCGTATCCTTGACCCCGCCAAGATGCAGGTCAAACTCGACTCGCTGGGCATGCCGCAAGATGTGATGGCACACTGGCGACGCGCCCTGCAGGTCGCCTATGGCATGCTCGTCGTCACGGGTCCCACAGGTTCAGGGAAAACCTCCACGCTCTACGCCTCGCTGCACACGCTCGATCGCGTGCATCGCAACATCGTGACCGTCGAAGACCCCGTCGAGTACGAGTTCCCCGACAATGTGATGCAGGTGCAGGTGACGGAGAAAATCACCTTCCCGCGGGCGTTGCGGGCGATGCTGCGCCACGACCCCGATGTGATTATGATTGGCGAGATCCGCGACCGCGAGTCGCTGCAGATAGGCATCCAAGCCGCGCTCACGGGGCACTTGGTGCTGTCTACGCTGCACACGAACAACGCCATCGAGACGCTCAGCCGTATGATCGATATGGGCGCGGAGGACTACCTGATTGCGGCGACTTTGCAGTGCGCGATGGCGCAGCGACTGGTGCGCGTGATTTGCCCCGATTGTCGCGCGCCCTATCAGCCGACGCCCGACGAGATTGCCGCGCTCAAAATCCCGCAGGAATGGCTCGCGCAGGCGCGCTTCTTTATGGGCAAGGGCTGCCCCAAGTGTATGAACACGGGCTACCGCGGGCGCACGGGCATCTTCGAACTGCTGCGCATCAGCCCTGCCATCCGCGAGGCGATTGTCAACCGCGCATCCAGCGACCAGATTCTGCACATCGCCGTCAAGGAGGGCTACCGCACCATGCTCGACGACGGGCGCGACAAGGTGCTGCGCGGCATCACCACCCCCCACGAGGTGATACAGGCGGTCTATGCAGGCGTCTACGAATGAGGCGTGTGTGTGGGCACTCCGCCCACGAAATTGCTCGATGCAAGAGCGCGTCTATTCGGGTACAATTGGGAGTAGACATGACGAAGGTCTATCAGGTGACCGGTTCAACTGAAGATGGAACGACTATTGTCCTGGACGCTCCGCTGCCCGTTCGAGGACTCCTCAAGATACAGGTAGAACCGATTCAGGTCGCGGAGGCACCCACCGTCGCGCGCATGCGGGAAGTGTTATCAGCAATTCGTGAGAAGCAGTGCGCACGCGGGCACAAGCCACCTACTGCCGAAGAGGTGGACGACTACATCAAGCAGATCCGCTCCGAGTGGCGCGATGAGACGAATCTACCTTGATAGTGCGCCTATCATTTACCTCGTGGAGCATGTCGCTCCTTATGAACAGCAAATTCACGCGCTACTCCAAAGCACGGACACTTTAGTCACGAGTGAGTTAGCACGATTGGAGTGCCGTGTGAAACCTATTCGTGAGAATGACACGGATACTCTCCAAGATGATGATGTCTTTTTCCAGTCGGCGTTTGCTGAAATCGTTTCTCTAAGCTCGGAAGTAATAGACTTAGCTACTAACATAAGGGCAAGCTACAATTTTAGCGTAGCCGATTCAATACACTTAGCTTCGGCTCTTCTGGCACGATGCGATCTGTTCGTCACAAACGATTTACAGATAGCTCGATACAACCAGATAACCGTTGTTGTGCTTAGCTCCCTCAACAGCGCATGAGCACAGCGTTCTCATTCGAGGTCTTGAACACATCCCCCATCAGCTATGCGCGGCGGGGACGACTGCACACGCCGCACGGGGTCATCGAGACGCCCGTGTTTATGCCCGTTGGCACGCAGGCGACGGTCAAGACGCTCAGCCAAGAGGAACTGGAGCAGCTCGGCTTCCAGATTATTCTGGGCAACACCTACCACCTGTACCTGCGCCCAGGCGACGAGCGCATCGCGCGGCTGGGCGGGCTGCATCGTTTTATGCGCTGGGAGCGAGCGATATTGACCGACAGCGGCGGGTTTCAGGCGTTCAGCCTCGCGAAGCTGCGCACGATTGACGACGACGGCGTGACCTTCCGCTCGCACATCGACGGCTCGGAGCATCGCTTCACGCCCGAACGCGCCGTGCAAATCCAGCGCAACTTGGGCAGCGACATCATGATGGCGTTCGACGAGTGCACGCCGTATCCCGCCAGCCGCGACGAGGTCGCCCGTGCGACGGAGCGCACCTACCGCTGGGCGTTGCGCTGTCGCTCGGCATGGCAGACGCAACCGAATGCGCAGGCGCTGTTCGGCATCCTGCAGGGCGGGGTGTACGACGACCTGCGCCTGATGAGCCTCCAGCAAATCACCGAACTGGACTTGCCCGGCTACGCGATTGGCGGCGTGTCGGTCGGCGAGCCTATAGACGACATGCGGCGCGTGGTGGAACTGGTCGCCCCGCGCCTGCCCGCCGACAAGCCGCGCTACCTGATGGGCGTCGGCATGCCCGACGACATCTTGCACGCGGTGCAGCAGGGGGTGGACATGTTCGACTGCGTGCTGCCGACCCGCTTGGCGCGCCACCATACCGTGTTCACCAGCGCAGGACGCATTAACCTACGCAACGCGCAGTACCAAGAGCGCGACGAGCCCATCGACCCCACTTGCGACTGCTGGGTGTGCCAGCGGTACAGCCTCGCCTACATCCACCACCTGTTTCGGGCGGGCGAGCTGCTCGCCTTTCGGCTGGCGACCTACCACAACTTGGCGTTCTACGCGCGGTGGATGGCGCGGATACGCCAGCAGATTGAGGCGGGCGCGCTGTAGGGGCTACCGAAACCGCCAGATGAGGTTCGCGCCCCTATCTTGCGCCAAGATCGACGCGGCGGAGTATGCCTTGGCGTGCCCGTCGCCGAAGATGAGCGTCGCCAGCCCGCGATTGTCGCCTGTGGCGAAGTGGCGGGCATACAGCGGCTTCAGGCGCGATGGCGGCAGATGGTTCAACTCGCGCACCAAGTCGCGGTCGGCGACCAGCGGCGGACTGAGGCGCGGGTCGCGCGGGTTCGTCTCGCCCACATACGGGTCGAACACATAGCCGCGATACTTCTCGGCGGTCGGACCGCTGGGCGTGTCGCCGAACATCGGTGTGCGGGCAGGCTCCTCCATCTGCGCCAAGTAGACAGGCGTCGCGAAGCCTTCAATCTCCTGCGGATCATACGCCGTCGCCGCCGTGTAGCCAATTGACCCCACGCCCCGCTGCGCCCAATCTGTAGGGAAGCCCGCCCGCTGCGCGCTGGGGCAGATAAATATCCCCGTGTCGCGCACATAGGGCTGAATCACGCGCGTCCAGATGCGTTCGGGCACGCTCGTGGGCACAGCGTAGTTAGTAGAGGGCAGGAACGCCTCCTCGTGGTCTTGCAGGTAGGCTTGCACGGCGAGCGCAAGTTGGCGCGCGTTCGACAGGCACTGTGTCTGCCGCGCCCGCTCGCGCGCCTGCGCAAACACAGGAAACAGGATCGCCGCCAGTATCGCGATAATCGCGATTACGACGAGCAGTTCGATGAGCGTGAAGCCTCTGATGCCAGTTGAGCGGACAGAGTGTGTTTTTGCCTCCCAGATGAGAGTGGCTCGCTTGAGTTCACTGCGTGCAGGGGCTGCGCAAGTTTTGTAGCCCTCACCCCCAGCCCCTCTCCCACATTGTGGGAGAGGGGTGAGCCGCGCGCGAACCTGTTTGGAGTGCTGAAGCGTCAGCTTCAGCGCGGGCGGAAGCTTCGCTTCCGCACTCCACAATCCCCCTCTCCCGCCTCGCGGGAGAGGGGCCGGGGGGCGCGCCGGCCCCGTCTAGCCCCCGCCGGGAAAATAGTCTAAGCCGC
>JAIMAN010000117.1 GCA_023511915.1 Armatimonadota bacterium
GCTTGCGCGATTCCATCAGTCGGTTGATGGCGTCTTCGAAGGTCTCCTCCGCGGCGTCGGCGGTTGCGCCCGCCTGCGAGAGCGCACGGTGCATCTTCGCGCTGGTGCGCCCGCCCTGACTGGAGTGCGCCTCGTCGATGATAATCGCGAAGGTGCGCCCGCGATGCGCGTCGCCAATCTCGTCCAAGATGAACGGGAACTTCTGCAGCGTCGTGATGATGATTTTCTTACCCTGCTCCAGAAAGCGGCGCAGGTCGCCTGACCGCTCGGCGTGCCCCACCCACGCCCGCACCGACGCGAACTGCTTCACCGTGTCGCGAATCTGCTGATCCAGAATCCGTCGGTCGGTCACCACAATCACCGAGTCGAACACGGGGCGCCCGTCGCGCATCAGTCCTGGGAGCCGATGCGCCAGCCACGCGATGGAGTTCGACTTGCCGCTGCCCGCCGAGTGCTGGATCAAATACCGCTTGCCTGCCCCGTGCGCCTGCACATCCGCCAGCAGTCGGCGCACCACATCCAGTTGGTGGTAGCGCGGGAAGATTTGCCGCCGGCGCGTCTTGCCCGTGCGGGCGTCCGTCTCCTCAATCCGCTGCGCGTAGTGTTCGAGAATGTCGGTCAGGCTCTCGCGGGTCAGCACCTCACGCCACAGGTACTCGGTCTTCAGCCCGTTCGGGTTGGGCGGGTTGCCCGCGCCGTCGTTGTAGCCCTTGTTGAACGGCAAAAACCACGAGTCCTTGCCCTGCAGGTGCGTGCAGAACCAGACCTCGTTCTCGTCGACGGCAAAATGCGCCACGCACCGCCCCAGCTCGAACAGTTTCTCGCGCGGGTCGCGGTCGCGCCGATACTGCTCGATTGCGGCGAACACAGTCTGCTTCGTCAGGCGGTTTTTGAGTTCGAGGGTGAACACGGGCAACCCGTTGACAAACAAGGTGATGTCCAGCGCGCGGTTCGGCTCGCGCGTGCTGTAGCGCAGCTGGCGCGTGACGGTGAAGCGGTTCTGCGCATAGAGCGCGTGCGCCTGCGCGTTGTCGGGCGAGGGCGCGCCGTAGAACAGCCGCACCGTGTGCGCGCCGTGCGACACGCCATGGCGCAGCACATCGACCACCCCGCGCTTGCCCACCTCGTCGCTGAGCCGCTTGAGGAACTTGCGCCGCGCGGGGCAATCGTGTTCGATTTGCACCGCTTCCGCTGCTTCGGGCTGCGTCGCCTGCAGAAACGCCGCCAGTTGCGCGATATCGAGGCAATACTCGCGGTCATAGTCGGCAGGGTCGCCAGGCAGCCAGCCCGCCCCGCCGTAGCTGGCGGGCGTTTCGACCACGCCTGCGGGCGCGCCCGTCGCGCGCGGCGCACAGTCGCTGCCCGTCAACGCCCGACAAATCAGCGTCTCCAGCCCCGCCTCACTCGTGTCCGTCGGTCGCATCCTGTAGCGCCTCCTCCAGCGTCGGCGCGTCGTCGGGCGCAAACGGCGTCAGCAGCGCGTCCGCCGCGTCGTCCGCTTCGGGCAGCCCCGCCGCTGCCGCCCGCACATCCACCTTGCCCGTGACCACATCGGCAACCAACCGCTCGCGATACTCGCCCAACAACGCCACCGTGCGACGAATCGCCGCAATCGCCGCATCAATCCGCGCCGTCTGCGCGTCCAGATACTCGACAATCGCCCCCTGCTCGGCAAGGGGCGGAACAGGAACATAGAATCTACCCAACCGTCCTTCTGTGATGGCAGGATATGCCGTCCCTACTGACTCTGCACTCACGCAGCCTGCGAACGCATCGCTTTGCACTAAATAGCTCACATATTTCGGATGCGCGCCCGCTCCTGGCGTCAAGACCGCAAAGCCTGTGGAGCAGACTAAATCGCCCTCGTCCTCTTGCACATGATAGACCGCCTTCAGATAGGTACGAACCGTGGAAATAATCGTATCTCCCGCTTGAACGACTCGTCGGGCGCGCGATGGAGCGTCGCCGAATCGCAACGGCTGGGGTTCCTTGAGCAGCAAACCTGTACCCACTGTACCAATATCGATGTATCGGAACTCGTAATCAGGTGAAGTGGTCTCAGGCAAGGTTCTCGCGTTGATTCGCACCCAATGTTTGAGAGGCTTCAGTTCCCAGTGTGTGGGTACTTGCCCAAGCCACTCGATGCCTGTGTCGTGGTAGGTGGTGTAGGGCGCGCCTGTGCAGACATTCACCGCGACGCCTGAGTCTTTGTAGTCGGGGTAGGTTGGGAGCGCGTGCGTCATGGTTGACCTCCCAAAATCTCTGCCAGTAGTCCTTCGGCTTCCTGTTCGGCGGCGATGAGGTCGGCGCGGATGGCGTGCAGGGATCGCATCGGTTTGGGCTGGTAGAAGTAGCGGTTGAAGTTGATTTCGTAGCCGATTCTGAGGCTGTCGGGGTCGTACCACGCGTCGGGGGCGTAGGGCAGCACTTCGCGGCGCAGGAAGCGTTCGAGGGCGGCGTCGGCGTCTGCGCGGGTGGGGATGTAGCCTGGGGTATGGCAGTCGGGGCATTCGAGGAAGGAAATCTGCTCGCTGTCGCGCAGGTCTGGGTCGGGCGCGTACTCCACCACGCGCGGCTTGCCGTCCAGCATGACCT
>JAIMAN010000053.1 GCA_023511915.1 Armatimonadota bacterium
CGCGGGGTGGAGCAGTCCGGTAGCTCGTCGGGCTCATAACCCGAAGGTCGTGGGTTCAAATCCCACCCCCGCAACCATTTTTATTTTAACATCCCCGATAGGTACAATTCCTGCACATGCTGCCTGAGTGGCTGCTTCATGTGGGCGAGTCGACGCCCGCGCCGACGCATGGCGCCCCCACCGTCTGGCGCGAGGCGTGCCTTGAGTCGCGCCCCGTGCTGCTGGCTTCGTGGCTTGCCGAACAATCCCAGCCTGTGGTGGTGCTGACGCCCTCGCTGTCGCGCGCCGAGCAGTGGCTGGCGGTGCTGCTGCGTCTGGGGCTGCCCGAAGCACGCCTGCTGCGCCTGCCCAGCAGCCTGACCCCACTTTTGGAGCCGACAGGCGTGGAGCAGGAGACGCTGCACGAACGCCTGCGCGCCCTGCACGCGCTGCATCGAGGCGAGGCGGTGTGCGTCCTCGCGCCGATTGCCGCCGCGCTGCAGCGCACGATGCCCCCGATGCTGTTCGAGGCGGAGCTGGTGCGCCTGCGCCTGCCCGACGCCGAGCCGCCCGACGCGCACGAGTGGCTGTGCCAAATCGCGCCCGACACGCTGCTGCGCCGCCTCGCCGAAGACGGCTACGAGTACCAAGAGCCTGTGCGCCTGCCCGGATGCTTCGCGCGACGCGGCGGGATTGTGGATGTGTTCCCGATGGGCGCGGAGTTGCCCGTGCGCATCGAGTTCTGGGGCGACGAAATCGCCAGCCTGCGTTTGTTCGAGCCTGCTACCCAGCGTTCCGTCAAGCAGGTCAAGTATGCCGTGCTGCTGCCCGCGCGCGAGGCGCCGATGGGCGCGCCCGAATTTGCCGAGCGTGTCCGCGCGGCGTGGGAGGCGCGCATCGCCCGTCAACCCGCCGCGCTGCAGCCGACCCTGCGCCAGAATCTGGAAGACGACCTGCGCCCGCTGATGCAAGGCGCGCCGTTCGACAGGCTGGAACTCTACCTGCCGTGGCTGCTGCCTGAACGCGCCTGCCTGTTGGACTACCTGCCTTCCGACGGCTGGCTGGTGCTGGACGAGCCGCTGATGCTGAACACCGCCTACGACCGCGCCGTCGAAGAGCTGGCGCAGTCGCTGACCTCACGCGCCGAGCGCGGCGACATCCCGCCCCTGCAGCCCGACGAATACATCGAGCCGTTCGAGCGCGTAATGCGCCATCGCACAAGCCTGCTGCTGGGCGACCCGATGCTGGCGGGGGGCAAGCCGTTCCCCGTCGCGCAGGAGTACGAACTGGGCACGCGCACGCTGCGCACCGCAACGGGTACCGTCGCCGACCTGTGGCAGCGCGTCTACCGCTGGCAGCAGGCGGGCTATCGGATTGTGATCGCCACCGACCGCCCGACCCAAGTGCGCCGTGCGTTGCAAGAGGCGTCGCTGGAAGGCAGCGTCGAGCTGTTTCAGGGCAACCTCGGTGGCGGGTTCGTGTGGGACGCCAAGCAGTTCGCCCTGCTGACCGACGGCGAGCTGTTCGAGAACCATCGCCTACGCCTGCCCCCACGCCGATTCACCGAAGGCGTGCCGATTGCCTCCATCATGGACTTGCAGCCCGGCGACTATGTGGTGCATCTCTATCACGGCGTCGGGGTGTTCCGCGGGCTAACGACGCTGGAGCGCGACGGCGTCAAGCGCGAGTACCTGCTCATCGAATACGCGCATCCCGACCGCATCTTCGTGCCCGTAGACCAGTTAGACCGCATCCAGAAGTACCTTGCGCCCGACGACAAGCCGCCCGAAATCAAGCGGCTGAACAGCATGGTGTGGGCGCGCACGGTCGCCCGCGCCCGCCAAAAAGCCAAAGAGGTCGCCGAAGAGCTGGTGCGCATCTACGCCCTGCGCGAGAAAGCCACCCGCCCACCCTACGGCGAGGACACCCCGTGGCAAGCCGAGATGGAGGCGATGTTCCCCTACATTGAGACCGAGGGGCAACTGCGCGCGATTGCCGAAGTGAAGGCAGACTTGGAATCGCCCCATCCGATGGACAGGCTGTTGATTGGCGATGTCGGCTTCGGCAAGACGGAGGTCGCCCTGCGCGCGGCGTTCAAAGCCCTGATGGCAGGCAGACAGGTCGCCATAATGTGCCCCACCACCATTCTGGCGTACCAGCACTACCAGACCTTCAAGGATCGGTTCGAGCCGTTCGGCGTGCAGGTCGCGCTGCTCAGCCGCCTGATTAGCCCCGCCGAGCAGAAGCGTATCCTGCACGGGCTGAAAACGGGCGCAGTCGATATGGTCATCGGCACGCACCGCCTGCTGTCTAACGATGTCGCCTTCAAAAACTTGGGGCTGGTGATTATCGACGAGGAGCAGCGCTTCGGCGTGATGCAGAAAGAGAAGTTCAAGAAACTGCGCGGCACGGTCGATGTGCTGTCGATGAGCGCGACGCCCATCCCGCGCACGCTGTATATGGCGCTGACCGAGATCCGCGACATGAGCATGATTACCGACCCGCCCCCAGGCAGGCTGCCGATACGCACAATCGTCGCGCCCCACACCGACTGGATGACGCGCGAGGCGATTCTGCGCGAGTTGCAGCGCGACGGGCAGGTGTTCTATGTCGTGCCGCGCATTCAGGGCATCACGCATGTCGCCGAGCGGCTACAGGGGCTGGTTCCGCACGCGCGAATCGCCGTCGCGCACGGGCAAATGCCCCCGCAAGCCGTCGAAGCGACCGTGCTGGCGTTCTACAACCGCGAGTACGATGTGCTGGTCAGCACCACCATCATCGAAAACGGGCTGGACATGCCGAATGTGAACACGCTGATTGTGGAGGGCGCCGAGCGGTTCGGGCTGGGGCAGCTGTATCAGTTGCGCGGGCGCGTGGGGCGGTCGGACCGACAGGCGTATGCCTACTTCCTGTACCGCGCGGGCAAACTCACGGAGAAGGCGGAAGACCGCCTGCAAGCGTTGCGCGAGTTCTCGCACTTGGGGTCGGGCTTCGCGCTGGCGATGCGCGACTTGGAGATTCGTGGCGCGGGCAACCTGCTGGGCGAGGAGCAGCACGGCGCGATGCGCTCCGTCGGGCTGGAGCTGTATCAGGCGATGCTGCGCGACGCCATCCGCCGCCTGCGCCAAGGCGAGACGCAGTGGAGCCTCGACGCGCCCGTTGAGGAAGAGCTGCCCGACGCCAGCAAGTTGCCTGTGCATGCCTACATCCCGCACGACTATATTCAGGATGTGGCGCAGCGGTTGGGCTACTACAAGCGCATCGCGGGCAGTCGCACGCGCGAGGAACTTAAGTCGCTCGCGCGCGAGCTGCGCGACCGCTACGGCGAACTGCCCGCCCCGCTGAAACACCTCATCCGCCTGATGGAGCAGCGCATTCTGGCGCACGCGCTGGGCGTGCAGAGTATTGGGGTTGAGGGCAAGCGGCTGGTGCTGCGCTTCAAGCCCGACCGCAAACTCAAGGCGCGCTGGCAACTCGCGCTGCAGCAGGCGATTCGCAGCGTCCGCACCCAGCCCGACGAAATCAGCGCGCCCCTCGGCGACCACCCGCTGGAGACGCTGATGCAGATACTGGGCGAACTCAAGGCGTGTACGGAGGCGTAATTGAATTGTGACCCCCCCTCCTGCAGGTTCTCCCCGCTTCGCGAGGGGAACCGAGCCGCGCACCCACGCGGTTCCCCCTGCGAGCAGGGGGAACCTTAAGGCTTAAAGGGGTAGGTTTTTTGCGGGCGTGCCTGCTCACGGCGTTGCCAAGCAGCGCATCTCTGCCGCCATGCGAGCGAGACGCTCGCGTTCCCAGCACGCGCGACGCTGGGAACGCGGGCGTCCCGCCCGCAATGTCAACCGCGCGAGGAAAAACCTACCCCTTTAAGGGGAACCTACGGAGGGGGGAAATTGTAAACTTCGCACACGCGGTTGGTATCATATGACGAAGGTACTTACCTTTCGATGGCAGGAAGCCAAGCGCGCAGGGCGAACCATTTTCCCTGTGCGAATTTGTGTCTTGAAGGTTCTCACAGGGCTGACAGCGGCGGCGATGCTGATGCAACCGACCCCATCCCAGCCCTCCCGACACGCGGGGCAGGAATCCGATTCCTGGCAACCCATCCCCTTCAACGCAACCGACTGGCAGCGCGACGGCGCGCCGACCTACCGCATCGAGGACGGCGTGCTGGTCTTCGACGGCGACGGGCGCGGACGGCTGATGACCCAACGCGCCTACAGCGACTTCGAACTGCAGGTGGAGTTTCGCCTCAGTGCGGGCGCAAACAACGGAATCGCCCTGCGCGCGCCGCTCGGCTTCCAAGCGTCGCGGTACGGCATGGAGATCCAGATTCTGGACGACGGCGCGCAGGAGCAGCCCGATAAGCGGCGCATCTGCGGCGCGATTTACGGGCTGTACCCCGCCGCCAAACGCGCCGTGCGCCCCGCAGGGCAGTGGAACACGATTCACATCCGCTGCATAGGTCGGCGCGTGCAGGTGACTCTCAACGGCGAGCGCGTCGTGGACGCCGACCTGAACGCGATTCGCGACCGCGAGCAACTGCGCGAGCGACCCGGCTTCCTGCGCGAATCGGGGCACATCGGCTTCATCCAGCACAACGGGCGCGTGGAGTTCCGCAACCTGCGCATTCGCGAGTTGCCCGCGACGCGCCCGCCCAACCAACCGCCCGACGGCTTCATCGCGCTGTTCAACGGGCGCGACCTGTCGGGCTGGCAGAGTTGGTACGCCGACCCGCCCGACATCGCCCGCATGATCGCCGACGAACGCCAACAGGCGCAAGCACGCGCCAACGCGCAGCGCCTACGCCACTGGCGTGTGCACGACGGCGAACTCGTCTTCGACGGGCAGGGCGTGCATCTCATCACCGAGAAGCCCTACGGCGACTTCGAACTGTGGCTGGACTGGCAGATTGAAGCGGGCGGCGACAGCGGGATCTACCTGCGCGACACGCCCCAAGTGCAAATCTGGGACAACCCCGACGGCTCCGGCGGACTCTACAACAACGAACAGCACCCCAACCGCCCGCGCGTCAAGGCAGACCGCCCGCCAGGACAGTGGAACCGATTCCGTATCCTGATGCTGGGCGAGCGCGTCACGGTGTGGCTGAACGAGACGCTGGTCGTTCACGATGTGCCGCTGGAGAACTACTGGGACAGGCGCGCGCCCCTGCCCGCTTCGGGGCATATCTGGCTGCAGGCGCACGGCACGCCCCTGCGCTTCCGCAACATCTTTATCCGACCACTCTGACGCGCCTGCCCTCGACGCGCAACTTGCCCTGCACAAACAGCCGTATCGCCTCGATGTAGGTCTCGTGTTCGACGGGCAGCACGCGCGCGGCAAGCGTTTCGGGCGTGTCGTCGTCCAGAATCGGCGCGCACCGCTGCAGGATGATGGGTCCCGTGTCGTACCCCTCGTCCACGAAATGCACCGTGCAGCCCGTGATTTTCATCCCGCTGTCTATGGCGGCTTGGTGAACCTTCAGCCCGTACATGCCCTTGCCGCCGAACAGGGGCAGCAGTGCGGGGTGGATGTTCATGATGCGCATCGGGTACGCCTGCACCACTTGGGCGGGCAGCAGGCGCATGTAGCCCGCGAGGCAAATCAGGTCGGGCTGCGCTTTCTGCAGCACCCACAGCAGCGCGTCGCCGTACATATCGGGGTCGGGGAACTCGCGCGGGTTCACGACGGCGGTCGGGACGCTTAGGGCGTGCGCTTTCTGCAGGGCGGGCGCGTCGTCGCGTGCGCCCACCACCGCGACCACCGCGCTGTCGGGGATGCGCCCGTCGCGGCACGCCTCGATAATCGCCTGCATGTTGCTCCCGCGCGACGGACCCGACACCAAGATTGCGATTCGGCTCATCGGTTCACCACCCAGAGTGCAACGGCGTGCGCCAGCGTGCGCGTGTGCGTGATGCTCACCAGCAGTTGCCCCTCGCCGACCGCTTGTGCGCTCGCGCCGTGCAGGTGAACGATGGGCTTGCCGTTGGCGTCGGGCAGAATCTCCACCTCCTGCCAGCGCAGGGGTCGCCCGACGGCTTTGGCGATGGCTTCCTTGGCGCACCACCTGCCCGCGATGTGCTGCGCTGGGTTCGCGCGGCGGCTTTGGCAGTAGGCGCGCTCGGCGGGCGTGAGGATCCGCTCAATAAAGCGCGGCTGACGGGCGCACACCCCCGCGATACGCGCAATCTCTACCATGTCTGTGCCGACGCCGCGAATCATGGCTGGGGCTGCGGGACGGGCACGGACGGCGCAGTCCATAGGGTCTGATCGTTCGCGTCCACGAACATGATTCGCGCGTTGCCCTCGCGATCGAGCAGGATCCACGCGCGCGGCTTGCCTTTCGAATCGTACAGAAACAGCGCAGGCTCGCCGAAGGGCATGCCCAACTCGGCGCGCAGGTTGCCCTCTTGGTCGAACAGGCGGAATCGGCGGGCGTCGACGCTTTCGGCGATGCGCGGGCGACGCTGCGCCTCGCGCGCCTCCATCAGCGCGACGCCACTGAGGAACCCAAACAGCCCAACAATCGCTACAAGCACCAGAGTCTGAACCAGTCGCATACGGTTGCCTCCCTCACTAAAGACGCGCAGGCGCGCTGCAGGGTACACGCGCCCGCGCAGGGGATTATACCGCGTGAGGTATCCTTTGGGCGGTGGAGCGACCCAGTTGGGACGAATATTTTATGCAGATTGCGCATATGGTGGCGACGCGGGCGACCTGTCCGCGGCGCAGCGTCGGCGCAGTGATTGTGCTGGACAAGCGGATACTGGCGACGGGCTACAACGGCGCGCCGATTGGACTGGCGCACTGCACGGAGGTGGGCTGCCACATCGTGGCGGGGCACTGCATCCGCGCGCTGCACGCCGAGCAGAACGCGATTCTGCAAGCCGCGCTGAACGGCGTCTCCACGCGCGGCGCGACCATCTATGTCACCTGCCAGCCGTGCAACCACTGCGCGAAGATGATTATCAACGCGGGCATCCAGCGCGTGGTGTTCGAGGGCGACTACCCCGACGAGTTCGCGCTGGAGCTGTTTGCGGAGGCGGGCGTGCAGTTGTGTCGCTACAAAGCGGGCGTGGTCACGGAGGTTGACCTCGCGCCGTTCCGACCGAAGCGATGAAGACCATCACGGTTGTGTTTCTGCTGGCGTTGGCGACGACCTACCTGATGACCCCGTGGGTGCGCAGGTTGGCGATACGGGCGGGCGCGCTGGACATGCCCGACGCGCGGCGCGTGCATACCGAGCCGATCCCGCGCTGGGGCGGGCTGGCGATTTACATCGGCGTGGCGGTCGGGATGCTGGCGGGACTGGCGCGGCTGTATCTGCTTGCCCCCTCCGACTCGGTGTTTCTGGGGCGCGCGCTGCAGTTTCTCGGCTTGCTGCTGGTCGGCACGGGCGTGCTGGTGGTCGGCATGCTGGACGACCGCAAGCAGTTTTCCGCGCTAATTCAGATGGGCGCGCTGCTGCTGGCGGGGCTGGTGGTGCAACTGTTCGGGGTGCAGATTGAGGGCTTCGCCGCGCCGATTGGCGGCAAGTTCAGCGAGGCGCGCTGGATCCCACTGGGCGCGTGGGCGATCCCAATTACCGCGCTGTGGATCTTCGTGGTCAGCAAGACGATGGACACCATCGACGGGCTGGATGGGCTGGCGGCGGGGGTCAGCGCGATTGCCGCCTTCACGCTCGCGCTGATGGCGCTGCAGGCGGCAGACCTGCTCGACCAGCCGTACCCGAACTGGCTGATTGCGATTACGGCGGCGGCGATTGCAGGCGCAGCGGGCGGGTTCCTGCGCCACAACTTCAACCCTGCGCGGATATTCATGGGCACGGGCGGGGCGCAGTTTCTGGGCTTTATGCTGGGCGGGCTGTCGGTGATCGGCGCGTTCAAGACGGCGACCGCGTTCGCGATACTGATTCCCGTGCTGGTGTTCGGGCTGCCCTTTCTGGACGCTGGGCTGGCGGTGGCGCGTCGCCTACTCAGCGGGCAGCCCATCCACAAGCCCGACAAAAAGCACATCCATCACCAACTGCTGGAGCGCGGGCTGAACCAGCGGCAGACGGTGCTGATTTTGTACGGCATCGCGGCGGCGATGGCGGTGGTCGCGCTGATTCTGTTCCGCAAGGCGATGGGGTAGGCGGCGCAGCAGGGGGTATAATCCCGACGCTATGCGCAAGCGTCGTCGAAAGCCGTTCCAACGCTATTTCACGGTCGCCGAAGCGAACGCGCTGGTGCCCGACCTCAGCATCAAACTGCTGCGCCTGCAGGCGATGCTCCGACGCCTGCGTGAGGAGTACGGCGAAAAGGAGACCGAACTGTTCCAACGCGCCCAGAGCAACGGCAAACACCCCGAATGGGAAGCGTCCGAGATTGCCCCCGAAATCCACAAAGCGGTCGACGAACTGCACTCGATGGGCGTGCTGCTGCGCGATATCGAGCAGGGGATTGTGGACTTCCCGCACTTGCGCAACGGGCGCGAGGTGCTGCTGTGCTGGCGGCTGGGCGAGAAGCGCGTGCAGTATTACCATGAACTGGACACGGGCTTCCGCGAGCGCAAACCGCTCTGGGAGGACGAGTGATGCTGTGCGTGCGGGCGCCCGGGCGCGTGAACCTCATCGGCGAGCATACCGACTACAACGACGGCTATGTGCTGCCTGTGGCGATTAGCCTCGAAACGCGCGTGTACGCCCAGCCGCGCACCGACGCCCTGTGCCACATCTACTCCGAGACGCTGGACGAGCAGCATGTGCTGAACCTTGCCGACCTGCCGCCGGAGCAGTTGCCCGACGGGTTTATCCGCTATGTGGCGGGCGTGGCGGCGATGCTGCAACAGCATGCGGGGCGCACGCTCACGGGCGTGGACGCGACTATTTGCAGCGGGTTGCCGCTGGGCGCAGGGCTGAGTTCGTCCGCCGCGCTGGAGGCGGCGTTCGCCGTGCTGTGGGACGCGCTCGATGACCTGCGCCTGGAGCGGCTGACGCTGGCGCAGTTATGCCAGCAGGCGGAGCATCGCTACGCGGGCGTGCACTGCGGGCTGATGGATCAGGCGGCGAGCTTGCTGGGGCAGGCAGGGCGCGCGCTCTTTCTGGACACGCGCACGCATGCGATGCAGCATGTGCCCCTCCCGCCCGACTGGGCAATCGTGGTCGCCGACACGGGCAAGCCGCGCGCCCTCGCCGAATCGGACTACAACCTGCGCCGCGCCCAGTGCGAGCAGGCGGTCGTCGCGCTGCAGGGCGTTCTGGGCGAGTCGGTCGTCGCGCTGCGCGATGTCAGCCCCGAGCAGGGCGCGCTGTACCTGCCGCTGGTGGAGGAGCCTGCGCGTCGGCGGGCGCGCCATGTGGTCGGCGAGAACGCCCGCGTGCTGGCGTTCCTGACCGCGCTGCGCCATGCGGACACGGCGCAAGTGCGCGCGCTGATGCTGGCGTCGCACGCCTCGTTGCGCGACGACTACGAAGTCAGTTGCGCCGAGTTGGACGCGATGGTGGAGGCGTGCCTGCAGGCAGGCGCAATCGGCGCGCGGATGACGGGCGCAGGCTTCGGCGGCGCATGCGTCGCGCTGGTCGAACGCGCCCACCTGGAACGCTTCCTGACGGACGCCGAGCGGCGCTATCGCGCCCGCGCCGCCTACGAACCGCGCTTCTACGCCTGCGACGCGGCAGCAGGCGCAAGCCTCTGCCCGATGGAGACCTAAGACCGTCGCACAGGGTACAATTCCCCCACTATGCGCCCCAAACCTGTGCTGGCGATTGTCGGACGCCCCAATGTCGGCAAATCCACGCTGTTCAACCGCCTGATTGGGCAGCGGGTAGCCATCGTGGAGGACACCCCAGGCGTCACGCGTGACCGTTTGTACGGCGAGGGCGAGTGGCTGGGGCAGCCGTTCGTGGTCATCGACACGGGCGGCATCCTGTTCGGCGAGGACGACCCGCTGATTGAGCAGGTGCGCGTGCAGGCGCAGGTGGCGATGCACGAGGCGGACTGCGTCTTGTTTTTGGTGGACGCCCGCGACGGGCTGACCCCCGCCGACGAGGAGGTCGCCGACCTGCTGCGGCGCGGGGGCAAGCCGACCCTGCTGCTGGTCAACAAGGCGGACAACCCGCAACAGTGGGAGAGCCAACGCGCCGAGTTCTTCGCGCTGGGACTGGGCGAGCCTATCCCCATCTCGTCGATTCACGGGCACAACATCGCCGAGGTGCTGGAGCGCGCCTTCGAGCATCTGCAGGCGCAGCCCGCGCCCGAATCGGACGAGGAACCCGCCGACGAACCCATCAAAATCGCCATCGTCGGTCGCCCGAATGTCGGCAAGTCGTCGCTGCTGAACGCCATCTTGGGCGAGCCGCGCGCGATTGTGAGTGACATCGCGGGCACCACACGCGACACGCTGGACACCCCCTTCACTTGGAAGGGGCAGTCCGTCGTGCTGATTGACACTGCGGGCATCAAGCGCCCCGGCAAGGTGCAGCGGTCGCTGGAATACTACGCGCAGATGCGCGCCGAACGCGCCATGCAACGCGCCGATGTCGCGGTGGTGGTCATCGACGCGACGGAGGGCATCACGCACAACGATCGGCGAATCGCGCAACTGGCGGCGAACGCAGGGCGCGCCCTCGTGTGGGCGGTCAACAAATGGGACCTCAAAGAGCCGCCCGACGGCAACCTGCAGCAGAACACACCCCTCAAAAAGGACTTCGCCCGAATCATCCAGCAGGAGGTCAAGTGGCTGGACTATGTGCCGTTTGTGTTCCTCTCAGCGCTGGCGGGCTCGGGCATCGAGCGGCTGCTGGACACCTGCATGGCGGTCGCCGACTTCCACTGCATGCGCGTCGGCACGGGCGAGCTGAACCGCCTGCTGCAGGAGTGGTTGTTCGAGCGTCCCTACACACGCAAAGGCAAGACGCTGAAGGTTTACTACGCGACGATGGCGAGCGTGCGCCCGCCGACGATTGTGCTGTTCGTGAACGACCCCGAGATTGTGCATTTCTCGTACCTGCGCTACTTGGAGAACCAACTGCGCAAGCGGTACGCATACACGGGCGTACCCATCCGCTGGGTCGTGCGCGCCGCGCACGAGGAGCGGGAGAAGTGAGACCAACCGCGCGTTCAGAGTCATGAATTGCGTCCCCGCTCGCGGAGAGGGTGTCTGGTCAGTTCAGGGGTTGGACCCCACCACACCCTCCAGCGGGCTGGAGGCGGAGGCGTAGGGCAGTTTCGGGATGCGCCCCGCGCGGTACGCCGTCCGCCCCGCCTCCACGCCCAGCCGAAACGCCTCCGCCATCAAAACAGGGTCTTGCGCCTTGGCGATGGCGGTGTTGACCAGCACGGCGTCGCAGCCGATTTCCAGCGCCAGCGCGGCTTCCGACGGCGCGCCCAGCCCCGCGTCCACCACCACGGGCACTTGCGCCTGCTCCACGATAATCCGTATCGGCTCCAGCCCGACGGCGAAGCCCTGCCCTGTGCCAATCGGCGCGGCAAGGGGCATCACCGTCGCGCAGCCCATCGCCTCCAACCGCTTCGCCAGCTCGGGGTCGGCGGGGATGTAGGGCAGCACCACGAAGCCCTCGTCCACCAGCGCCTTGCACGCCTCGTAAGTGCCGATGGGGTCAGGCAACAGGTACTTCGGGTCGGGCACGACTTCGACCTTGATCCAGTCGCTCAGCCCCATCGCGCGCGCCAGTCGCGCCACGCGCACCGCCTCCTCCGCCGTGCGGCAGCCCGCCGTGTTCGGCAGAATCTGGTAGCGGCTCCAGTCCAGCTCGTCCAAGATCGAGCGTTTCGGCGCGTCCAAGTCGATTCGGCGCAGGGCGACCGTGACGATTTCCGCGCCCGACGCTTCAATCGCGCGGCGCATCGTGTCGGGGTCGGGATACTTGCCCGTGCCCACCATCAGGCGCGAACGGAACGGCTTGCCAGCAATCACCAGCGGGTCGGTCATCGCCCAAAGTGTACCCGATAGGTCAGCCGCGCCCTGCATGCTACGGATTGGGGTATTATCTACGCTGGAGGTTTTGCGATGCATCGGCTTTCTGGGGTTCTTGGGTTCCTACTGCTCCTTGGGTGCGCGTTGGGCAACGACGCGGCGACGCGGTTCCAGCAGGCGATTGCCCAGCACGGCGGCGACGCCTACCGCGTCCTCGCCCAGCGCGGCGTCAAACTCGACTACGACATCACCAGCGAGTACGGCGGCAAAAGCGCCGCCAAGCGCACCATCTACATCAAAGAGACCAAACGGCTCACCGAAATCCGCTACGGCGACGACGAGTTCATCACGGGCTTTGACGGCAACAAGGGCTGGCGCAAAAACGAGTACCTCAGCTCCAGCATCGCCCAAGAGGACGAAGCCGCCGTCAAGGACACCCTGTATACGCACTTCGTGCTGATCCCGCACTGGCTCTCGGTCGGGACGCTCGTCGGCGGCGAGGACAGCAAACTGCCCGACGGACGCCCCGCCTACCGAATCACCGTGCAACTGCCCGAACCCGACCACCAACGCCACCTGCCCCAAAAGCCCGACAACAAACTGCACTGCTTCCTCAACGAGCAGAACCAAATCGTCGGCATGGAGTACCAGCAGGTGGACTACGAGACGGACAAAATCAGTCGCGTCGGGGTGGTCTATCACGGGCAGCGCGCCGTGCAGACCCCGCAGGGCGAGGTCACGATGCCCATCGAGACGCGCATGTATGTAGACGGCAGGCAGGCAGCGACCTATGTGATGACCGCCGTCGACGCGCAGACCGAACTTGCCGACACGCTGTTCCAGCGACCCCCGCACGGAACCCCGCCCGCCGTGCGCGACAACCTGCCCGTCAAAGTGCCCTTCAAGTTCAGCACCAACTCGCTCTATGTGCAAATCTGGCTCAACGGCAAGGGACCCTACTGGATTATCTACGACACGGGCGCGTCCAGCACTTGGATCGACGATTCCATCGTGAAAGAGGCGGGGCTGGAGAGGATTCCCAACAGCGACTACTGGGCGACGATGGTGTACGGGGCGTTCCCGTCGTATCGCGTGCGGGTCAAGAGCCTCAAGGTGGGCGAGGCGGAGGTGCGCGATATTGTGATTAGCGGCGGGGCGGTCTGGCGCACCCCTGTCGGCGACGACACTATCGAGGGCAAGCGCGTGATTGGGCTGCTGGGACGCGAGACCATCGCCGCGTTCCAGACCACCGTCAACTTCGCCGAGCGCACCATCACCTTCGAGCCGCACGACGCCCCCCTGCCCGAAGGCACAGTCATCCCCTTCGAGATGGCGGGCGACCATGTGATGGTCACGATGACCGTCGGGCAAAAAGAGCAGCCGATACGGATGATCGTCGACACGGGCGCGTCTACCAACCTGCTGCCCCCGTCCTACAGGCACGACAAGGCGGATGGACCCGCGATGACCATCGAGCAGTGGTACAAGCGGTTAGGCGAGTTCTTCGAGGGCGACGACTACAGCTTCTTCACGGGCGACCTGCGCGTGTACCGTATTAACCGCATGCGCTTGGGTCCGCTGCAGTTCAACTCGGTGTACGCCTACCACAAGCTCTCGGAGAACGCGCGTTCCGACTCGGTGACCGCGCTGATGACGCGCCACGGGCTGCTGGGCGTGCCGATCATGCGCCACTACAAGGTGACCTACAACTACTTCCGCGAGGTGATGGTGTGGCAGCCGAACACGGCGTCGGAGCGCGCCGCGGACAACGCGGGCTACGGCATCTGGTGGCGCAAGCAGGGCAAAGACCTCATCGTGCGCTGGGTGATGCCGATGTCCGATGCAGATATGGCGGGCGTCAAGGCGGGCGACAAAATCGTGCTGATCGACGGGCAGTCGCCCGCGAACTGGACGGAGAAGCAGTTGGTCGATCGGCTCTCCTACACGCGCGTCGGGCGACCGCTGAAACTGACCGTCGAGCGCGCGGGCAAACGGCTGGAGTTTAACCTGACGGCGAGCAACTACGAGTTGTGAAACCTGCCGCGCTTAGCCGTACCCGTGCGGGTGCGCAAGGAACCAGCGGTAGGCGTGTTCGATCATCGTCTCTAAGGCGGGGTAGCGCGGCTGCCAGCCGAGTTCGCGCTTGGCTTTCTCGGACGAGGCGACCAGCCGTGCAGGGTCGCCCGCGCGACGCGGCGCGTACACCGTCGGAATCGGCGCGCCGACCACCCGCTCCGCCGCGCGAATCACCTCCAGCACCGAGTAGCCCTGCCCGTTGCCGAGGTTGTAGACATCGCTGGGCGCGCCCGCCCGCAGTCGCCCCAACGCCAAGTAGTGCGCCTCGCACAAGTCCCACACATGCACATAGTCGCGGATGCACGAGCCGTCGGGCGTGTCATAGTCCGTGCCGAACACCGCGATCGACTCGCGCCTGCCCAACGCCGCGAACAGCGTGAGCGGAATCAGATGCTCTTCGGGGCGGTGGTCTTCGCCGAGTTCGCCGTCGGGGTCTGCCCCCGCCGCGTTGAAGTAGCGCAGCGCGATGGAGCGTATCCCGTATGCCTGCCCGTACCAGCGCAGCATGCCCTCCATCACGCGCTTCGTCTCGCCGTAGGTGTTTGTGGGCGCAAGCGGGTGCATTTCGGGGATCGGAACCTCAACAGGCTCGCCGTAGACCGCCGCCGTAGACGAGAAAATCATCTGCGACACGCCCGCAATCCGCATCGCCTCCATCAAGCGCAAACAGCCCAGCACATTGTTGTCGTAATACTTCGCGGGGTCGCGCATCGACTCGCCCGCGAAAATATACGCCGCGAAGTGCATCACGCACTCGATGGGATACTTGCGGAACACCTGCAGCAGCGTCTCCAAGTCGCGCAAGTCGCCCTGCTCCAGCGTCGCGCCCCTCAGCGCGCCGCGATGCCCTGTGGAGAAGTTATCCAGCACGACGACCGACTCGCCTTTGTGGAGCAGGTACTTGACCATATGCGAGCCGATGTAGCCCGCGCCGCCAATCACCAGAATCACGCTCGAATTGTACCCGTTAGCCATGCAGGAAATGTGCGGTTTTTAGCATATATGACAAGTGGAGGTACGGCGATGGTGTTCAAGAGTCCTTATGCAGATGTGGCGATTCCCGAAGTTGGGGTCGCCCAGATGGTCTATCAGCATGCGTTGCAGTACGGCGACAAGCCCGCGATGATCGACGGGCACACGGGGCGCACACTCACCTACGCGCAGTTGTATGGGGGCGTGCGGCGCGTGGCGGGCAACCTTGCCAAGCGTGGGCTGCGCAAAGGCGAAGTGGTCGGTCTCTACAGCCCGAACCTGCCTGAATACCCGCTGGCGTATCACGGCGTCGCGTTGGCGGGCGGCGTGGTCACTACCGCGAACCCGCTCTACACCGCCGACGAGTTGGCGTACCAGTTGCGCGACTCGGGCGCGAAGTTCCTCATCACGGTCGGACCGCTGCTGGAGAAGGCGATTCCTGCGGCGCAGCAGGCGGGCGTGCAGGAGGTGTTCGTGATTGGCGAGGGCGACGGCGCAACGCCGTTCACCGAACTGCTCGCCGACGCCGAACCGCCCGAAGTCGCCCTCAACCCCGCTGAAGACCTGGTCGTGCTGCCTTACTCCAGCGGCACGACGGGGCTGCCCAAAGGCGTGATGCTCACCCACCGCAACCTCGTGGCGAACATGGTGCAGGTGCTCGGGTCGGGCGTGAACCTACAGCCAGATGAGCGTGCGATTGCCGTGCTGCCGTTCTATCACATCTACGGCATGCTGGTCATCCTGAACCTGTGCCTGTATAAAGGCATGACCATCGTCACGATGGCGCGGTTCGACCTGGAGCAGTTCCTCAAGATTCTGCAGGACTACCAGATCACGCGGGCGAACCTCGTGCCGCCGATTATCCTCGCGCTGGCGAAGCACCCGATTGTGGACAACTACGACCTGTCGCACCTACGGATTATCATGTCGGGCGCGGCGCCGCTCAGCGCGGAGTTGGCGCAGGCGTGCGCGGAGCGCATCGGCTGCATCGTGCTGCAGGGCTACGGGCTGACCGAGACCAGCCCCGTGACGCATGTGAACCCCGAAGACCCCGCGCGCATCAAACTCGGCTCGGCGGGCGTGCCGATTGCCAACACCGAGTGCGCCGTCGTGAGCCTGGAGACGGGCAACCCGCTTGGCATACGCGAGGAGGGCGAAATCTGGATTCGCGGACCGCAGGTGATGAAGGGCTACCTCAACAACCCTGAGGCGACCGCGCAAACCCTCACGCCCGACGGCTGGCTGCGCACGGGCGATGTCGGTTATGTCGACGAGGACGGCTACTTCTACATCGTCGATCGCGTGAAAGAGATGATCAAATACAAGGGGCTGCAGATTGCGCCCGCCGAGTTGGAAGCGGTGCTGCTGACCCATCCCGCAGTTGCGGACGCGGCGGTCATCCCCAGCCCCGACCCCGAAGCGGGCGAAGTGCCCAAAGCGTTCGTCGTCCTCAAAGGCGCGGCAACCGACGAGGAACTGATGGCGTATGTCGCCGCGCGCGTCGCCCCATTCAAAAAAATCCGACGCATCGAGTTCGTGGAGCAAATCCCGAAATCGCCGTCGGGTAAAATCTTACGGCGCGTGCTGGTGCAACAGGAACGGGAACGCGCCTTATGAAGTTGGCGTTCCACAGGGCGCGGCAATCGCGCCCTGCAACGCCATAGAGATTAGGACTGCTGCTGAGTGGAGCGAAAGAGCGTCTGCGCCGCATCCCAAAAGTGCATGCGGCTCGATAAATCCATTCACCTCACTTTGGAGGCTATTATGCGACGAAAGGTAGGCTTACTGGCAGGGATTAGCGCGACTCTTGCGTGCGCACTGGCGCAAGTGCAGATGACGCCCTACTTGGAACAGGAGCCGAACAACAGTCTGAGCGCGCCGCAGGTCATCGACGCGTCTGTGAACCGCGCGCGCGGCTTCGTGGTCTGGGACGCGACGCTGTTGCCTGTCGGCGAACACGACTGCTACCGCTTCCAAGTGGCGCAAGCGGGAACCTACTCAATACGGGTGGACACGAACCTCGATACGACGCTGCGCCTCTATAACGCCAGCGGCGCACTAATCGCCGAGAATGACAACGACGGCAACTCCGACACGCGCCTGAACCGACTCGCGTCGGGCGTCACGGTGAATCTGGAGGCGGGAACCTACATCGCGGAGGTCGCCTACTACTTCAATCTGGGGCGCGCCCGCTATGCCCTGCGCGTCTTTCCGGGCACAACCGCGCCCGACCAGGACCCCACCGAGCCGAACGACACCCCTGAGCGTTCCATATATTTGGGGCGGCTCTCTGGCGGCGAGATTATTACGCAGGAGTACCGCTTCCTAAGTTACGGCGGGGGCGACATCGATGTCTATCGGTTTGATTTGGACAACACGGGGCAGACGCTGACCATTCGCACGCAGACCTATGTGGACACGCTGATTCGCGTCGTCGCGCCGAACGGACAGACCTACGACAACGACGACTCGGAGTGGGATCCGATGAACCCTGGCGCGTCGGAGGTGCAGATTCCGCTTGCGCCGCGCGGAACCTACTATGTGTTCGTGCGCGGCTACGCCTTCTGGGGCGGCTACTATCGGTTGCGCGTGAGCGCTCCGCTGCCCAGCGAGATTGTGTTGCAAAGCGCGAACGCCGAGTTCCGCCTGCGACGGCTCAGCGGCAGCCCCACCCGCAACCCGTTCAACAACGCGGACTGGCTGCATAACGGCAGAGACCACCTCTACCAAATGGGCTGGTGGTATCGCGTGGAGGGGACGCACACGCGCGAACTTGCGCCCAGCAACTTCTACTACTACGACCAAGCGACGCCCGACCATGTGATGATGGCGTACCTCGAAGAGGGGCTCATCCTCGCCAAGCAGTACGACCTCCGCGCGACGGCGGACGGCGGGAGCGTGTTGTACGCCGACCTGCTCGTAATCAACTTCCAGTTCAGCCCGCGCGTGATCCACCTGTATCACTACGCCGACATCGACCTCAGCGGCGCGACGACGAACCAAGCCCGCTGGGAAGGCGAACAGATTCGCGTGGAGACCCCCAACGACTTCTGCCGCTTCAGCGCGCTTGTACCCTACACGCGCTGGCAAGTCGCGCCGCACCCGCAGATTATCGATCGGCTCACGAACGCACAGGCGGACGACTTGACCGACGGCGACCTGCCCTTCGAGGGCGACTTCACGGGCGCGTACCAGTGGACGCTGCAACTGCAGCCGTTCGCCACAGCGACCGTGCGCGTCGCCTACGCGCTCAACACGGAGCAGTCGCTGCTGCGCGCCGATATCGACCGCAACGGCTGCGTCGACGACGCCGACCTGCTGCGCGTGCTGTTCGACTTCGGGCGGGCGGGGTCTTTGCTGGATTCCGATGTGAACGGCGATAGCACCGTGGACGACGCCGACCTGCTGCAGGTACTGTTCCAGTTCGGCGCGGGGTGTCGATAGGGTATCCTATACGCGCGACACAGGCGAAGTCGCCACAGATTTGGAGGCAACGATGAGCGATAAAGAGATTGTTCCCTATCGTCCAGGCTTGGAAGGCGTGACGGCGGGCGTCAGCGCGATTTCGGATGTGATTGCCGCCGAGAACCGCCTCATCTATCGCGGCTACGATATTCGCGACTTGGCGCAACACTGCGAATTCGAAGAGGTCGCCTACTTGGTGCTAATGGGCGCGCTGCCGACCCGCGCACAGTTGGAGGCGTTCAAGGCGGAACTGGTCGCCGACCGCGAGCTGCCTGCGGAGGTCTACGCTGTGCTGCGTGCGCTGCCCCATCGGGGCAACCTGATGGCGGCGCTGCAGGCGGGCGTCGCCGCGCTGGGCATGCTCGACCCGCACGCCGACGACCACTCGCACGAGGCGAACCTCAAAAAGGCGATCCGCCTCACCGCCAGCATGGCGACGCTGGTCGCCAACGGCTACCGCATCCTGCAAGGGCAGGAGCCTGTGAAGCCGAACCCGCGCTTGGGGCATGCCGCCAACTTCCTCTACATGTTGTTTGACCGCGAGCCTGAACCGCTGCACGCGCAGGTGATGAACCTCACCTTCATCCTCTACACCGAACACGGCTACAACGCCTCCACCTTCACGGCGCGGGTGATTGCCTCCACGCTGGCGGATATGTATTCGGCGGTGGCGGGCGCGATTGGCGCGCTGCGCGGCGCCCTGCACGGCGGCGCGAACGAAGCCGCGATGGAAGCGATACTCGACATCGGCGCGCCCGAACGCGCCGAACAGTGGGTGCTGGACAAACTCGCCCACAAGGCGCGCATCATGGGCTTCGGGCACCGCGAATACAAAACGGGCGACATCCGCGCGGTCATCCTCAAAGACTATGTGCGCCAAGTCGCCGAGCAGACAGGGCGCACCGACCTCTACCAAATCCAAGAGACGATGGAGCGCGTGATGCTGCGCGAGAAGAACCTCTACCCGAATGTGGACTTCCCCGCCGCGGCGATCTACTACATGATGGGCATCCCCATCCCGCTCTACACGCCGATTTTCGCGGCGGCGCGCATCGTGGGCTGGTCCGCGCACATCATCGAGCAGCACGACAACAACCGCCTCATCCGCCCGCGCAGCGAATACAACGGACCACGCGACCTGCAGTTCGTGCCTATCGACCAGCGCGGGTGAAATTGACCCCCCTCGTTAAGGTTCCCCTGCTCGCAGGGGGGCGACGCACAGGGCAAACTTTGGAGTGCGGAAGCGCAGCTTCCGCCTGACGCTGAAGGTGCGCTTGCAAACTTTGGAGTGCGGAAGCGC
>JAIMAN010000118.1 GCA_023511915.1 Armatimonadota bacterium
TCGTCATTGGTTCGCCTCCTCAAATGCTTAGCGTGGCTAAATTATGGCACATTCGAGGGGCGAAAGTCAAGGTGCTGGGGGGGTGTTCGAAAAATCCTCTTCTGCTCCAGACGGCTGAAGCCGTTCCTATGAAACGAAGCCGACCTGCGTCGGCTGAAGTAGCACGCGCATCCTGCGCGTGGACAGGGGCAGGATGCCCCTGCTACGGGAGCCAGCGCAGGCTGGCTTTGTTTCTTGGGAACGGGTTCACCCGTCCTGTTCAGTGGCGATTTTTCGAACACCTTCGTGCCCACTTGCCATTCGGCGAAAAATGTAGTATAATCACGGTAGCCCCTGCGCGGGGCAAGCGAAGGGGGTAGAGCGATGAGGAGGCGGTACACACTCAAGCGGACCTACGCGCTGATGAGCGCGGTTGGGTTGTCGGTTGTGGCGACCGCCGCAGGCTGGGCGCAGAGTTTGACCTGGTTAGGCGTGCTCCCTGGCTATGTTGGGAGCCGGGCTTTTGGCGTTTCGGCGGATGGCGCGGTGGTGGTGGGCGAGGCACACAACGCCAGCCTGCAGTTTCGCGCCTTTCGCTGGACGCCAGCGGGCGGGATGCAAGACCTCGGCGCGCTCGGCGGCGATTATAGCGCGGCTTCTGGCGTTTCGGCGGACGGCGCGGTGGTGGTGGGCTATGCATACAACGCCAGCGGTCAGTGGCGCGCCTTTCGCTGGACGGCGGCGACCGGCATGCAAGACCTCGGCACGCTCGGCGGCAGTCATAGCGTGGCTTTTGGCGTTTCGGCGGACGGCGTGGTGGTGGGCGATGCACGCAACGCCAGCGGTCAGGATCGCGCCTTTCGCTGGACGGCGGCGACCGGGACGATGGTAGACCTCGGCACGCTCGGCGGCAATCAGAGCTTGGCTAATGGCGTTTCGGCGGACGGCGCGGTGGTGGTGGGCTGGGCAAGAAACGCCAGCGGTTATGCTCGCGCCTTTCGCTGGACGGCGGCGACCGGGATGCAAGACCTCGGCACGCTCGGCGGCGATTATAGCGCGGCTTCTGGCGTTTCGGCGGATGGCGCGGTGGTGGTGGGCGAGGCACTCAACGCCAACGGGCAGTATCGCGCCTTTCGCTGGACGGCGGCAGGCGGGATGGAAGACCTGAACCTCACCTACGCCAGCCTGCTCGCGAACGGCTCGGTGCTGTATGGAGCCCGCGCCATCAGCCCCGACGGGCGCTACATCGTGGGTGGAGGCTACAACGCGGCGACGGGGCGCTACGAGGCGTTTTTGCTGGATACCTGGCGCACGGGCGACACCAACGGCGACGGGTGTGTGGACGACGCCGACCTGCTGGCGGTGCTGTTTGCGTTCGGCACGCCGGGCACAGGGTATACGCGCCCCGAGGACATCAACAAGGACGGCGTTGTGGACGATGCGGACTTGTTGACGGTGTTGTTCAACTTCGGCGGTGGGTGTTAGGGGTAGCGGCTCTCACATCCCTCTTTTGCCCCCTCTCTTCCGGGTTTGGGAGAGGGGGCGTTTTTGTAGGGGCGCACGGCGGTGCGCCCCTGCTGCCTGATGCAGGGGGGCTGGGTATAATCTTTCACAGGTGGCGCACCATGCAAATCCCGAATTGGGCAGACCGTATCGTTGTTGACCCCGACATTCATCATGAGGAACCCTGCGTGCGGGGCACGCGCGTGCCTGTCGCTGTGGTGCTGGGCAGTCTGGCGCAGGGGCTGAGTCCCGAAGCGATTCTTCGGGAATACCCCGCGCTCACACTTGAGGATATTCAGGCGTGTCTGGCGTATGCGGCAGAGGTGATCCGCTCGGGCGAGCTACTTGTGCCGCTGGGGGCGTAAGGCGATGCGGGTAAAGGTGGACAAGGATTTGCCGAGCAGCGTTGTTGAGCTCCTATGTGGCGCTTTGCCGGTCTGTGATTGAGCGTATTCGCCTTGAGGATTTGGCAGGGGCGCTTGCTGTTGCCACTGCGCGGGGGCTGCGTGTGCGACGCCCGACAGGACGGCAGGGTTGACAGCGCAGACTTGCTGATATTCTTTCCAAAGGGGTTGGGAGGCGTGGCGTTTTTGGGGCGCACAGCCGTGCGCCCCTACTGCCTACCCCTCCGTCGCAAAGACGCTTGAGAGGGCGTCTCGGTTCCCCCGCATGCGAGAGGACTGAGACAGGGGCTTTTGTGCGCCTACCCATGTTCCCCTTGCGAAGCGGGGAGAACCGCTTCACCGCCAACAGGAATTCCGCTCCCCTCGCGAAACAACTCGCCTGATGCGTTCAGCGCGAGTGCTGTGTGTGCCCAACTTTTCGGAGGGACGTAACCCAGAGACGATTCAGGCGATTGCGGACGCAGTGCGCGAGGCAGGCGTCCTCATCCATCACCTCTCGTGGGATTACGACCATCATCGGATGGTGCTGGCGTTTTCAGGCACGCCCGCGCAGGTGAAACGCGCAGTGCTTCGGGCAGGCGCGGAAGCAATAGCGCGGATTGACCTGCG
>JAIMAN010000002.1 GCA_023511915.1 Armatimonadota bacterium
CGCAGGGGGAACCACACGGGCGCGCTCTCGGTTCCCCTCGCGAAGCGGGGGGAACCTGAAGGAGGGGGGCAATTATGAACTTTGGCTGGCGGTTGGTATCACAACTTGTGGGAGAGGGGCGCACGCCCTCTGGAGTGCTGAAGCGCAGCTTCAGCGGCGGGCGGAAGCTTCGCTTCCGCACTCCATAAACCCCCTCTTTTGGAGTGCTGAAGCGTCAGCTTCAGCGGTGGGCGGAAGCTTCGCTTCCGCACTCCATAAACTCCCTCTTTTGGAGTGCTGAAGCGTCAGCTTCAGCGGTGGGCATAAACCCCCTCCTCACGCCGCCTGCGCGGGTAGTTCAAGGCGCGGGATGCCCCACTGCACCAGTTTCTCCCACAGCAGGTCGGGGTTGACGGGCTTGGTGAGGTAGTCGTCCATCCCGCATTCGAGGCACTTTTCGCGGTCGCCCGACAGCGCGTTGGCGGTCAGCGCGATGATGGGCATGTGCAGTCCGCGCGGCTGCTCGTAGGCGCGGATGCGGCGCGTGGCTTCGTAGCCGTCCATTTCGGGCATCTGGCAGTCCATCAGCACCAGGTGGAACGGCTCGCGCGAGAGCCACTCCAGCGCCTCGCGCCCGTTGTTGGCAATCTGCATTTCGATGCCCCACTTCTCCAGCGTGCGGCGGATGACCTTCTGATTGACGAAGTTGTCTTCGGCGACCAGCACGCGCAGCCCTGTGAGTGGCGTCTGCTCGGCAGCGCGCAGCTGCTGCTCCAGGCGCACATGCGCGGGCGCGTCGCACGCGGGCAGGCTCACCTCGAACCAGAAGGTGGAGCCTTCGCCCACTTGACTGACAACGCCCATCCGCCCGCCCATCAGCTCCACGAGCTTCTTGCTGATTGCCAGCCCCAGCCCCGTGCCGCCGTACTTGCGCGTGGTGGAGCCGTCCGCCTGACGGAACGGCTCGAAAATCTGCTGCTGCTTCTCTGGGGGGATGCCGATGCCCGTGTCTTGCACTTCGAAGCGCAGGGCGTGTTCGTTTTCGGCGGACGCCTCGCGCTTGATGAGACGGGCGACGGCCTCACCGCGCTCGGTGAACTTAACGGCGTTGCTGAGCAGGTTCAGCAGGATCTGGCGCAGGCGCGTCGGGTCAGCAAGCGCGTACAGTTCGCCGTCGGGCAGCTCCTCGCGCAGCAGGATGCCTTTGAGTCGCGCTTGGGGGCGCACCATCTCGCAGGTCTCGCGCACCAAGCGTTTCAAGTCGGTCGGCGTGCGTTCGAGTTTCATCTGACCCGCTTCGATTTTGGCGAGGTTCAGGATGTCGTTCAGAATCTCCAGCAGGTGCTGTGCGCTGGTCTCGGCGGTCTGCAGCAGGTCGCGCTGCTCGTCAGTGAGTGGTGTGTCCTTGAGCAGGTTCAGCATGCCCAGCACGCCGTTCATCGGGGTGCGGATTTCGTGGCTCATGTTGGCGAGGAACTCCGTGCGCGCTTGCGCAAGGCGTTCTGCCTCGGCTTTGGCGTGCAGCAGCGCTTGGCGCGAGCGTTCGCGAATGAGCGCCATCGCAACCAGCTCGCCAAGATCGGTGAGGAACTCACGCAGCACGGGGTCTAAGCCCACGCGATCGATTCGACAGCGGTCGCACACGAGCAACATCAGCCCCAGCGACTGGTTCATCCAGCGCACGGGCACGGCGACGGCGTTCACGGTACGCCCCTGCAGCGAGAGTTGCATCGCCCGTGGCGCGTCGTAATCCCACTCGCAGGCGATGAGCGTTCCCCAGCTCTGTTGGAAGTAGTTGCTCGGCGTCCCAGCCTCCGTGTGTAGGCGGAGTGTTTCGCCGTCGCGCTCCCAAAAAGCAAGCGTGCTGCCGTCGCCAATCGTGCCGCGTTGTGTGAGCGCGTCCAAGAGTTGGGGCAGGCGCTCGCTAAGCCGCGCGTCCAGCTGCAGCGTCAACGCGAGTTGCGTCAGCAGCGCGTGCAGCTCCTGCCGACGCGCCTCCGCCTGCTCGCGCATCACCTGCTCCGTGATGTCGGTCTGGATGCTGAGATAGCCCAACAGCGCGCCCGAATCATCGTGAATGGGCGCAATCACCGTCTCTGCCCAGTAGTGCGTCTGGGGGGTGAACTCCACGCCGTTTTCGGGCGTTTTTACCGCAACGCCTTTCTTGCGGTTCAGCACCCTACCACGGAACCGCTCGCCCCGTCGTAGGGCATCGAGCAGCTCGGTGTAAAACGCTTCGGGCATCAGCCCGCTCTTGAGGATGTTGGGGCGTTGCCCGATGGCTTCGTCGGGGGTGTAGCCTGTGAGTTCCGTGAAGGCGGGGTTCACATACACGATGCGCTGGTCGGGGTCGGTGATGAACACGGCGGCGGGAGCGGACTCAATCGCTTGCTGCACGCGCAGAAGGTGGGTGTGCTGGAGTTTGGCGGCGTCGTAGGCACGGCAGTTGACCCGATAGAGCAACGCGCCAATCACACCCACAACGCTCAGCGCAATCGCCAGCGACTGCAGATAGAGCGTCGGCGTGATCGGGATGCCCATGCCCCAGCACAGCGCAATCAGTTGCAGCACGAACACCGCCACGAACGGGCGCGTCAGACTGCACAGCGTCCCCACGAACGGCTTGCAGGTTTGCATGCGTCCCTCGCGGGGTGTTATTCCACACGCGGGCGCGTTTTTGCTATTCGTGAGCGTCGGGGTCAACCACTGAGCCGCACAGCTGCTCGCGCAGGCGCGCCAACGCGCGGGTGTGAATCTGATACACGCGCGACTCGGAGATGCTCATCACCTGCCCAATCTCCTTGAAAGTCAGCCCCTCGTAATAGTAGAGCTGGATGACTTGCTTTTCGCGCTCGCCGAGGCTTTCGATGGCGTTGGTGAGCGCTTGGGTCTGCTCGCGCTCCAGCAGCTCCTCGTAGGGGTCTTCGGCGTCGGCGAGCGTTTCCAGCAGGTTGTTGTTCTCCTCGTCGTCGCCGTTGATCAGGCACGCCTCCAGCGAGACGGTGTTCGTGCGGGCGTAGTCGATGAGCAGTTGGCGGTAGTCGTGGACGGAGACGCCCAGCGCCTCGGCGGCTTCCTCGTCGGTGGGTGGGCGTCCAAGACTCGCCTCCAGCCGCACCCACACGCGCTCCAGCTGGCGCAGTTTGTCCCGTGCGGAGCGGGGCACCCAGTCCTCCGAGCGCAACGCCTCCAGCACCGCGCCGCGAATGAGCGCAATCGCGTAGGTCTCGAACTTCACATTGCGCGTGGGGTCAAACATATCCACGGCGCGGATTAGCCCCATCACGCCGTAGCTGTAGAGGTCTTCCCACTCCATGCCGTTGGGGGGGTAGGGCACGACGCGGGCGACCGTCAGCTTGACCAAGTGCGCGTACTGGCGAATCAGTTGCTCACGCGCCTGCGGATCGCCGTACACCTTGAACTGTTTCCATGCCTCTTGAATCTGGAATGCGTCCATCATGATAGCGGGTACCTCCCTCTGCTCACGCTGCCTGTGCCTCCTCTTCGGACGAGTCGTCGCTGGGCGTTTGGGCGGGCGGCGCGTTGGATTGGACGGTCTTTGCGCGTTCGGGGGGCATATCGGCGGGCATCAGTTGGCTCATCACCGCTGCCCAGAGCGCGCCGGCAATCCAGCCGACCATGCCGCCAATTAGCCCGCGCAGGGTGCAAAGCAGCGGCTCCACACCCGTCGCGATGCCCAAAATCAGCACGATCATACAGCCCAGCCCGCCCGTGATGCGGGGCACGACCGTCCAGTTCATGTGTTCTCATGCGTTCCTCCAGGAGCCGCGGGCGCGCCTGGACGGCGACATCAGCGCGAATAGGCGGTCGCTCGCCCCGCGCGCGATTCGAACGCCTCCGCATACAGCGCGGCATACGCGCCCGCCGAGCGACTCCACGACCAGTCCTGCTGCATCACGCGCGCGACCAACGCCTGCCACGCGTCGGCGTCTTGGAACGCTTCCACCGCTTGGCGCACGGCGTCATAGAGCGCGTTCGGCTTGTATTCGCGAAACACGAAGCCGTTTCCTGCCCCGCGCGCGGCGTCATACGGCGCGATGCTGTCCGCTAATCCGCCTGTCTGTCGCACTATGGGGATTGTTCCATACCGCAGGCTAATCATCTGCCCCAGCCCGCAGGGTTCGAAGCGCGACGGCATCAAAAACATGTCCGCGCCCGCGTAGATTCGGTGCGCCCAAGCGTTGTCAAAGCCGATGGTCGCATGCACGATGGCGCGGTGGCGCTTGTGCCACGAGCGGAAGTAGCGCTCGTAGGCGGGGTCGCCCGTGCCCAGCAGCACGAACTGGATGGGCAACTGCAGCAGTTTCGCGCCGAGCGACTTAATCAGGTCTAGTCCCTTCTGGTCGGTTAGGCGCGAGACCAGCCCAACGACCGCCTTACTGGGGTCGGGCTGCCAGCCGCAGGCGCGTTGCAACTCGGCTTTGCAGGTCGCCTTGCCCTGCAGGTTCGTCGCCGAATAGTGCGCGGGGATGTGCGGGTCGGTTTCGGGGTTCCACTCGTCGTAGTCGATGCCGTTGAGGATGCCCGATAGGCGGCGTTCGTCCGCGAGGCGGCGTAGCAGCCCCTCCAGCCGCTCGCCGTATTCGGGCGTCTGAATCTCGGCGGCGTAGGTCGGGCTGACGGTGTTGACGCGGTCGCTGTAGAGCAGCGCGCCCTTCATCAGGTTCACCTTACCGTAGAACTCCAGCCCCTCGATGTCAAAGAGGTAGTCGGGCAGCCCCAGCTCGCCGAAAAACGCTTTCTCGAAGACGCCCTGATACGCCAAGTTGTGAATCGTGAACACGGTCGCGATGCTGTCCGTGCGCTCGGTGCGGTAGGTGCGCAGGTAGACAGGAACGAGCGCGGTGTGCCAGTCGTTGCAGTGAACCACCTGCGGCGTCCAGTCGGTATGGCGCGTCAGCCACTCCACAGCTGCGCGGCAGAACGCCACATAGGCGCGCGGATCTACTGCGTACAGCTTGGTCGATTCGGTCGCGTTTGCGAACCAGTCGCCCACCCGCAGCAGATAGACGCGCACACCCGACGGCAGCACAAGTTGCGAAACCGTCGCCGTCTCCGTCCAGTCGGGGCGGATGGCGACCTCGAACTCCGTTAGGGGCTGTATTTGCCAGCGGGTGTCCGCTTCTATCATCGGGTAGGCGGGCATGAGGATTCGCGCGTCGTGTCCTATGGTGTGCAACGCTTTGGGCAGTGCGCCCGCCACATCTGCCAAGCCGCCAACCTTCGCTAACGGCGCAACTTCCGCCGAAATCATCAAGATACGATGTAAATGCTCTTGCATAAGTACCTCCTACAACTCGGATGCCAAAACAGTTGGCTGGGACGCCGTCGCCCACCGAATCAGCCGTGCGTAGCCGTCGGCGGGCAGGTTGCCCCGTAGATTTGCCTGTGTCTCCACAAGGCACTCCAGAGGATACCTGGAATGCACCCACTGTTGGAGTCGCTGCGCGGCGCCATGCCCGATGCCTGCGAGAATTATTGGCATCTGGGGTCGGTTTCTGGAGAGCCAGCCGAGCAGAATCTTTAGGCGCGGGGTCAGTGCCACGCCGCTTGTGAGCCAGAGGCAGGCGACATCGGCGAGGTGCAGCAGTTCCAGCCGTCGTCCGACCAGCCGCCACTGCGGGAACAGCGCGCGCCAGCGTTGGTACTCGGCGCGGTCGAACTGCGCGGGGCTGCCGACCACATGCAGGCGCGATTGCAGGTCCCACCCGACGGCGGGCACTGTGCGCGGACGCCAGTGCCACACCAGCGTCGCAGGCGGAAGTCTCACCTGCGCGCCGCGAAACAGCACGAAGTCGGCGTACAGCACGGGCGCCGGCGGCGGCTGCCGACCCGCCACCCGCGCCCGCAACCCACTGGCTTGGTCAATCCCGATAGCGCTCATCACTATTTGGAGTGCTGAAGCGGGGCTTCAGCGTTGGGCGGAAGCTGCGCTTCCGCACTCCAAGTTTTGTGCTGAAGCGGGGCTTCAGCGTTGGGCGGAAGCTGCGCTTCCGCACTCCAAATTTCGGCGCACTGCCGAGAAATTTGCAGGGCGCAGGTAGGAAGGTGCTCAGCGCGCGGCGAACCATTTGGGCGGAGGACTACCGATGCGAAGGATAGCGTGCTGCTTAGCAAGCATACTGGCGTTGCCGATGTGGGCGGACTTGTCCTTTGGCGGGTCGCCGTCGGCAGGAATGGGCGGCGCGGGGCTGGCGGTCATCCGTCGCCCGACCGCGCAGTCGTTCCAGAACCCTGCGGTGATTGCCTATGTGCAGGGCTTTCGGTTCGGCGCGGGCAACATCGACACAAACGCGCGCGGCGCGTCGTTCAGCCGCCTGCTGGACGACCTCGAGGTGCGGCAGGGCAGCGCGGCGGACATCGCCACCGCCGCAGGGCTGCTGCGCAAGTACGCCCGCGAGGACACGCGCCTGCTGGTTACGGGCGACTTGGGCATCATCGCCAGCGGCGTCGGGATTTCGGTCGGCGGGATCCTGGACGCGCGGCTGCTGCCGAACGCGCCGCTGCAGACTTGGGCGCGCACGGACGGCAACATTGCGAAAATCCCCGCGAACGCCCGCGCGGATGTGATTGCCGTCGGCGTGGTGAGCCTGCCCGACATCACGACGGGCGTGCGCCTGCCCTCCCCGCAGGGCGACCTCGCCGTCGGCGTGCGCTTGCGCAACTTGAAACTCTACTACACGCACTATTTCGCTGACCAGGAGCAACTGCAGGCGGGTCAGAATGCCACCCGCGCTCCCGAACTGCAAGGGCGCGACTACCGCGAATTCAGTGCGACGGGCGTCGACCTCGGCTTCCTGTGGCGACCGACGGGCGACCAGACCTACACGCTCGCGCTGGTCGTGGAGAACTTTGTCGAGCCGAACATCCGTTTCCAAGCGACTGACCGCAACGGGCAAACCTTCAACTTCAAGCCCCTCAAGCGCACCTACAACGCGGGTCTCGCCGTCGAACTGGAGACAGGCTCGCTGATTGCGGTGGACTTCATCGACATCGGCAATAACGCGGGCAGGGGCGAGATTCGGCTGGGCTACGAGCAGCGGCTGGGCAGAATCGCGTTGCGCACGGGCTACGCCTCCAAAACGGGCTGGACGGCGGGGCTGGGCATCGGCGGGTTCAACCTCGCCTACTCCGATACGCTGCCTGTGGTTGTGTCGCGCACGCTGAACTTCTGACGATGCCGTTTATCTCGCGCAACCCGTACACGGAGGAGGTTCTACGGGAGTACCCATCGCACGATTGGGACACCATCGAGGCGCGCTTGGCAGCGGCGCGGCTGGCGTTTCTGCGCTGGCGCGAGACGACCTACGCCGAGCGCGCCCGCGTCCTGCACGAAATCGCCACCGCACTGCGCGAAGACCTCGAAACCTACGCCACGACCATCACCCAGGAGATGGGCAAGCCCATTAAGCAGGCGCGCGCCGAAATCGAGAAATGCGCTCGCGGACTGGACTACTTCGCCGACAACTTGGATCGCATGCTGCAGCCCATCGAGGTAGAGACTGAGGCGCACAAGAGTTATATCGCTTTCCAACCGCTGGGCGTCATCTTGGCGATTATGCCGTGGAACTTCCCGTTCTGGCAGGCGGTGCGCTTCGCCGCGCCCGCGATTGCGGCGGGCAATGTGGTTGTGCTGAAGCCCGCGCCGAACACGCCCAACTGTGCGGTGATGCTCAGAGACGCTTTTGATCAGGGCGGCAGCGAGGAGAGCCTGCTCTACAACCTCTTCGTGGAGGTGGAGATGATCCCCGACATTATTCGCCACCCTGCGATTGCGGCGGTGACCTTCACGGGCAGCACGCGCGCGGGACGCGAGGTGGCGCGTATCGCGGGCGAATCGCTCAAAAAGTGCGTGCTGGAGCTGGGCGGCAGCGACGCGGCGATTATCCTGCCTGACGCCGACCTCGACCGCGCCGTCGCCCAGTGCCTCTTCGGACGCTACCAGAACACAGGACAAAGCTGCATCGCGATGAAACGCTTCATCGTCGACTCGCTGGTGTACGACGAGTTTGTGGAGCGGTTTGTCGAGCAGAGCCGCGCGCTGCGCATGGGCGACCCAATGGACGAGGAGACCGACATCGGACCGCTGGCGCGCGCCGACCTGCGCGAGAACCTGCACCGCCAAGTGCAGGAGAGCATCGAGATGGGCGCGGAAGTGCATCTCGGCGGCGCAATCCCCGACGGCAGGGGCTACTTCTACCCGCCGACCGTGCTGACGAACATCTCGCCCGCGATGCCCGTGTGGGCAGAGGAGACCTTCGGTCCCGTCGCGCCGATTATGCCTGTCAACAGCCGCTACGAGGCGGTGCAGGTCGCCAACGCCACGCGCTACGGGCTGGGCGCGTCGGTGTTCACCGAGAACCTGCGGTTGGGCGAAGACATCGCCCGCAACCGCTTGGAGGTTGGCAACGCGTTCGTAAACCACTATGTGTTTTCCGACCCGCGCCTGCCGTTCGGCGGCGTGCGCGAGAGCGGCTTCGGACGCGAACTGAGCGTGTTTGGGTTGAGGGAGTTCGTGAATATCAAGACAGTGTATATTACATAAATCACCGCAACCCCACATAAAACACCCGATCGCTGCGTCGGTCGGGCGGATGCAGCGTGTAGGCGTCAAAGAGATGCACCTCCGCGAAGCCTGCGGCGTAAAGCATCTCGCGCACTTCGCTCTCGGTGTAGGCGCGCTGCAGGTGCGTCTCGGTGAAGTACCGCTCCTGCTCGCCCTCGCGCACCCAGAACTCCATCTGCACGGTACACAGGCGCGACTCCTTGTCGTACCGACTGCGCCAGCGATAGCGCAGCGGCGCGCTCGGCTCCAGCAACCGCTGGTCGAACATCTTCTGCACAAAGGCGTACTCAGTGTTCAGGTCGAAGATGAAGATGCCGTCGGGATTCAGGTGCTGATAGGCGCGGCGCAACGCCTCGGCGAATCGCTCTGGCTCGATGATATTGTTCAGGCTGTCGAACAGGCTGACGATGGCGTCGAAGGTCTCGCCCGAGTCTAACTCAGCGGCGTCTTGCACATAGTAGCGCACGCCCGACTGGTGCTGTTCTGCCTTGCGGCGCGCCTGCTCGATCATCGCGGCGGAGCGGTCGACGCCGACCACCTCGTAGCCGCTGAGCGCGAGCAGCTCGCTCAAGTTGCCCGTGCCGCAGCATAAGTCCAGCACCTTCTGCGCGGGGCGGTCGAAGTAGTCCAGCAGCGTCTCCACATAGTGCATCCACCACAGGTAGGGGATGCTCTGCATCAGCTGGTCGTAGTAGGGGGCGACCGCTGAGAAGGGTTCAGACGCTGAAGAGTTGGTCATCCAAGCCTTGATTCACACGAATGTTGCTGTTGACCGTGCGCCCGCCGAAGCGCTGGTCAACATTGTAGACTTCCACCTTGCTGGGAATCCAGATTCCAGGCGCGGCTTGCACGGGGTCTTTGTACTCGAATCGGGCGCGGTAGCGTCCTGTGCGGCTGTACCACACGCGCCGCGCCGAGTAGCGCTTGTCGGGGTCAATCCACACAATATGCCGCGCGTCGTCGTCGCCGTAGTTCCACTGCAGCTCGTACACCAGATACAGCACGCCGTTCTCGCGCTCCTCACGCAGGAACTTCACATCGAACAGGCGGGCAACCGACGGCGTGAAAAACCCGAAGTCCATCGGCGTCTGCTGTTTGCCTGGCGAGTTGCGCACATCTTCGCGCACGCGCTGGCGCGGGGCAATCACCAGCTTCTGACCCGCGTTCAGAATATAGGTAATCCGCTGCGACTGCACCTCCGACTCCAAGCGCAGCTTCAGCGGCTCCTTGTAGTAGACGGTCATGCGTCGGAATCGGTAGGCGTTGGCGAAGTCCTTGTTGATTTTGCGCAGTTCACCGAGCCGAACGCCCTCTGCGCGCGACTCCATCTGCAAATCGCGCAACTTGTCCTGCGCCAACGCCAAAAACTCTCGGTTCATCGGCTGGCTCACCTCCGCGCAAGAGTATACCCGTCCGCTCCCCCACCAAGAATAGAGGCTCCCCAATCTCCCGTCGCCCCGTCGCAGTTGCCCATCGTAAGGTCGCGATCGTCAATTGCAACCTCGCGATTGACGATCACAACCTCGCGATCGACGATCGCGACATTGTGATTGGCGATCGCGACCTTGTGATCGACGATTGCAATCTCGCGATTGTCGATCGCGACCTTTGGATTGTGGCTCGCGTCTATTTGGCAGAGACGATAGCATAGCGACTGCACGGTATAATTCCACCGCTATGCGACAGGCGTTTATTCCATCGGAAGCGGTTGCGACGCATGTGGAGCGCACCGAAGAGGGCACGATGATTATCAACATGGGTCCCCAGCACCCCAGCACGCACGGCGTGTTGCGCGTCGTGTGCGAGCTGGAGGGGGAACGCATCGTCAAAGCGGAGTGCGTGATTGGCTACCTGCACACGGGCATGGAGAAGGAAGCCGAGTACCTCACCTACCACAAGGCGCTCCCGATGACCGACCGCATGGACTACCTGTCGGCGAATAACAACAACCTCGCGTTTTCGCTCTCTATCGAGAAGATACTGGGCGTAGAAATCCCCCCGCGCGGGCAGTACCTGCGCGTGATTTTGGCGGAGCTGTCGCGCCTGGCGAGCCATCTGGTGTGGATTGGCACGCACGCGATGGACTTGGGCGCGATGACCATCTTCTTCTATGCGTTCCGCGAGCGCGAGAAGATTCTGGATTTGTTCGAGATGATGTCGGGCGTGCGGATGATGCCCAGCTGGATTTGCCCCGGCGGGCTGCGCGGCGATATGCCCGACGGTTTTGAAGACCGCCTGCGCCAGCTACTCAAAGAGTTGCCCCGCGCGCTGGACGACATCGAAGGCATGCTGACCCAGAACCCGATTTGGCGCGAGCGCACGATGGGCATCGGCGTGCTGACCACCGAAGAGTGCTTCGCGCTGGGCGTCAGCGGTCCCAACATCCGCGCCACAGGCTTCGCGTGGGATCTCCGCAAGTCGAACCCCTACAGCGGCTACGAGCAGTTCGAGTTCAACATCCCCGTCGGCGCGCACGGCGATGTGTACGACCGCTACCTCGTGCGCATGGCGGAGATGCGCGAGAGCCTCAAAATCCTGCAGCAAGCCATCGACGGGCTGCCTGGCGGTCCCATCAATACCAGCGACCTGAAGGTCGTACCGCCCCCGCGCGAGGCAATCGATACCTCGATGGAGTCGCTGATTCACTGGTTCAAGATTCACACAGAGGGCTTCCGTCCGCCTGTGGGCGAGGCGTATGTGCCCATCGAGTCGCCCAAGGGCGAGCTAGGCTTCTACTTCGTGAGTGACGGCACGAACCGTCCGTATCGGATGCACACCCGAGCGCCGAGCTTTATGAACCTGCAGGCGCTGGAGAAGATGGCGGTCGGACGCCTGATTGCCGATATGGTCGCGCTGATTGGCAGCATCGACATCGTGCTGGGCGAGATTGATCGCTAACGCAGGAAGGCTCACGCCAGCCCAGCCGCTTGAGAGCCTCCCCCAGCGGCGAGCGCGCCGAGAATAGGTACACTACACGGGAACATTTCACCCCGCGAGGGCGTATCTACGCGCAGGAGAAGGGATACGGATGGAACTGATGACAGGGCTGATTTGCGTCGGAGCGGGCGCACTGGGGCTGGCAATCCTCTACGCCATCCTCTACAACTCGCTGATAGGCAAGAAGAACCAAGTCGAGTACGCCTTCAGCGGCGTCGATGTGCAACTCAAAAAGCGCCACGACCTGATACCGAACCTCGTCGCGACGGTCAAGCAATACATGGAACACGAGCGCGGGCTGCTGGAGCGCATCACCGAACTGCGCAGCCGCGCGCTCAGCCCGAACTTGCCCGAAGGCGAGCGCATGCAGGTGGAAGCTGCACTGTCGGGCGCGCTGCGCAACCTGATGATCGCCGTCGAGAACTACCCGCAACTGCGCGCCAACGAGAACTTTATGCACCTGCAGGCGTCGCTGAACGAGATTGAGGAGCAAATCGCCGCCGCGCGACGCACCTACAACGCCGCCGTGACCGACTACAACAACGCCATCGAGATGTTCCCCACGAACCTCATCGCGTCCACGATGGGTCTCAAGCGGCGCGCAGTGTTCGAAGCGGAAGAGGCGGAACGCGCCACGCCCAGCGTCGCAAAACTGTTCCAACAGTAAGCCATGCAGGTTAGCCCCGTTCAAGCCCTGCGCGAACTGGAGCCGATACTGCGCGCAATTGAGGCAGAGCGCAGTCAGCGGGTTCACCAGTTCGCGCAGATAACCCTCTGGAGCGTCATCATCGGCGGGCTGCTGAGTCTTGGGCTGGCGATGGTTCAGATGGGGTTGTGGTCGCTTGCGCCGCTGGTCATCGCGCTGATTGTCGTTGGCGTCGCCTACGCCTCCAAAGCCAGCGAGTGGCGCAACACCTTCAAGGCGCGCGTGATGACTCAACTTGTACGACTGTTCCACCCCAGCCTAAACTACTACCCGATGCGGGCAATCCCAGAAGCAGAGTACCATCTGAGCATGCTGTTCCACAACGCGCCGAAGCCCGATCGCTATCGGGGCGAGGACTACATTGAAGGCGTCATCGACAAGACCGACATCCGCCTTTCGGAACTGCACACAGAATACGAGGAGGTCTACTACGACAGCAAAGGCAATCGCCAAGAGCGTTGGGTGACCATCTTCCGCGGGCTGTTTATCAGCGCGGACTTCCACAAACACTTTCACGGCATTACGCTGGTGCTGCCCGATACGGAGCAGTCGTGGCTGGGCGGGCTGGGGCAGTGGCTGCAGAACATCAGCGCGAAACTGGGCAACCAGCCCGGCGAACTGGTCAAGATGGAAGACCCCGAATTCGAACGCCTGTTCAAGGTCTTTTCCACCGACCAAGTAGAGGCGCGCTACATTCTCACGCCCAACATGATACGGCGCATCGTGGAGTTTCGCAACCGAACGAATTCGCAGGTGCGCTTGTCATTTATCGCCTCGCGCGTGTTCGTGGCGATTCCGACCTACCACAACTACTTCGAGCCGCCGTCTCTGTTTGCGCCCGCCGACAAGTTGCTTGACCCCAGCACACTGGCGGAATACTTTGAGGAACTCAAGTTCGCGCTGGCGGTGGTGGACGAGTTGAACCTGAACACGCGCATCTGGACGAAGCGATAGGCGTCGGCGGGTATACTTGGGCAGGGAAACTCGCGCGTCTAACGAACATGGAGGTTGGTATGCGGAAAACGATTTGGGCGTTGCCACATTTTGGAGTGCTGAAGCGTAGCTTCAGCAAGGTTAGTATGCCGAAAACAGTCTGGGCGTTATTGTTGGGCATAATTGCGGCGGCGGCATGGGCGCAGACGCCAGCGGCGATGTGGCGGTTCTTCGGCAGCCCTGCGGCGAACAACCCCGCGCTGCCTGGCGTGGGCAAGGCGACGATTTACTACCCGTGCCTGACCCGCCTGTACGCGGTGGATTTGGAGAGCGGCGCGCAGAAGTGGCAGTACCCTGCAGACGCGCCGCTGAACGCCACGATTCTCGGGCAGCCCGTGGAGGGCGAGGGGCTGGTCTACATCGGCGCGAGCAACGGGAATGTGCTGGCGCTGGACATCAACACGGGCAGTCTGCGCTGGGTGTTCACCGCCGACAGCGCGCCGACCGCCCGACCTGTGCTGGACGAGGGCGTGCTGTATGTCGGCACGGGGCGCGGCGAGTTGTACGCCCTCAACGCCCGTAGCGGGGAACCCCTCTGGCGCGAGCCGTACCGCGCCGACGACTACATTCCAGGCAGGCTGGTCAAGGACGGCGACACGCTGTTTTTCGGCACGAACGGCGGGTTCGTGCATGCGGTCAGCGCAGCGGGCGGACGCCGACGCTGGCTGTTTCGGCTGCCCGCACCCAACTATGACCCGCAGCCCGTGTTCGCTAACGGCAGCCTGTATGTGACGACCAACGATGTGGTGATTGCGCTGAACCCCAACAGCGGCGCCGTGCGCTGGTCACGACGGTTCAACACCGAGTTCCGCCTCGCGCCCGCCGCCGATGAGAACCATATCGCCGTCATCACGCGCGAGAACCGCCTGTTTGTGTTCGACACTCAGGGCAAAATCGTCGCGGGCGACCGCGAGCCTATCGAACTGCTGTACGAGCCGCTGACCGCGCCCGAAATCCACAACGGCAAGTTGTGGGTGGCGACGCGGCGCGGCACGCTGCTGTGCTACGCGCTGCCCGACGGCAAACTGGAGTGGGTCTACACGCTGCGCCCGCCCGAAGGCACGGTTGACCAGAACAATCGGCGCGTAGCGTACTTTGCGCTGACGGGCAAGCCCGTGTTCACGCCGAGCGGTTTCGTGGTCGCCACTGCGGAGGGCAACCTGACGGCGTTCGGGATGGGCTGGGTAGACCGCACTGCGCCGCAGGTGGTGCGCACCACGCCCGCGATTGGCGAGATGCTGTCGGGGCAACTGCCGCTGGACTTCACGGCGCGCCTGCGCGACGAGGGGAGCGGAATCAACCCCGCCAGCGTGCAGTGGCTGCTGAACGACGAGCCGCTACCCGCCGAGTACGAGCCGTCGCTGGGCGAGGTAACGGTGCGCCTGCGCGCGGGAACCGCTGCCAAGCCGCTGCCCGACGGACGCCACACGATGACCCTCGTCGCAACCGACTGGGCGGGCAACACGGTGCGCTACACTTGGGCGATTTACATCGACAATAGCCTGCGCCGCGCGCCCGCACGCCCGCAGCAACAGCAACAAGGCGGTCCCAGCGCGCCTGGCGGCGGGCGCGGAGGACGCGGTGGCGGCGGCGACTTCTAAGCAGCTGTTCGAAGCGACGGGGGCAACCGACGCCCCTGTCGCCATTCGCGCCGAGAACCTCACCAAAGAGTTCAAACTCGCCCACCACGCCTACGCCTCGCTCAAGGGGCTGCTGCTGTCGTTCCTGCCGCGCCGCATCGAGCGCATGGTCGCCCTGCAGCAGGTCAGTTTCACCATCCGCAGGGGCGAGACGGTCGGCGTGATTGGGCAGAACGGGTCGGGCAAAAGCACGCTGCTGGGGCTAATCGCCCGCGTCTACCGCCCCACCGCAGGCATGCTGGAAGTGAACGGGCGCGTCGCCCCACTGCTCGAACTCGGCGCGGGCTTCCACCCCGACCTCACGGGGCTGGAGAACATCTACTTCAACGGCGTGATTTTGGGGCTGACGCGCAAACAAATCGCCGAACGCCTTGACGCCATCGTGCAGTTTGCCGAACTGGAGGGCTACATCGACGCGCCGATACGCACCTACTCGTCGGGGATGCTGATGCGGCTGGGCTTCGCTGTCGCCGCGCATGTGGACGCCGACATCCTGCTGGTGGACGAGGTGCTGGCGGTCGGCGACGCGCGATTCCAGCAGAAATGCTACGACAAAATCCGCCAGTTCCAGCGCGAGGGGCGCACGATTCTGTTCGTGTCGCACGACATGGAGGCGATTACGCAGGTCGCCGCGCGCGCCTTGTGGCTGGACAAGGGCGTCCTGCGCGCCGACGGCGACGCGCAGGCGGTAGTGCAGGAGTACCTACATTCCGTGCAGGCAGGGTAGGTATACTTTCCCCACCGATGGAGGGCTGGTATGGTTAACGGCAACTTGCGCAAAGGACACGCCGTCGTGTTGGGCGCGGGCACGATGGGCGGCGGCATCGCCGCGCTGTTGGCAAGCATCGGCTGGCGCGTTCACCTGCTGGATCAAGGCGAGATTGCCTCTCGCGCACTGGAACGCTTGCAGCAATCGGGCGCGTTTTATCAACCCAGCGACGCTGCGCGAATCACCCCAGGCGATGTGAACGCCGACTTGGACTGCGTGCGCGACGCCGACTGGGTCGTGGAAGCGATTATCGAGCAGATTGAACCCAAGCGTGCGCTGTGGCGGCAGGTCGCCGAGCGGGTGAACCCCGACGCCGTGCTGAGTTCCAACACTTCGGGACTGGGCATCGCCGAAATCGCGCAGGCGCTGCCCGAACCCCTGCGCAAGCGGTTTCTGGGCACGCACTTTTTCAACCCCCCGCGCGTGATGCGCCTGCTGGAACTGATTCCCACCGAAGACACCGACCCTGACCTGACGGTGCGCTTCACGACCTTCGCCGAGCGGCTGCTGGGCAAGCGCGTCGTGCTGGCGAAGGATCGCCCTGGGTTTATCACGACACGCATCGGCATCTACGCGATGGTGCAGGCGTTGGTGAGCGCGATTCGGTACGGCATCACGCCCGAAGAGGCGGACTTGCTGTTGGGCACACTAATTGGTCGCCCGCGCAGCGGGGTGTTTCGGCTGACCGACCTTGTGGGGCTCGATGTCGCCAACAACATTATCCGCAACCAGAAAGAGCGTCTGCCCGACGACGCCTACATTCAGTCGCTGGAGCCGCCCGCCCTCTGGCACGCGCTGATTGCGCAGGGGCGTCTCGGCGAGAAGGCGGGCGCGGGCTTCTATCGGCGCGAGGGCAAGCAAATCCTCACGCTGGACTACGCGACGCTGGACTACCGCCCCTACGCCGAGCCGAGCCTGCCCATCGAGCCGAGCCTCAGCCGCGCCCCTTACGAGGAGCGGCTGCCCGCCTTGCTGAACCTGCCCGACCCGTATGGCGCGTTTATGCGCGAGGCGTTCCTCAAGCCGTTGGCGTATGGCGCGGCGGTGATGCCCGAAGTCGCCTACGACATCCCGTCGCTGGACATGGCGATGCGCCTCGGCTACAACTGGGACCTCGGCGTGTTCGAGACTTGGGACGCGCTGGGCGAGGCGGGACGCGACGCGCTAACGCGGCTTGACCTGCCCGAAGAGCCTGCCCCGCTGCGCGCCCTGCGCAACGCGGGACTGAAGACCTTCTACACGACCAAAGGCGCGAGCCGACTCTACTTCGAGCCGCGCGACGAGCAGGGCGACTACGCGCCGCTGCTGACCCCGCAGTTTTTCGTGCGCTTGGACGACCTCGCCCGCGCGGGCAGGGTGCTAGACGAGACGCCCGAATGCCGCGTGATCGACCTCGGCGACGATGTGGCGTGCATCGAGTTCCGCACCAAAGCGAATGTGCTGACCCCCAGCCTGATGGAGTTCGTGCTGGCGTACCTGGAGCGCGCCGAGCGGATGCATGTCGGCGTGGTGATAGGCAATCAGGGGCGGATGTTCTCGGCGGGGTTCAACCTGAACCTGTTTCTGGACTATATCGCCCGTGAAGACTGGCAGGGGATGGAGCGCGGGCTGACGCTGCTGCAGGAACTCAGCCAACGCATTCGGTACTGTGGCGTGCCTGTGGCGGCGGCGGTGCATGGCTACGCGCTGGGCGGCGGGCTGGAGGTCGTGCTGCCCTGCGTGCATGTGCATGCGCATGTGGACACGGGGCTGGGGCTGCCCGAGGCGTCGGTCGGGCTGATTCCTGCAGGCGGCGGCACGACGCTGATGACCCGCCGCGCCTTGCACAACCTGCCGCCCGAAGCCGACCCGCTGCCGCATCTGCGCGCGCCGTTCCTCACCCTCGCCTACGGCAAGCGGTCGAGCAACGCTTTTGAGGCGTACACGCTGGGCTTCCTGCGCGAGCGCGACACGGTGTGCTGGAACCTTGACCGCCTGCTGTACGAAGCCAAGCAGCATGTGCTGGCGCTGTCGCGCGCGGGCTACCGACCCCCAGAGCCGACGCCAATCCTCGCAACAGGCGTCAACGGCTATAGCCGCCTGATGATGGAAGTCCACTGGATGCACCAAGCGGGGCAAATCAGCGACCACGACCGCCTGATTGCCGAGAAAATCGCCTTCGTGATGACGGGCGGCGACCTGCGCGATGCAACGCCCCTGCCCGAAACGCACTTCCACGCCTTAGAGCGGCAGGTGTTTATTGAACTCTGCCAGACCGAGAAGACCGTCGCCCGCATCCGCCACATGCTGGAGACGGGCAAACCGCTGCGCAATTAGCGGGGCGGCTGGGAACTTTTTCGGGCTGTTGGCAGTATCATGGTGTATCCCATACCAGAAGGAGGAGGACAACCACTATGACGACTGTCAAGGAAAAGGTGCGCGTTAACGACACGGAGTTCGAGATCGAACTCAAGCCCGTGCTGCCGAACACGGTGAACGACCCGATGGTGCTGGATCAGCCGCTGCCGACGCCCGACGAAGTGCTACAGCGCGTGCCTGCAGTTGAGCAGCTGCCGAACTGGCAAGACGGGGGCTACTAATGGACGCGCGTCTGAAGCGTATCCACTACGAGGTCGCGCTGGCGGCGGTGCGCTACTCGCGCACCCACAGCGCGGACTTCGACGACGAATCGGGCAGCTGGGTCATCATCAAGGACTTCCCGCTGCCCGCAGGCTACAACTACGAGACGACCGATATTCTGGTGCTGCTGCCGCCGAACTACCCGCAGACGCCGCCCGACTGGTTCTATGTGGACGACAACCTGCGCCTTGCCGATGGACGCCGACCCAGCCATGTGTTTTACGGGCAGACGACGCACGACCCGAACGCGCGCAGTGCGAACCGCGCGGTGGACGCGCCGCCGCAGATGAAGGGCTGGACGGGGTGCTGCCTGCATATCCGTTCGTGGCAGCCCGCGCCGAACCCTGTGGAGGGGCACTCGCTGCTGAGCGTGTGTGAACTGATTCGAGGCGCGCTGGAACGCTGGCGCAAGTAAACGGCGCTACCGCCCTGTCGCTGGGGTGTCTGAGTTAGGTGCGCTGAGCGATTGAGCGATGCGCTCGAGCTCGGCTTTGGGCAGGCTGCCCACGATGCCGAACCAGTAGTCGCCGCTCTGCCAGAAGTGGGCATGGGGTCGCCCGCGACGGCGCTTGCCCCCGAACTCGGCGGGGCGGCTCTTGTGCGCTTGAAAGATCGAGAATCGCGCACTTGGCGTGCGATAGTGCAGCACGACGACCTGCCCCGACGCGCGCGGCTGCACCATCACACGCTCCAGCGTCGCGCCTGTCGGCAGATAGCTCGGCGTGCGGATGGGGAATCCCGCGGCGCGCTGCGCCTCTTCAACGGTCTCGTACACGCCCCCCAACGGGCGCACGACCACATCGGGCGGCAGCGTGAACAGCTCAGGCGACAGGCGGGGGGTCAGCTCCAGGCGCGTGAGTTCCATGCGCATCACGGGCGCGCCTTCCCGCAGGGCGATTTCGCGTTTGAGCGCGTAGCCCGTCTGCTTGTCGATCCACAGGGTGACGGCGGCGGGGAACATCGGGCGCGGCGGCTCGTCGCGTTGCAGGGCAGGGCGCGCCAGCGTCAGGCGCACCACGACGCAGCTGCGCCCCAGCACCGTCGCGTCGGGCAGCGTCTCCGCCAGCACCACCCCGCGCTGGACGAGTTCGACGGCGGTCTTGAGCAGCAGCGCGCCTTGAATGGGCATGCGGGGCATCTCGAACGCCTCTTTCGTGTTGGGGCGCATGGCGAGCCAGCGTCCGCCACGGTAGAGCAGCACCTCGCCGCGCCGTTCAGGGGGGGCGAGAACCTCGATGCGCTCGGCGCGTGCGCCCTGCCGCCAGAACCGCTCCTCGATGCGCTGCACGGTGCGTCCCGCCGTAATCTCCACGACCCGCGCGCCCGCGAGGGCGAGCGTCTCTTCCGCCTGCTGCGCGCGCTGCAGCCACTGCACAGGGCGCTCCTGCGCCCAGCCCAGCGTCCAGACCAGCGCGGTCAGCAGAAAGGCGGCTCTCATCGGGTGTACCCTGTGCTGATGAAGTAGCTCGGCGTCGGCGACGGCGACCAGTCCGCAACCTCCAACTGCTCGTGCAGCTCGACCAGCGACTCGGTCGGGTCTTCGGCGGCGGTGTTGATAGGAGCGTTAGGCTGCTGCGCCTGCCAGCCCCACCACACGGCGACGGTCAGTAGCCCCAGCGCGGGTGCGAGCGCAACGCGCCGCCACACGCGCGCCCAATCGACGCGCGGGCGGGCGGACGGCTGAGCCATGCGATGGCGTACCTGCACGGCGAGATTCTCAGGCGCACGATGGCGCGGGAGCGCGCGCAGCGCACGATAGGTCGCCTGCGCCGCCGCCCACTGACGCTGGCAGCGCGGACACGCCTGCAGGTGCGCCTCGAACGCCTGCGCCTGCGCCGAGGGCAACTGACCCTCAAGATACGCCCATATCTGCTGCTCAAAACGCTTGCAATTCATGTCAATCACCTCACTTCGCGGACGGCGCCCGCGTCGGCACGGGCGCGTCGCTCAGGTACGCCGCGACAGCCTTTTGAATCTGCGTGCGGGCGTGGTTCAGGCGCGACTTCACCGTGCCGATGGGAATGCCCAGCACGCGCGCAATCTCCTCATACGAGAGTTCCTCGACATCGTACAGCAGCAACACCGTTTTCAACTTCGGCGAGAGTTTGCCAATCGCCTCTTCGACGACCGCTTCCAGCTCGCGGTTCAGCGCAGCGTCCAGCGGGTTCGGCGTCTGCTGGTCGGGGAAATCCCACTCGGTCGCCTCGCCGTCCTCGTCGTCGTGCGCCGAGTAGGAGACCGTCGGCACGCGCCGCGCGCGCCTGCGCTGATGGTCAATACACAGGTTCGCCGCAATCCGATACAGCCAAGTGCCCAGACTGGCGCGCCCGTCGAAGTTGGGTAGCCCCTGATAGGCGCGCAGAAAGGTCTCCTGCACGAGGTCTTCCGCATCGGTCGCGTTGCCTACCATGCGTAGGATGTAGTTGTACAGGCGGTCGGCGTACAGGCTCATAATCTGCTCGAACGCCGCTTCGTCCTGCGCTTTGGCGCGCTCTACAAGCTGTGCTTCGACCGATAGGGTGTCCACCGCGACGAAACTCCCGCTTAAGGATACCGTTTCGCGGAACATCGCACAGGTATAGACGCTTCGCGGGCGTTCGGGTTCAGTCCATCCCGTTGCCCAAGGAACGCGCGCACTCACGGCTCACGCGGTGAGGGCGCGCTTGGGGCGCTGAACCATTCCTGAAGCGCGTTGGCGTCGCCCTGCTCAAGCGCGTCCGCAAGCGTCTGTAGCCGCTGGATGAGTTGCTGTAGCCACTGGCGCGTCGGCTCGCGGTTCAGCGCCATCAGTTGCGCCCACAGCGCGGGGTCGCTTTGGGCGACGCGCGTCGCCGAACGCCAGCTGCCGCCTGGGGGCACGGTCGTCGGGTTCTCGCGGTGCAGTGCAGCAAGGCTGAAGGCGACGGCGTGCGGGAGAAAACTCAGCAGCGCGAACTCGCGGTCGTGTTGCGCGGGGTCTACTGTCAGCGGCGCGGCGCGCAGGGTGCGTACGAACGCCTCCACGCGCAACAGGGCGTCGGGGTCGGTCTGCGCGGTCGGGGTCAGCACCCACGGCGCGCCGTGAAACAAATCGGCGCGCGCGGCGCGAACGCCGTGATGCTCCGTGCCCGCAATCGGGTGCCCCCCGACGAAGCGGCTGGGGTAGGGCAAGTGCGCCTCCGCCCAGCGCAGCACGGGCGACTTGACGCTCGCCACATCGGTCAGCACGGTTTCGGGGCGCAGGCGGGGCACGAGTGCTTGGAACACATCGGGCATCGCCAGCGGCGGCGTTGCTATCACGATGAGGTCGGCGTCGGCGCATGCAGCGACGCTCTCAGCGAGGTGGTCAATCGCGCCGATTTGCAGCGCGCCCTCCAGCGCGTCGGGGGCAATATCATAGCCGACCACGCCCCAGCCCAACGCCTCGTGCTGCACCGCCAGCCCGACCGACGCGCCGATCCCGCCCAGCCCGATAATCGCGATACGCACGCCCCAAAGATACCCTACGCGCGTGGCAGTTAGCCCACCGTTTCGAACACGCCCATCGCGCGGAACCGCTGGTAGCGTTGCTCGCGCAGCGCGTCGGGCGACATCGCGCCGAGTTCGTCCAGCTGCTGTAGCACGGCGGTGCGCACGCTCAGCGCGGTGGTTTGCGGGTCGCGATGCGCCGCGCCCAGCGGCTCTGGGATGATCATATCGATAAGCCCCAGTGCCAGCGCGCTCTCGGCGGTCAGTTTCAGCGCGTCCGCCGCTTGGGGCGCCTTGTTCGGGTCGCGATACAGAATCGCCGCGCACCCTTCAGGCGGGATGACCGAGTAGATGGCATGTTCCAGCATCAGCACGCGGTTGGTCGCCGCCAGTGCAATCGCGCCGCCACTGCCCCCCTCACCCAGAATCACCGCCACTGTCGGCACGGTCAACTCAAACAGCGTCAGCATCGACTGGGCAATCGCCTCGCTGATGCCGCGCGACTCCGATTCGACGCCTGGGTCGGCGGCGGGCGTGTCGACCAGCGTCAGCACAGTCAGGCGGAACTTCTCGGCGAGACGGAACATCCGCATCGCTTTGCGATAGCCTTCGGGCTTCGCCATCGCGAAGTTGCGCCGTTGTCGCTCCTTGAGGTCGCGCCCCTTCTGCTGCCCAACAATCACGAGGTTGCGCCCGCCCATCTTCGCCAGCCCCGCGACGACGGCGGGGTCGTCATATCCCAGACGATCGCCGTGCAGCTCCACAAAGCTCTCGCACATTAGGCGGATGTAGTCCAGCGCGTAGGGGCGTTTCGGGTGGCGCGCCAGCAGCACCTTGTCCCATGGGCGCAGGTGCGCGAAGATTTGCCGCAGCAGGCGTTCGCGCTGCGCCTCCAGCTCGGCAATCTCGCGCGACCGATCCAGCCCCTTCTCCGCCGCCAGCTGGCGCAGCTCGGCGATGGCGCTCTCCAGCTCGTTGATGGGCTTCTCGAAGTCGAAAATCGTCATCATGGCGTTATGCTCCCCGCGTAGGACGCTTGGAACATCTCCAGCAAGTAGCTCAGCGTCGGGCGCATGTTGCGTCGGGGCACGACGAGGTCGAGCATGCCGTGTTCGTGCTGGAACTCGGCGGTCTGGAAGTTGGCGGGCGGTTTGCCGACGCTGGCTTGCGCGGCGACGCGCTGCCCTGCAAACCCGACCAGCGCGCCTGGCTCGGCGAGGATCACATCCGCCAGCGACGCGAAGCTCGCCAGCACGCCTGCCATCGTCGGGTCAGTGAACACAGCGATGTAGGGCAGCCCCGCGCGATGGAACCTGCCGACCGCCGCTGTGGTTTTTGCCATCTGCATCAGCGAAATCAGCCCCTCCTGCATGCGCGCCCCGCCTGACGCGCAGAACAGAATCACAGGGCAACGCAGCTCCACCCCACGCTCGAACGCCCGCACGACCTTCTCGCCCACGACCGACCCCATGCTCCCGCCCATAAAGCCGAAGTCCATCGCGCCGATAACGATGGGGACGCCGTTCAGTTGGGCAAGCCCTGTGAGGATGGCTTCGTTCTCGCCCGCCGCGCTTGCCCCCTTGCGCAGCTTGTCGGCGTATTCGGGAAAGCCCAGCGGGTCGGTCGGGCGCAGGTCGGCGTCGGTCTCCTCAAAGGTGTCGGGGTCTACCGTCAGCAGGATACGCTCCCGGGCGCGCAGCCGATGATGATGCCCACAGTGCGGACACACCCGCAGCGCGCGCTCGAAATCGGGGCGGAACAGAATCTTCTTGCAGCGGGCGCACTGCACCCACTGCTCCGCATTCGCCTGCACAATCGCTCGCTTTTGCATCCCGCCCTCTCCGTAAGTAAGCATGGTGCCGGAGGTGGGACTCGAACCCACACCTGAGTCGCCCCAGACCGATTTTTGAGACCGGCGCGTCTGCCTGTTCCGCCACTCCGGCTTGGAGCGTGTATTATACCCAATCGCACAACCTGGAAAGGTCGCAGGGTGAATTCGGGTACAATCTCAGCGATGAAGGTATACAGGCAGGCACAGTCAACAATAATTCCCCGTATCCTTAAGGTTCCGATTGCAACGCAGGGGGAACCGATCAGGGCGCAAGCGCGGTTGACCTTGCTTGAAGGGGGAATCTTACGGAGAGGGCTGCTACAGGTACTTCTTATCCTATCATTAGCACTCACCCTCCTCGCCTGCGCGCCCAGTCAGCGGCTGACGGAGCAGCAGCGCGTCGAGGTGTTCCAGTTCGTGTGGGAGGAGGTGCGCCGCTCGCACTACGATCCCAAACTGGGCGGGGTAGATTGGGACGCGGTGCGCGAGGCGTACCTGCCGAGAGCACGCACCGCCGAGAGCGACGCCGCCTTCTACGCCGTGCTGAATGAGATGCTCGGCGAGCTGAAGCAGTCGCACTTCGGGGTGATCCCGCCTGGCGCGTTCGTGGCGCAGGAGGAGGCGCGCCAGCGCGTCAGCGGCGGCGAGGTCGGCGTCACGGTGCAGTTGGTGGAGGGCAAGCCTGTGGTAGTGCGCGTCCGCGACGGCTCGCCTGCTGCACGGATGGGCGTCCCGCCGGGCGCGGAGCTGCTCGCCATCGACGACATGCCCGCCGACGCGATCGTGCAGCGCATTCGCGCCCGCAACCTGCCCGCAGTGGAGGAACGCTTCGAGGCGTACCTGGCGTTCCGCGCGTACCTGAGCGGGCGCGTCGGCAGCACGGTCGCCTTGCGCTACCGCGACTGGGACGGCATTGAGCGCACGATGACGCTCACGCGCGAGGCGGCGTCGGGCGAGCGTGTGCAGTTCGGGTTGTTGCCCGAGTTGCGCGTGCGTATCGAGAGCCGCATCCTGCCTGGCAACATCGGCTACCTCGCCTTCAACGCTTTCATGCCGCCCGTGATGCGCGAGTTGCCCAACCGCTTGCGCGAACTGCGGGACACGCGCGGGCTGATTATCGACCTGCGCGAGAACCTCGGCGGGATTGGGCTGATGGCGGGCGGCGTGGCGGGCTATCTGTTGCCCCGCGAGACGCCGTTGGGCATCATGCGCCTGCGCGACGGCACTTTCGGCATCGTCGCCTATCCCCAGCAGCCCCAGTATGCCAAGCCTGTGGTCGTGCTGGTGGACGAGTTCTCGGTCAGCACCGCCGAGATTCTCGCGGCGGGCTTGCAGGAGACCAAACGCGCGGTCATCGTCGGTCGCCCAACGCCAGGCAAGGCGTTGCCGTCCAAAATCGTCGCGCTGCCGCACGGGGGCTACCTGCAGTGCGTGCTGGCGGACTACGAGACGGCGGGTAAGCGACGCATCGAGGGAATCGGTGTGCAGCCCGACATCTCGGTAGACCTCACCCGCGAGGCGTTCCGAACTGCACGCGACCCCGCCCTCCAGCGGGCAGTGGAGTACCTGCTGCGGCAATCCGCGAGGTAGTGTGGTTTAGGTATATTTTAACCGATGCCCAAGCGAACTGAGATTGAGTTGTCGCCATCACACTGGCAGCGGCTGAGCCAATTAGCGAAGCGACGCAAGAAAAGTGTCTCGCAGCTGATTGCGGATGCCGTTGACCAGTACCTGCAGCGTGAGCAGCAGTCGGATTGGGAAGAGCGAAAGCGACGCGCGCTTGCCGCCGTTGGGCGTTTTCCTGCAGACCCTGACCTTGCGGAGAGGCATGATGAGTATTGGACACGAGGCTAAACTACTCCCCATCCCGCCCCTGCCGTATCTCGCGAATCGCTTGTAGGTGTTCCGCGTAGGTGCGCGAGAAGCGGTGGTAGCCGTTCGCCTGCGCCACATAAAACAGATACTCCGTCTGCTCAGGCTCCAACGCCGCGCGGATGCTCGCTAAGCCTGGGCTGGCAATCGGTCCTGGGGGCAGCCCGCGCCGCAAGTAGGTGTTGTAGGGTGACTCGTGGCGCAGGTCTTTATACAGCACGCGCTCTTTCCACAAGCCCATCCCGTATAGCACCGTCGCGTCGATTTGCAGGGGCATGTTGATGCGCAGGCGGTTGTAGATGACCGACGCCACACGCGGGCGCTCGTCGTCGTGCAGCACCTCCTTCTCGATCATCGAGGCAATCGTCAGCAGTTCGTGCAAGGTCAGCCTGCGCTGTGCCATCGTCTGTTTGTAGGGCAGGTACACATAGCGTCGGGTCGCCTCCAGCATCGTGCGAATCGCCTGCTCCGCGCCTGTGCCTGGCGGCAAGCGGTAAGTGCTGGGGAACAGGTAGCCCTCCAGGTGCAGGCTATCGGGCAGGGGCATGTCGATGTCCTTGAAGCGTTGCGGTTGGCGACACAGCGCGAGGAACTCGTCTTTGTCGGCAATCCCGCGCTCGTGCAGTCGTTCGGCAATTCGCGCGAGTGTCCAGCCTTCGGGGATGGTGACCCAGTTGCGCGTGAAGCGTTCGTGGACGAGGATGTCGGCGATTTCGAGCAGGCTCTGGTTCGGGCTGAACTCGTAGTCGCCTGCAGCGACGGTTGGCTTGCCCCGCCAGCGCAGCAGCCATGCCAGCAGGCGCGGGTTGCGAATCAGTTTGCGCTGATACAGCCGCTGCGCCAAGGCGTCAGCGTCCATCGGCTGTTTGAGGCGCACCAGTTGGGGCTGAAAGGCGCGGCTTATGGGGCGCACTTGCAGGTAGAACCAGCCGCCCGCGCCGCCCCCCACCAGCAGCAGCGCTGCCAACAGCCCCAGCCACACCCATCGCTTGCGCATGGCGCTATGCTTGCGAGGCGCGTGTCCGCGCCCGTCGCGCCCAGTACACCACTACGCGCGGCAGACCTGTGAACAGCGCGACGCCCGCCAGCGAAATCACCCAGAACACGGGGCTAATCGTCCCCAGCAGCCCGCGCCCAATCAGCCAGTTACGCAGCATAATCCCCAGCGTCACGCCCAACGCCCACGCAACGGGCAGCGACCACTTCGGGGGCTGCGCCCGATAGACGCCCGCTACAATCGCCGCGACGAACCATCCCGCCAGAAACGCGGGCAGGTTGCGTTGCAGCCCGAACTCGTCCAGCGTGCCATGACTGCGCAGACCCGTCAGCACGAACAACCCAATCGCCAGCGCGTCGATTGCTATCCAGCCCCAACGCATGTGATGAGGATACCCTACCGTGCGGGGGATTTGGGCGACTTGGGCGGCTCAAGGCGCGGGAAGTAGATACTGAAGCAGGTTCCCTTGCCGACCTCCGTGCGCACCTCGATATAGCCCCCCAACTGCTGCACTGCGCCTTGCACAGCCGCCAGACCCATTCCCGTGCCCTGACCGAACGGCTTGGTGGTGTAGAACGGCTCGAAGATGTGGGGCAGCACTTCGGGCGGGATGCCTGTGCCTGTATCTTCCACTTCCAGAAGCACATAGCGCCCGTTGGGGACAATTGGCGTGCGGGCGCGGCGCAGGGTCTTGTTGCGCACGCGCAGGGTAATCGCGCCGCCGTTGGGCATCGCGTCGCGGGCGTTCACGACCAAGTTCAGCACAATCTGCAGCAGCAGGTTCGAGTCGGCGTTGGCTTGCCAGAGGTTCGGCTCGATCTCGGTGCGTAGGCGGACGCTTTCGGGCAGCACGCGGCGCAGGATGTCGAGCGTGCCCTGTAGCCACTCGCCCAGGTTCATCGGCGCGGGCTGGATGACCTGCCTGCGGGCATACGCCAGCAGCTGCTTGTTTAGGTCGGCAGCGCGCTCGGCTGCCTTCAGAATGCCGTCCAGGTAGTGCAGGATGGTCTCGTCCTGCATGCGCCCGCGCGCCAGCTCCGCGTAGCCAATCACGGCGGTCAGCACATTGTTGAAGTCGTGCGCAATCCCGCCCGCCAGCCTGCCGATGCTCTCCAAGCGGTAGGCGCGGTCTAACTCCTGCTGTAGGCGGCGTAGTTCACTAATGTTGGTCATCACGCCCCAAGTGCGAATCAGATTACCGTCTTCCACCACTCCGAAAAAGCTGTTTACAAACCATCGTTCGCTCCCATCGAAGCCGCGCGTGCGCGACACAAAGCCCTCAAGACGATAGCCGTTCTCGACGAAAGTCTTCAACATCGCGCGAATCTCTGGGTCTGTGGGGTCTATCATCTCGTTCAGGTGCTTCCCGATAAGCTGGTCGGGCGACTCTGCGCCGTGCGCCCGCGCGAACGCCAAGTTGCACTCGCCGATGTAGGATGTCTCAAAGAAGAAGCGCAGCTGCTCCTCGATAGGAAGGCGGATATCCATCGGCTTAGACTTATCGAAGCGCACGATGCACTCGTTGGCGTACTGTACGAAGTGGCGATAGCGCTCCTCGCTTTCTTGCAGGGCGCGTTGGGTGCGGATCAGCTCCGTCACATCGCGAAACATGCCCCATGTGCCCCACAATAGCCCTTCGGAAACAATCCCTTGAAAGCTACACAGATAATAGATTTTCTCGCCTGTGGACAGACGGGCGGTGAATAGCCAGTTGTTGAGGCGATACCCACTGAGAATCACCTGCCGCATTAACTCGCGGTTTTGCGGGTCGTGGGGCGAGACGCGCGTGCGCGTCATCGTGCCCAGCAGCTCGCTCGGACTGCTTGCGCCCCACATCCGACAGAACGCCATATTGCATTCCGCCAAGTAGCTGCGCTCGAAAATCAGTTCGATCTGCTCCTCTACGGGCAACTGGACAGGAATCGGCTCGGTCATCATGTCGCGCCAGATGGCTTCGCTGGAGAGTCGGATGAAGGCTTGGTAGCGATTGTAGCTGGCTTCTAGCGCTTCCTGTGCCCGCACGCGATCGGTGACATCGAAGCAAATGAGGTGGATGACGGTTCGCCCCCGAATAGCGATCTGCGCGAAATGCGCCTCGACGACTCGCACCTCGCCCGACGCGGTGTGTTGGAGCGCAAGCTTCTTTCCGTAGCGGTTCTGCATAAAGAGCGGCTGGATGTCGCGCGTCCAATCCAGCCCGGCGCACACGCACATGATGTCCCCCCGCCCCAGAAGCGCATCGCCATAGAATGCGCGCGCTGCGGCGTTCGCCGCCAGAATCGCGCCCGTATCGAAATCCAGCAGCAGCTGCGGGATGTCGCTCTCATGAAACAGCTGCGTCCCCCACTCGTGAACTTCCAGCGTATGCTCCAGTTCCGCGACGTGTCGCTTGAGTTTCTCATTCTCCGTTTGCAACTGCGCTATCAGCACCTCGTGCATGAGAGCCTCCTGCAGTTAATTTTGGCATGTTCCCCATAGTTCCTATCGCATGTTTCGTAGGAAATCGTATTTAAGGGGCGAATTGCCGACGCTGCTTGCACAGCGGCAGGAATCACGCGCTCATGGGCGAATCTCTGCGCCATCACAGGAGGGCGTTCTTATGCTGAAATTTGCGTCTGCCGATCAGCTACTGGATATTTGCTATGAGCGCGATGCGTCGGACATCCACATCGTGCCGAACGAGCCTGCGACGCTGCGCCTGCACGGGCGGCTGGTGCGCTTGGAGGAGTACGGCGAGCTCAGCCCTGCCGACACGGAGCGGCTGTTCCGTGAGGTTGCGCCGCCGCGCGCGATTCACGAGCTGGAGCGCGTGCGCACCGCCGACTTCGGCTACACCCACGCCAAAGCGCGGTTCCGCGTCGCCGCCTACTACGAAAAAGGCTCTATCGCCATCAACTTCCGCCTCATCCCGTACCGCTTGCGCAGCTTCGAGGAGATTGGGCTGCCCGACACGGTCAAGCGACTGCTCCACCTCCCGCGCGGGCTGGTGCTGGTCACAGGTCCCACAGGCTCTGGGAAGACCACCACGCTGGCGACGATGATCGACTACATCAACGCGAACCGCGAGACGCATATCGTGACGGTCGAGGACCCGATTGAGTATTTCCACAGCGCGAAGAAGTCGGTGATTAGCCAGCGCGAGGTGGGCGTTGATGTGCCCAGCTTCGACGAGGGCGTCATCCGCGCGATGCGTATGGATCCCGATGTGATTCTGGTGGGCGAGATGCGCGACCTCAAGACGATTCAAGCCGCCATTACCGCTGCCGAGACGGGGCACCTCGTGTTCGCCACCGTCCACACCACAGGCGCGGCGCGCACGGTGGAGCGCATCGTCGATGTGTTCCCGCACGAGCAACAGGAGCAGATTCGCGTGCAGCTCAGCACGAACCTCGTGGCGATTATCTCGCAACTGTTGCTGCCGCGCGCTGACCGACCGGGGCGCGTCGCCGCGTTCGAGATTATGTATGTCACCCCTGCGATTGGGCACATGATTCGCGAGCGCAAGATTCACAGCATCGAGTCGGCGATTCAGACGGGGCAGCAGCTGGGGATGATTTCGCTGGACAACCACCTGATGTTTTTGTATCAGCATAAACTCATCACGCGCGAGGAGATGTACCGCGTGGCGCAGAACCCCGAAGACATCGCTTCGCGCTTAGGCGAGCAGCTGCCCGAAACGGCGATGGCGCGTCAGGCGGTGTAGCGGGCGATGCGCTTCCGCAACAAGGTGGTCTGGATCACGGGCGCGTCGTCGGGCATCGGCGAGGCGCTGGCGTATGCGTTCTCGCGCGAGGGAGCGCACCTGATCCTCACGGCGCGTCGCCGCGAGCGACTTGAAGCCGTGCGCGACGCCTGCACGGGCGAGGGCAAACGCCTGCTGCTGCCGTTCGATGTCACCGACTACGGGTGCCACCCGACGATGGTCGGCGCAGCCGTTGAACACTTCGGGCAGGTGGACATCCTTGTCAACAACGCGGGCGTCTCGCAACGCTCGCTCGTGCTGGAGACCGACTTCAGCGTCGATCGGCGCATTATGGAGGTCAACTACTTCAGCGTGGTGTCGCTGACCAAGGCGGTGCTGCCGTATATGATTGAGCGCGGCGGCGGGCACATCGCGGTGGTGAGCAGCCTGCTGGGCAAGTTCAGCACGCCGTTGCGCTCGGCGTACTGCGCCTCCAAGCACGCGCTGCACGGCTATTTTGACGCCCTTCGCGCGGAAGTGTACGACCAAAACATCCGCATCACGCTGATTTGCCCTGGCTTTGTGCGCACGGAGGTCTCGCTGCACGCGCTGCGCGGCGACGGGCAGGAACACGGGCGCATGGACGACGCCATCGAGAAGGGCATGCCCGCCGAAGTCTGCGCCCGCCATATCCTGAACGCCCTGCACAAGCGCAAGGAGGAGGTTTACATCGCCCGCTACGAGAAAATCGCACTGTACCTCAAGCGGTTCGCGCCGGGGCTGTTTTCCAAGCTGATTCGCAAGGCGAAGGTGGCTTAAAGTGGGCAGCGCCGGGAAGTGGGCGTTCCCGGCGCTGTGGGTGTAGGGCGCGTGCGTGGGAGGGATGAAAAGCTTACTCGTGCGCCTGCTGGAGGCGCTGGGCGAATCGACGCCCCGCTTCGTCGATTCGCGCCAGCGTCTCACTGAGCGCGACCTGCGCCCCGCTTCGCAAGTCGCGCACTGCAGGAGGAGGTACAGGCATGCAAAGTCTGACCAACCCCAATCCTGTCTGCGCGGCGTCGCGCACTATCCGTTCACGCGGCGTCATCCCAATCCTCACTGCCCTTAGACAGCTCGACCCGCTTGGCAGGTTCCGCCGAGCCGTAGTCCCAGTTGTCGCAATCCAGCCTTCGGCAATACAGCATTCGCTGTACTCTACCGTCCGCCATCTCCACATCCGCAATATCGGCGAACCGACATCGCGTGCATAACTCAGGTTCCAGAAGGCGCACGACCTTCAATTCGCGCTTGGACATATCCCGACCTCATCGTGTGGTTTTCGGAAGGCGTTGCCCACCGAAGGCTATTATCGGCTATTGGACTGCAGGAATGCAGGGGCAGGTTCCGAATAATATTGCGGGTTTTGCCCTGTAGGAGGTACGATTCGGACGATGAGCGTTCCCGAGATACGGTTCGGCACAGAGGGTTGGCGTGGCGTAATCGCCGACGATTTCACGGTCGCGAATGTGCGCTTGGTGACGCACGCGCTGGCGCGTCACTTGAAGGAGGCGCAGCCGCCCGGTGAGGGCGTGCTGGTGGCGTATGACTGTCGCGCGCTCTCCGAGGTGTTCGCGCAGGCGGCGGCGCAGGTGCTGGGCAGTTATGGCTTCCCCGTGTATGTTGCGCCGCGCCCCGTGTCGTCGCCCGCGGCGGCGCACGCGGTCATCAAGCGCGGGATGCAAGGCGCGGTAATGTTCACCGCCAGCCACAACCCGCCCATCTTTCACGGCGTCAAGTTCAAGCCCCACTACGGCGGCGCGGCGCTGACCGACATCACCCAGAGCATCGAACGCCACCTCGCCGCGCTGCTGCCCGACTACGAACGCTACACCCAGCCCGTCAGCGACGCATCCGAACCGCATACGCTCGACCCTGCGCCTGACTACCTGGAGCATGTGCATCAGTTTATTCGCGTGGACGAGTTATACGAGGCGCCCTATCGCGTCGTGACAGACGCCATGCATGGTTCAGGCGCAGGCTACCTCAAGTCGCTACTAACGCGGCTGGGGCTGGAAGTCCACGCTCTGCGCGAGGAGCGCAACCCCTACTTCGGCGGGGTGAACCCCGAACCGATTCCGCAGAACCTGCAGCCGCTGCTGCACGCTGTCAAGCACCTCAAGGCGCACATCGGCATCGCCGTCGACGGCGACGGCGACCGAATCGGCGCGGTGGATGAACACGGCAACTTCGTCGACAGCCACCGCATCTTCGCCATCACGCTGCGCCACATGGTGGAACGGCGCGGCAAAGCGGGCGCAGTGGTCAAGACCTTCTCGGTCAGCCAGATGATCGACAAACTGTGCCAGCATTATGGCTTGCCCCTTAGCGTGACGCCCATCGGTTTCAAGTTCATCGTGGAGAAGATGTTGGCAGGCGGCGTGCTGATGGGCGGCGAGGAGAGCGGCGGCATCGGCATCACCGACTACATGGTCGAGCGCGACGGCGTGATGATGGGCATGCTGCTGCTGGAGGCGATGGCGACTTCGGGCAAGACCCTCGCTGAACTGGTGGAAGAGGTGTTCACCATCACGGGTCCGTATCATTATCACCGCATCGATGCGCACTTCGAGCGCGAGCAGATGCCCGCCCTGCGCGAGCAACTCAAGACGCTGGAGTTGACGCAGGTGCTGAACACGCCCGTCGTGCAGCGCGACACGCTGGACGGCATCAAGCACATCTTGGAAGACGGCAGTTGGGTGCTGATGCGGGCGTCGGGCACGGAGCCTGTGGTGCGGATTTATGCCGAGGCGCGCACGCCCGACGGCGCACGCCACCTCGCCGAAGAGGGGCACTACACCCTCAAGCGGCTGATTGGCGCGTAGGCGAGGTATACTCTCGGCGCGATGCTGACGGTTTTGGACGCGCGGGCGACGCCCACCGAGCAGATTCAGGCGCATTTGCAGCAGGGCGCGCCGCAGCCCACCCCAGAGATGGAGGCGCAAGTGCGCGCCATCTGCGAGCGCGTGCGCACGGAGGGCGACCGTGCCTTGATAGAGTTCACCCGCCAGTGGGACTGCCCCATCCTTGAGACGCTGGAGGTCTCTGAAGCGGAGTTCGAGGCGGCGTATCGGCGCCTCAGCGAGGCGACGCTGACGGCGATTCGGCACGCAGTGGCGCGGGTGCGCCGCTTCCACAAACAAATGCGCCCGCACTCGTGGCACATGCTGGAGGCGCACGGCGGCTGGCTGGGGCAACTGGTGCGCCCGTTGGAGCGCGTCGGCGTCTACGCGCCTGGCGGACGCGCCCGCTATCCCAGCACGGTGATTATGAACGCTGTGCCTGCCCGCGTTGCAGGCGTGGACGAAATCATCCTCTGCACCCCGCCGCAACAGGACGGGAGCATACCCGCCTCCGTGCTGGTCGCCGCGCGCGAGTCGGGCGTGCAGCGCGTGTTCAAGGTCGGCGGCGCACAAGCCGTCGCCGCGATGGCTTACGGCGCCGAGACCATCCCCGCCGTCGAGAAGATTGTGGGACCAGGCAACCTGTATGTAGCGCTGGCGAAGCGGCTGCTGTGGGGCGTGGTGGGCGTGGACATGTGGGCAGGACCGAGCGAGGTCGCCATAATTGCCGATGCGCACGCGAACCCCGCCTACATCGCCGCCGACCTGCTGACCCAACTGGAACACGGCGCGGAGTCGGTCGGCTACCTGTTCACGCCGAGCGAGCAGGCGCTTCAGGGGACGCTTGCCGCGCTGGAAGCGCAACTGCCTCAGCGGGCGCGACGGGCAATCTTGCGCGAGTCGCTTGCCCGCAGCCTCGCCGTGCTGACGCGCAGCCTGCCCGAAGCGTTCGAACTGGCGAACCTCGCCGCGCCCGAACACCTGACGCTGATGGTGCAGCACCCGATGCACTGGCTGAGCCATGTGCGCAACGCGGGCTGCGTCCTGCTGGGGGGCGACACGCCGCAGTCGGCGGGCGACTACCTCGCGGGACCCAGCCACACGCTGCCCACAGGGCGCGCCGCACGGTTCGAATCGCCCGTGTCGGTGGAGACCTTCCTCAAGCGCAGCAGCGTGATTGCTCTCAGTCGCGACGCGCTGCACCACCTCGCGCCCGACATCCTCGCCCTCGCCGACGAGGAGGGCTTCGAGGCGCACGCCGCTGCCGTACACATCCGATTACACGAGGAGAACAATGCGAACGCCTAACCCCGGTTCCCGATTTGGCATGTACGAGCGCGAGACGAGCGAGACGCGCGTCTATGTGTCCGTTGACCTCGACGGCACAGGCAGCGCGCAAATCAGCACAGGCGTCGGCTTTTTTGACCACATGCTGACCCAAGTCGCCCGCCACGGGGTGATAGACCTCGTGGTGAGCGCAACAGGCGACTTGGAAGTCGACGAACACCATACGGTGGAGGATGTTGGCATCTGCTTGGGCAAGGCGGTGCAGCAGGCGTTGGGCGACATGCGCGGCGTCAACCGCTACGGCTGGGCGATTGTGCCGATGGACGAGTCGCTGGCAATGTGCGCCATTGATTTCAGCGGGCGACCCCTGCTGGCGTTCGAGGCGCAGTTCCAGCGCGAGCGCGTCGGACAGATGCCGACCGAGTTAGTGGCGGAGTTTTTCCGCGCGTTCGTCAGCCACGCGCACGCGACGCTGCACCTGCGCCTGTTGCAAGGCGGCAACGACCACCACGCGATCGAGGCGCTGTTCAAGGCGTTCGCCAAAGCGCTGGAGATGGCGACGCGCTTCCACCCGCGCCAAACGGGAACCCCCTCCACCAAAGGCTACATCGAGGGCGCGGAACCATCGAGCGGACTATGATTGCCATCGTCAACTACGGGATGGGCAACCTGCGCAGCGTGCAGAAGGCGTTGGAGCATCTCGGCGCGACGACGCACATTACCAGCGACCCCGCCGATTTGCACGCGGCGGACGCCGTCGTGCTGCCAGGCGTCGGGGCGTTCGGCGCGGCGATGCAACGCCTCAACGACGCGGGGCTGACCTCTGCCCTGCAACGCGCGATTGAATCGGGCAAGCCGTTTCTGGGCATCTGCTTGGGGCTGCAACTGCTGTTCGAGAGCAGTTCGGAATCGCCCGGCGTCGCGGGGCTGGGCGTCCTGAAGGGGCGCGTGGTCGGCTTCGCGGAGACGCCTAACTTCCCGCTGCGCATCCCGCACATGGGCTGGAGCCGTCTACGCCTCGCCCAGCCCGACTGCCCCCTGTGGCAGGGCGTCCCCGACGGCGCGTATGTCTATTTTGTGCATTCGTACTACCCCGCGCCTGCCGACGAGAACCTGATTACCGCCTACTGCGACTACGGGGTGCGCTTTGCGTGCGCCGTTGGGGTGGGCAACCTGCATGCCGTGCAGTTCCACCCCGAAAAAAGCAGCGACACAGGCTTGCAAATCCTGCGCAACTTCCTCGCCGTTGTTGGAGCTGCCTCATGTTGCCCGTAGACCTCAACCACATCGAGCGACTGCTGATTCTGAAGGTCTCCTCGATGGGGGACTTGGTGCATGCGTCGCCTGTGGCGGCGGCGTTGAAACGGGCGTTCCCGCACCTGCGCATCGGCTGGATTGCGGAAGACCGCCACGCAGGAGTGCTTGCCGATTCGCCGCGCATCGATCGGCTGCACATCATCCCGCATCGCGTGCTTCGGGAGCGCCCGTTCGGGCGCGCGGCGTGGCAGACTGTGCTTCGCCTGACGCGGGAGTTGCGTGCGGAGCGGTATCAGGTCGCGCTGGACTTGCAGGGGTTGCTGAAAAGCGCGATATGGGGCGTGCTGGGGGGCGTGCCCATCCGCTACGGGGCGCACCGCATGCGCGAACTGACCCCGCTGCTGCTGCGACGCATCCCCATCCCTGACCGCCCCGACCGCCATGTGGTGCAGCAGTATCTGGACGCGGCGCGGTGGCTGGGCGCGCCCTGCGAGTTCCCCGACCTCTACGCCACGCCCGATGACGCCTCCGCGCCCGAACCGCCCGTGGAGTTCCCACTGTATGTGCCCGACGCGGCGCGTCAGCAAGTTGCCTGCAAACTCGCGCAACTCGGCGTGGAGGACCAGCCACTGATTAGCATGAACCCCTCCGCGGGCAGACCGTGGAAGCGCTGGCGCATCGAACACTTCGCCGAGTTGTCCGACCGAATTGAGGCGGAGTGGGGCGTCCCTGTGGTGTTCGTCGGGGGACCGGGCGATAATCCGCTGGAGGAGCAACTCGCGCGTCTCAAGCGGCGTCCGCTGCGCAGCCTGATTGGGCGCACGAGCCTGAAAGCGGCGATGGCGGTCGTGCAGCGGTCGGCAGTGCATGTGTGCGGCGACACGGGCACGGCGCACATCGCTGCGGCGTTCCGCGTGCCTGTGGTCTCGCTGTACGGACCGACCAGCCCCGACCGCACGGGACCCTACGGACAGCGCGCCCGCGCCCTCTACAAGCGACCCCTCTGCACCGCCTGCCCGCCCAACCGTTGCATCCGCAAGGAGTGCCTGCAGTGGATTACCGTCGATGAGGTGCTGACGGCGGTTGGGGCGTTGGTTTAGCGGGTGCGGGTGTGTCCCCAGATAGTGACCCCTGCCAGCAGGTACAATCCCTGCCGATGGAGTGGGACGCGCAAACGCTGCAGGTGCTGGAGTTGGACTATGTGCGTCAGGAGTGGGCGAAGCGCGCGGACACCCCGTTCGGGCGCGAGCATGCGCTGACACGCGACCTCAGCCGCGACGAGACGCTGGTCGCGCTGCGCCTGCAGGAGACGGACGATGCTGTGCGCCTGTTGCAACGCGAGCCGCCGTCCCCTGTGCGCGGGTTCGAGCCGCGCCCCGCGCTGCAGAAAGCCACGAAAGGCGGCGCGCTTAGCCCCGACGAACTGCTGAGCGTCCAACGCCTGCTGCAAACCGCACGCCTCTACAAAAGCCACCTGCTGCCCCGCGCCGAGCGATACCCGCGCCTCGCCCGCTACGCCGAACGCCTGCACACCCTACACACGCTGGAGAAGCACATCGCGCAGTGCATCGCGCCGTCGGGCGAGGTGCTGGACACCGCCAGCGAGCGACTGGCGCAACTCCGCCGCGACCAGCAACGCCTGCACAAGCGCATCACCGAAGAGTTGCAACGCCTGATTCACACGCTGCGCGACGCCCTGCAGGAGCCGCACTACACGATTCGCGGCGGACGCTACTGCCTGCCCGTGCGTAGCGACTCGCGCGGGCGCGTCAAGGGTATCGTCCACGACGCCAGCGCGAGCGGCGCAACGCTGTTTATCGAACCCGAACCGCTGATTGAACTGGGCAACCGCCTGCGCGAACTGCACGCCGCCGAACAGGAAGAGATCGACGCCATCCTGTACGGTCTCTCGCGAGCGGTGGAGGCGGAATCGGACGCGCTGCATGAGACGCTGGACGCGCTGACCTTGATTGACGCTGCGCTGGCAGCGGGCAGACTCGCGCTCGACTGGGACTGCACGATGCCCGCGCTGAACACGCAGGGCGAGTGGAAACTGCGCAAGGCGCGCCACCCGATGATCCCGCGCGAGCGCGCCCAACCGATTGACCTCGAACTGGGGCGCGAGTGGCTGGGCGTGCTGATCACGGGTCCCAACACGGGCGGCAAGACGGTCAGCCTCAAGACGCTGGGGCTACTGACGCTGATGACCCTGCTGGGGCTGCACATCCCCGCGCTGGAGGGGTCGCGCATCGCCATCCCGAACGGCATCTACGCTGACATCGGCGACGAGCAGAGCTTGCAGCAGTCGCTGTCCACCTTTTCGGGGCACATGCGGCACATCATCCGCTACTTGGCGCAGGCGGGTCGGTACAGCCTCGTGTTGCTGGACGAACTCGGCGCGGGCACTGACCCGACGGAGGGCGCGGCGCTGGCGCGAGCCATCCTGCAGACGCTGCTGGAGCGCGAGGCGCGCGTGGTCGCCACCACCCACTACGGCGAACTGAAGGCGTTTGCGCACCGCCACCCCCAGCTGATCAACGCCGCGATGGAGTTCGACCTCGAAACGCTGCAGCCGACCTACCGCCTGCTGATGGGCGCGCCAGGCGCGAGCCACGCTATCGAGATCGCGCGTCGGCTGGGACTGCCCCCGCGCGTGGCGCAACTGGCGACCGAATCGCTGGGCGTGCAAGAGGCGACGCTGACAGAGATGATTCAAGACCTCGAACGCGCCCGACGCCACGCCGAGCAAGCCGAAGCCGAGTGGCGCGCAAAACTGCAGGAACTTGCCGAGCGCGAAGCGCGCCTGAACGCCGACCGCGCCGCGCTGGAACACGACAAGCAAACCTACAAGCAACGCCTGCAGCAGGAGATGGAGCAAGTGCTGGAGCAGGCGCGCGCCGAAGCCGAGCAAATCCTGCGCCAGCTGCGCCAAGCGCCGCGCGAGAGCAAGCAGACCGCCCAACTGCGCGAGCAGATGCACCAGTTGGTGGAGGGCGTGCGCGCCCCGCGCGAGCGCGCATCTGCGACCCCGCCCGACCAGCCCGCCGAGTGGCGCGCAGGCATGCGCGTGCGCATCCGCAGCCTGAGCAAGGAGGGCACACTCGCCGAGCCGCCCAGCGACGGCAAAGCGCAAGTGTTCGTCGGCAAACTGCGCATGGCGTTTCCGCTGAGCGACCTTGAGCCGCTACCCGACCCGCAGCAGAAGCCCGCGCCCACCCGCTACTCCAAGCCGCGCCCGCCCCAACCCGTGCCGCTGGAGTTAGACCTGCACGGCAGGCGCGTCGAAGAGGCGCTGCCCCTGCTGGAGAAGTACCTCGACGACGCGATTCTGGCAGGGCTGGGCAGCGTGCGCATCAATCACGGCAGGGGCACAGGGACGCTGCGGTCGGTCGTGCATCAGTATCTCAAGAGCCACCCCCAGGTGCGCGGGTTCCACCTCGCGCCCCAGCATGAAGGCGGCGACGGCGTGACGATTGTGCTGTTCCGCGGACGGTAAGGAACGCCCTGCGCGACGCCGATAATTAAGGAACGGAACCTCGCCGCGCGTAGCCGCGCCTAATGCGCCAGATAGGGTACAATATCGGTACTATACCGCGCGGAGGACAATCGATGAGGAAGATTCTGGTTGTAGACGACGAACGGCACATCGTGCGCCTGATTCAGGTCAACCTGGAGCGGCAGGGCTACAATGTCGTCACGGCGCACGACGGCAAAGAGGCGCTGGAGAAGGTCGCTTCTGAAAAGCCCGACTTGGTGGTGCTGGATGTGATGATGCCCTATATGGACGGCTTCGAGGTGCTGCGCAACCTGCGTCGCGACCCAGCGACGGCGGAGCTGCCCGTGATTATGCTGACCGCGAAGGCGCAAGACCAAGATGTGTTTCGCGGCTGGCAGGAGGGCGTCGATATGTACCTGACCAAGCCGTTCAACCCGCAGGAGCTGATCACCTTCGTCAAGCGCATCTTCCGTTCGCGTGAGACTGGCGAAGATGGTGACGGACGCTATGAACTCTAACAGCGCGCCCCGCTGCTCGTATGGATGGCTGGTCGGCGCGGCAGTGATTACCGCTGCCGTGACCGCAATCGCAGTCATCCGCCGATTGCAGGAGAAACAGGCGCAGCCAGAGTACCGCGCCGAGCGCGCCTACCAACGCGGCATCAAACAGGTGCAGGCGGTGGAAGAGCGCATCCCGCGCTGGCTGGCGGAGCATAACTGAACCTACGGAACTCAGGGCGACGCACACCCAACGGGCGCGCCGCCCTGACCGCGTTCCACGCTGGAGGCAAAATGTCGGTTTCGGTCGTCGTCGGCGCCCAGTGGGGCGACGAAGCGAAAGGGAAAGTCGTCGATCTGCTTGCCAAAGATGCACGCTATGTCGTGCGCTACGCAGGCGGCAGCAACGCGGGACATACGGTCTGTGTCAACGGCGCGACCTACAAGTTCCACCTCATCCCGTCGGGCATCCTGCACCCGCAGGCGACCGCCGTGATCGCCGACGGGGTGGTGATGGACTTGCGGGCGTTCGTGGCGGAAGCGGACGCGCTGCAGGTGCAAGGCGTTGACCTCTCGCGCCTGCGCATTGGGCTGGGCGTTCACCTGACGATGCCTTACCACCGCCTGCTCGACGAACTCGAAGAGTCGCAACTGGAAGGGCGCATCGGCACTACCAAGCGCGGGATCGGACCCACCTACGCCGACAAGGCGTGGCGCATCGGCGTGCGCGTCGCCGACTTGTTGGATCGCGACCGCTTCGCGCAGCGCGTCTGGCGCGTGCTGCAACGGCGCAACCCGACCATCCAGCGCGTCTACAACGCCACACCCATCAACGCCGACGCGCTGATTGCCGAGTTCGAACCCTACGCCGAGCGCGTGCGCCCCTACGCTTGCGATGTGCCCCACCTGCTGATGGACGCTGCCGAGCGCGGCGAGCCAATCCTGCTGGAAGGCGCGCAGGGCACGCTGCTGGACCTGGACTACGGCACCTACCCGTATGTGACCTCGTCGCACCCTGTGGCGGCGGGCGCATGCTTGGGCACGGGGATTGCGCCGAACCGCCTGCGCGAGATCTGGGGCGTGGCGAAAGCCTACACGACGCGCGTGGGCGAGGGACCGTTCCCGACCGAGTTGACCGACGAGACGGGCGACCGCATCCGCAATCGCGGGCGCGAGTACGGCACGACCACAGGCAGGGCGCGGCGCGTCGGCTGGCTGGACTTGGTCGCGCTGCGCTACGCCGCCCGCGTCAACGGCTTCACCGCTTTGGCGGTCACCCTGCTCGATGTGCTGTCAGGGTTCGATGCGCTGAAGGTGTGCGTTGCCTATCGGCTGGACGGCACGATAACGCGCGACTTTATCGCCGACGCGCCGACTTTGGCACGCTGCGAACCCGTGTACGAGACGCTGCCGGGCTGGCGCGAGGAGATCGGCGACTGCCGCACGCTCGACGAGTTGCCCCCCAACGCCCGCGCCTATCTGCAGTTCATCGAGCAGTATGTGGGCGCGCCCATACGCCTTGTATCGGTCGGCGCAGGGCGCGAGCAGACGATTTGGGTGTAAGCCTACTCCTCCCAGCGTTCGGGTCGGCGCAGGCTGTCCAGCGTCATCGGCTTGATGTGCCCGTCGACGAACGCTACATTGGCAAACCCGCCGACAATCTGCCCGTCGCGAATTTGGCTGAAGTGGCGCGGGAAGACATGCCCGTAGCTCAGCGGGCGCAGCGGCGGCGCGCCCTGCCACAAGCGCGGCGGGTAGACCATTGCGTAGCCGATACGGTCGTAGCCCGTGCAGGTCAGCCCCTGCGAGCGCGTCTCCAGCGTGATGCTTTCCACGAACATCACAATCTCACTGGCGCGTTGTACCCGCGCCAGCGGCGCGCCGCGATAGGGCGCCTCCGTCGGGTTGAACTCGTCCAGCGACGGCGACAGAAAAATCTGGTTCAGCCCCCACGCAGGGAACCGCCCGAACACATACCCGAAGTACGGGTGGTCTAACTCGCGGCAGTTGCTCTTCGGCTCGGTGGGGCACCAGAACACCTCGAACGAGTTGGTGTACGGGCGCAGCAGCCACGGCCAGAAGTAATACCCGTAGTTGTTCGGCTGGGTGCGCCCCCCATCCCCGATGTAGTAGGCAGGGAAAAAGGTCTCGTCGTAGTCCTGCAGGTACATCTGCGTCGCCAGCACAATCTGGCGCAGGTTGGAGGCGCAGGTGGTTTGCCGCGCCTTCTCGCGCGCCTGCGCAAACACAGGAAACAGAATCGCCCCCAATATCGCAATAATCGCGATGACCACCAGCAGCTCAATCAGTGTGAACGCTCTTGCTCGCATCGGTTTTGCCTCCTGTTAGGATTTGCCCCCCTCCTTTAGGTTCCCCCCGCTTCGCGAGGGGAACCGAGCGTAGCGCGTGGGGTTGCCCCGCTTCGCGAGGGGAACCGCGTTCGGTTCCCCCTGCCAGCAGGGGGAACCTTAAGGAGGGGGTCGCGAAAACACATCTCAGCACCCATTCCCGAAGTTGAACAGCACTGTTAGCAGGTCGGCGTCGTCGATGATGCCGTCGCCGTTCAGGTCAGCGGGGAGGTTCGCGCCCGTCTCGCCGAAGGCGAACAGCGCGCTCAGCAGGTCGGCGTCGTCGGTGCAGCCGTCGCCGTTCACATCGCCCGCGACGCGATAGACCACCTGCAGCACGGGTCCGCGCCCGCCGCCGTCGTTGCGCGAGTAGAAGCGGTAGAAGCGCGTCCCGCCCTGACCCGCAGGGTCCAGACGCGACACGAAGCCGATGCCCAGTTCGCCGCCGTTCTGGTTGACCGCCGCGTTGAAGTACGGCTCGAACGCCTCCGCGTTCAGCGGGATGGGAATCGCGAACGGCGCGTCGGTGCGGTAGTTGGTCATCAGGCTCTCACCGAAGATCGTCGCGCCAGGGGAGGTGGTGTTTGTGTTGTAGCTCCAAGTCGCCTCTACGAAGCTGGTATCGCTCAGGTCGCGCGCCTCCAGCGGGAACTGCTCGCCTTCTGCGCGGGTGTAGCCAGGTGGTTGCGTCTGCACGACGGTAATCTGCGCCTGCAGCACCTGATACTGCCTGCCTGCGGGGATGCCCTGCAGACGCCACTTCGCCAGCGCGTAGGAGAACTCCGAACGCGGACGCGCGGGGTTAATCGGATCCACGGCGTCTTGCCCGTTGCCCCACACGCGCAGAATCGCCGTGAACCCCGCGTTGAAGGCGTTGTCGTAGAGCCACACATCGTCAGTGGGCTGCGCTTGATACACCTGCTGCGCCCACGCGCCTAAACTTAGGCTCAAACCCAGTAGCAACGCTTGTCTTCGCATAGCATGGGAATTGTAGGCAATCGGTCGGGGGGAATGCTACCCCTGAAGCGACAACTTTTTGCGCAGGGGCGACATCTGTTGTCGCCGCTTCGGGAGACAAGGGTATACTTTTCACGATGGGGACTGTAAGCGGGACGCTTGAGGCGATTCGGGAGCAGCTGGCGCACCACCGAGAGGCTTTGAAGCGACAGTTTCGCGTAGCGCGGCTGGCGGTGTTCGGCTCTTACGCCCGCGGAACGGCGCGCAAGCGCAGCGATGTCGATATTCTGGTCGAGTTCGAGCCAGACGGGGTTACCTTCGATAACTACATGGATCTCAAATTCTACCTACAGCGCGTTTTGCGGCGACGTGTTGATCTGGTGATGGTGGACGCCGTGCGCCCTGAGTTGCGTCCAATCATCCTTCGCGAGGCTGTCGATGTCTAATTCGGAGAAGGATTATCGTCTCTACCTCTAGCCCAAGTGAGTGTTATCCTGGAGGCGGAGTCGTAGGTTTCGCGCTGCGTCCACTTTAGAATGCAGAAGCCCCTCCGCAGGTGGAGGGGCTTAGGTCAGGAGGAGAGGAGGGGAAGGATAGCGTCTTAGCGCGTGCGGCGGCGCAGGCGCAACAGCCCGACCAGACCCGTGCCCAGCGCCAGCAGGCTCGCAGGCTCAGGCACGACCTCGAACTGAATCTCTTGGAAGCCGCTGCCGAGGTTCGCTGTACCTGCGTAGCTGTCATGGTAGCCGTCCCAGCGGATGACATAATCCACGCGCACGGTCACGATGTCGCCGATATTGTAGGTGGAGAGGTCAAGCAGGTAGCTGTTGCTGACCGCGCCAATCCCTTTGGTCGCTGCGCCCTCGTTCACGGCGAAGGTGGTCAGCCCGCTGTTGCCCGACTGCACGGTGGATGCGTTGATTTTGAAGTCCGCCAGCAGGTAGGCGTCGTCGCGGAAGGGCGAGTTAATCGCGCCGAAGTACGCGCCGCCCGCCACCTGCCCGCGAAACACCTGCGCGCCGACCACATTCCAGTTGATGGTGATGGTCGGGTTGAAGAACTTGTTGACTTGGATGCCGGGATTAACCGTATCGTCGTCGGGGATGCCCAGAATGTTGATGCTGGGCGACGCGCTCAGGCTCACGGCGGCGGCGTTGTTCGCCTGCGCGCGGGTGCGTGTGGTCAAGTCGCCGCCGAAGGCAGGCTTGTTCGAAAGCTGCTCCGTGCGAAAGAAGTGCCCCGACCCCACCCAAGTGGTGAAGGTTGCAACGCCGCTGGGGTTGTTGCCTGTCACACCGCCGAAGCGGTTAGAGGGCAACCGCCAGTAGCTGCCCGCAGCGGTACCGCCGTCGCCCGAGAAGCGCATCACGAGCCGCCCGAACGGGTCGCCGCTGCTGAACGCCGATACATCGCGTCGCCAAGTCCAGCCGTTGCCTGTGCCCAACGTCGATGTATCGGTCAATCGCCACTCGGCGTTGGTGAACACGCCGCTGGTCGGACCCGAGTTCGTCTGGCTCACGCTGAAGTCCACATTCGACGGACCGTTGTTGTTGGACACCAGAAATTGCTGTCCGAGCGCAACAGAAATCGTGAGCGCGCTGCTCACGGTCAAGCTAAACCATCGATTCGTTCGCATAATTCACCTCTCGTTTCAGAGTGCGGAGCGCGTGTGCGCATCCAATCAATAGAGACTCCGCGCCGTCCCGAAAGCGGACAGTCAACCGACGGGTCAGGCGAAAACTTAACGGGAACTTAATGGGGGCGTGCCACGCGATGGATGGAGTGCAGAAGTACTGCTGCTTAAGCTTCCGCTGCCACACTCCGAAGGCGGTGGGTATAATTTGAGGTCTATGATACGCCAGCAGTTAGCGGAGTGGGTTGTGCAGGCGGCGGATGCCGCGCAGGAGGCGGGCGAGTTGGCATTTGATGTGCTGCCAGCGTTCGAAATCGAGACGCCGCGCAACCCGCAGTTCGGCGACTACGCGGCGAACTTGGCGATGCTGTTAGCCAAGCAAGCGCGGCGCAACCCGCGCGAGGTCGCCGAAGCGATTCGCCAACGCCTGCCCGAAGACGCCTTCGCGTGGGTCGAGCGTGTAGAGGTCGCAGGCACGGGCTTCCTGAACTTCTACCTGAAGCCCGACTGGGCGGGCGCGGTCGTGCGCCACATCCTGCAACGCGGCACGCGGTACGGCGACCTGGCACTGGGCGCGGGCAAGCGCGTGCAAATCGAGTTCGTCAGCGCGAACCCGACAGGACCCCTCACGCTGGGGCACGGGCGCAACGCCGCCGTCGGCGACACGCTCGCACGCCTGTACGCAGCGGCAGGCTACGCCGTCGAACGCGAGTTCTACATCAACGACGGCGAGAACTCCACGCAGATTCGCAACTTCGCGCTGTCGGTGCTGACGCGCTACCGCCAACTGCTGGGCGAACCCGCCGAGATGCCCGAAGACGGCTACCACGGCGAGTATGTGAAGGAGATTGCGCAGGGCATCCGCGACCAGTATGGCGATTCGTTCGCGCAGGGCGACCCCGAAACCGTGCTGAAACGGTTCGAGCAAATCGCCAAGCAGCAGATGCTGGAGGAGCAGGCGCGCGACTTGGCGGACTTCGGCGTGCGCTTCGACCGCTGGTTCTCGGAGCAGAGCCTGTACGATTCGGGCGCAGTGCAGGCGACGCTGGAGATGCTTCGGGCGCGTGGCTACGCCTACGAACACGAGGGCGCACTGTGGCTCAAGTCCACCGCGTTCGGCGACGAGAAAGACCGCGTGCTGGTGCGGGCGAATGGGATGCCGACCTACCTCGCCGCCGATGTCGCCTACCATCGCGACAAGTTCGAGCGCGGCTACGACCTGATGATTGACCTGTGGGGCGCGGATCACCACGGCTATGTCGCCCGCATGAAGGCGGCGATGGCGGCGCTGGGCTACGACCCGAACCGCCTGCACATCCTGATTTACCAACTGGTGAACCTGTTTCGCGGGGCGGAGCCTGTGCGCATGTCCAAGCGGGCGGGCGAGTTTATTACCCTGCGCGAGGTGATGGACGAAATCGGCACAGACGCGCTGCGCTTTTTCTACCTGCTGCGCTCGCACGACAGCACGCTGGACATCGATATCGAACTGGCGCAGGAGCAGTCGGAGAAAAACCCCGTCTACTATGTGCAGTACGCGCACGCGCGGATCTGCAGCATTGAGCGCACGGCGGCAGAGCGGGGCGTCGCGCTGCCCGACCCTGAAACGACCGACCTGAGCGTGCTGACGCACCCTGCGGAAATCGCGCTGGTCAAGCGGCTGGCTGACCTGCCCGACGAGATTGCGCTGGCGGTGCGGCACGACGCGCCCCATCGGTTGACGGCATACGCGCTGGAGGTCGCGCGGGCGTTTCACGGCTTCTACACCGAGTGTCGCGTGCTGGGCGCGGAGCCTGCGCTTCAAGCGGCGCGTCTGCTGCTGACGCAAGCAACGCGGATTACACTCGCCCGCACGCTGGGGCTGCTGGGCGTCTCCGCACCCGAACGGATGGAACGCGCTGAGGAGTCATAATCGCTCTAACGCCTGCGCCAAGTCCGCGATCAAGTCGTCGGGATGTTCGATGCCGACTGACAGGCGCACGAGGTTGTCCGTGATGCCGCGCTCCAGACGCTCCGCTTCGGTCAGCCCTTCGTGCGACATCGTGGCGGGGTAGCCAACCAGCGACTCCACTCCGCCGAGACTGCTGGCGAGGCTAAACAGCCGCAGGCTCTGGCAGAAGCGGTCTACCCCCGCGCGGTCGGTCTTGAGGGAGACGGCAATCATCCCGCCGAAGCCGCGCATCTGCCGCTTCGCCAACTCGTGCTGCGGGTGGTCGGGCAGACCGGGGTACAGCACGCGCGCCACCTTCGGATGCTCGGCGAGGAAGCGGGCGACTCGCAGCGCGTTCTCGCAGTGGGCGCGCATGCGCACTGCGAGCGTCTTCATCCCGCGCAGCAGCAGCCAACTCTCGAACGGCGACAGCACCGCGCCGCCAATCGCCTGCTGGTCCCATAGTGGCTCGTACAAATCATCGCGATTGAACACCAGCGCGCCGCCCAGAATGTCGCTGTGCCCGCCCAGATACTTCGTGACGCTATGCACCACCACATCGACGCCCATCTCCAGCGGGTTCTGCAGGTACGGCGTGGCGAAGGTGTTGTCGATGACCACCAGCAGGTTATGCTGACGCCCCAGTTCGGCAAGCGCGGGGATGTCCAGCACATAGGTCAGCGGGTTGGTCGGCGATTCGAGCCACAGCATGCGCGTGTTCGGCTGGATGGCGGCGGCGGCAGCGTCCAAGTCGAGCAGGTTCGCATACGAGACGCTGACGCCCCGCTGCGGCGCGAGGTGCTTCCACATCGAGATTGTGCCGCCGTACACATCGCGCGTGCAGACCACATGGTCGCCTGGGCGCAGCAGCCCCAGCAGCGCGACTTCCGCCGCCATGCCCGACGCGAACAGCAACCCGTAGCGGGCGTTCTCCAGCGCGGCGAGGCACTGCTCCACCGCTGCGCGTGTCGGGTTCGACACCCGCGAGTACGAGTAGCCCTCCTGTTGGTCAATCGAGTGTCGCTGGAAGTTGCTGGTGGCGTAGATCGGCGGGATAATCGCGCCTGTGGCGGGATCTGGCTCCTGTCCTACCCGAATGGCTCGCGTTTCAAAGTGCATATCGGCTCGCTCCCGCTGCAAGTATACCTTCAGCGGAAGCCCTGCACCAACGCCTGCGCCAACACATTCCAGCCGTTTGCCAGCGTGAACACCAGCAACTTCGCAGGCAGCGAGACCACTACGGGCGGGAGCATCATCATGCCCATCGACAGCAGGATGCTCGCCACGATGAGGTCAATCACCAGGAACGGGATGTAGATGTAGAAGCCGATGATGAACGCCGTCTTGAGTTCGCTGAGCATGAAGGCAGGAATAAGCGTGGTCAGCGGCAGGTCGTCGGCGGTGCGGGGCGGCGGCTGCTTGCTCAAGCGGATGAACAGGTTCAGGTCTTCCGTGTAGGTCTGGCGGAGCATGAAGGCGCGGATGGGCTTCTCGGCGCGTTCTAACGCCTGCGGGAAGGTGATTTGCTGGCGCATGTAGGGCTGCAAGGCGGTGCGGTTGATTTCGTCCAGCGTGGGCGCCATCACATAGAAGGTCAGGAACAGGCTCAGCCCGATAATTACGGGCGTGGGCGGGATGTTCGGCGTGCCGAGCGCGCTCTTGAGGAACGACAGAACAATCACGATGCGCGTGAACGCGGTCATCATCAGCAGGATGGACGGCGCGACCGACAGCAGGGTGAGGATAGCGAGGATTTGCAGCGAGGTGGAGACCTCCTGCGGGGTGCGCGCCGTGCCGACTTCCACGCTCACGCGGGGCAAGGGAACGGTCTCTTGCGCGAGGGCTGGCAGCCAGAGAACAAAGAGAAGCAATAGCGCAAGCAGGCGCACCCTACCAATCAACGATTGACACGGTTTACTCTCGCCCCCTGTGTTCCCCTCTCTCGCGAGCGGGCGAGGGGAATTATGGAGTGCGGAAGCGAAGCTTCCGCCCGACGCTGAAGCTGACGCTTCAGCACTCCAAACAGATCGGCGTGCGAGCGAGGGCGAACCGCCGTTCGCCCCTACGCTCCCTTCCCTATTCGTGGGAGAGGGACTGGGGGTAAGGGCTACTCCAGTTGCCGTTGCACTCATCGTTCGCCTCCCAGCAGGTTTTGCAGTTGTGCGCGGGTCTGTCGGAGGCGCGTTTGCACCTGCGCGGCGGCTTCCTGCTGCAGGTCGGGGGGCGGGGCGGCGGGGCGGGCGTTGCGGAGAACCTGCTCGAACGCGCTTTCGGCGACTGGCGCGGGTTCAGGCTTCGGCAGCGTGTCGGTCAGGTCTGCCAGCAGGTGCATGCCTTGCGGGGTCGCGCCAATCAGCAGCAGTTTGTCGCGCGCCTTGACCAGCATTAGGCTGCCGCCGACCGCGCTGCGCGTCTCGATAATCCGTATCTGCCCGTCGACGGGTGAGCCGTCGCCTGTTTTGCCTGCCCAGCGCAGCAGGCGGGGCAGCCCCCAGCGCAAGCCGACCGCCACAATCAGCAGGGCGACCCCCAACTGCGCCCAGCCCGTCGAGGAGGCGTCGGGCGACGCCACGCGCTGAATAGGCGCGCCTGTGCGCGTGCCGAACGCCCCAGGCGCAAGCGCGTCGGGCGACTCTTGCGCCCAAGTTGCGGAAATTGCCGTTGCGACGCCAACGACCAAAGCACACTTCGCAAGGACGCGGGTGATGGAGAACCCCCTCCTTAAGGTTCCCCCTGCGAGCAGGGGGAACCGAACGGGTGGTTCCCCTCGCGAAGCGGGGGGAACCTGCAGGAGGGGGGTCAACAGTCGTCTATCGAACAGGCGTCTCATGGCTACGCTCCCAGGCGTTGGATGCGCTCGGCGGGCGACAGGATTTCGGTGATGCGCACGGCGAAGTTGTCTTCCACGACGACCACCTCGCCCCGCGCGATGAGTCTGCCGTTGACCAGCACCTCGACAGGCTCGCCTGCGGCTTTTTGCAACTCGACGATAGAGCCTGTGCCGACCTCCAGCAGTTCGCGAATGAGCATCGTCACGCGCCCCAGTTCAACGGACACCTCCAGCGGGATGTCCAGCAGCAGGTCAAGGTTTTGTTCGCGGCTGTCGTCGTTGTCGGCGAAGATGTTGAACGCCGCGGGCGTTGGCGTCGGCGCGGCGGCGGGCGCGGCGGGCTCTGGCTCCATCAGCAACGACGCCAGCGGGTCGGATTCGGCAGGCTTCATGCCAAGCAACGCGCGGGCGAGGTTCTCGGTCAGCAGCCAAGTGAGTTTGAACGGCGCGCGTTCGGGAATCTGCACAGTAAACCGTGTCGCGATGACCTCGTCGACGGTCAGGAAGTTGGGCGGGAAGGCGATAGGCTCGTAGCGTGCGATGACCTGATCGGGCGTGAAGGTCTTGCTGGTGAGGTTGCCAAACGCGATTGCCAGTCCCTGCATTAGGTGCTGTCCGAAGGCTTGCGCGGCGTTGAGCGCGGCGTCGTCGATGGCGTCGGGCGCGCTGCCCAGCGTCGCTTCAAGCAGGGCGCGTTCGTTATCGGCGCGTTCGCTTGGCTGCTCGCCCACCACGAACAGGCACGGCGCGTCGCTCTGCTCGGCGAACTGCGCCTGAATGTGCAGCACAGGGTCTGCCGTCAGCCCCGTCAGGTCGCCAATCGGTACCGCGCTGGACTGCGGCGTCGGGATTTCGACCAGCGTGTTGTTCTGCTCGGACAGGTACATGGCGACGCTTTGCCAGACCTGCGCCTGCTTCACCACAAATTGCGTCAACAGTTCGGCTGAAACTTCGCTCACGGTTCACTCCTCCGAGACGACATCGGTAATCGCGACGACCAGCCGTCGGTTGCGGATGGCGGGCTTGCCGCGAAACTTCACACGGTTCTCTGCCAGCAGGTCGATCTTGCCGTTGACGGGCGTATCCAGCGGGATGGTGTCGCCGACCTTGAGTTGGAGCAACTCGCTCAGTCGCATGCGTGTTCTGCCCAGCCGTGCGCGGCAGGTGATAGCGGTGCGCTGCAGGTGCTGGGTCAGCATACGGCGCAGCAGGGGCGTGGTGCGCTTGCCCGCGCTGGAGACCCAGTTTTGCGAACTCAGGCGCGGCGTGATGGGCTTAATGACCATGTGGGGCACACACAGGCTCATCGCGTCGCGTCGCTCGCCAAAGCGCGCCTCCATCAGCACGGTAATCACGATGTCGCTGGGCGGGGCGATTTGCACGAACTGCGCGCTGGTCTCCAGCGTCTCGATTTTCGGGTCAACCTGCAGGATGCTCTCCCACGCGCTGCGGTACGCCATCAGCATCCGTTCGGCGAGCGCGAGTACCAGCGGCTTCTCGATCTCGGTGAAGGCGTTGCGCTCAATCGGCTTGCCCATCCCACCCAGCAGGCGGTCGAGCATGGTGAACACGAGCGCGAACTCCATCTCCAGCACCGCCTCGCCCGACAGCGGCGGCGCGCTGAACACGATAAACGCCGACTGCTTGAGCGAGCGCAGGTAGTCCTCGTAGGGGATTTGCTCCAGCGAAATAAGTTCGATATGCACGGGCGTGCGCAGGTAGGTGGCGAGGTTGGTTGAGCAGAGCCGTGCGAAGGTCTCGAACACCATCTGCAGGGTGCGCAGTTGGTCGCGCGAGAACTTGTCGGGGCGACGGAAGTCGTAGACCTCATAGGAGATCGGCTTGCGGGGGGTTCCCATCCCGCCCACAGGCGCGGCGACGGGCGCGCCGAAGTCGCCGCCTGCGCTCTCTTCCGAGCCAAGCGACGCCAGAAGCGCCTCGATCTCCGCCTGTGATAGAATCTCGCTCAATCCGTTCGCCTCCCGCTGGACATTCGCGCGAAATTATCGGCACGCGCAGGCGGTTTTTGCAGATATGGAATAACCCCCATGCCATGCGTATCAGGGCGCGTTTTGGGGGAGTCGTCGCGTGGGTATTGGGCGCGACCAGCCTGCTGTGGGGACAGCAGGTGTATTGGCTGGGCGCGCTCGGCGGCGACTGGAGCGAAGTGGGCGCCGTCGCGGCGAACGGCATGACGGTCGTGGGCGAGGCGACGCTGAGCAACGGCGAGAGCCGCGCCTTCCGCTGGACGCCCACAAGCGGGATGCAAAACTTGGGCACGCTCGGCGGACGCTGGAGCGCGGCGACCGCTGTGTCGGCGGACGGGAGCGTTATTGCAGGCTCGTCGGAGAATGCAAGCGGGGCGTACCTGGCGTTCCGCTGGACACAAGCGGGCGGGATGCAAACCATCGGCTCGCTCGGCGGCATGTGGAGCGAGGTGAACGCTATCTCGGCGGACGGACAGGTGATTGTGGGCGTGTCGGAGGATGGGCAGGGCAATCTCCGAGCGTTCCGCTGGACACAAGCGGGCGGGATGCAGAATCTGGGCATTCTGAGCGGCGGAACCTACAGCGAGGCGAAGTATGTCTCCAGCGACGGCAGCGTGGTCGTGGGCGACGCGGACCTAAACGACGGGAGCCTGCGCGCCTTCCGCTGGACACAAGCGGGCGGGATGCAGAACTTGGGCACGCTGGGGGGCAACTGGAGCAGCGTCACGGGCATCTCGGCGGACGGGCAGGTGATTGTGGGCGTGTCGGAGGACGCGCAGGGCAACCTGCGGGCGTTCCGCTGGACACAAGCGGGCGGGATGCAAGACTTAGGCGCGTTGGGCGGCGGCTACAGCAGCGCGACGGGCGTGTCGTCAGACGGGAGCGTTGTGTACGGCAACGCGGCAGACGCCGATGGCAACTTGTTGGCGGCGCGCTGGAGCAGCGGCGGGGTGCAGAGCCTCGGCTCGCTCGGCGGCGCATGGAGCGTGATTCAGCACGGCACGCGCGGCGGGCGCATGCTGGTCGGCGGCGCGGAGAACACGCAGGGGCAACTGCGCGCCGTGCTATGGACGGAAAATAGCGGGATGGTGAACCTGAGCCAACGCTACAGTTCGCTGCTGAGCGCGGGGTCGTTTTTGGAGGACGCGCAGTTTGTGTCGGAGACGCGGCGGTTCGTGGTCGGGCGCGGCTACAACGCGCAGCGCCAACGCTACGAGCCGTTCGTGCTGGACATGGGCGCGGAGTGGATCGGGCGACTGCACTGGCTGGGCACACTGGGCGGGCGCGCGAGCATGGCGGTGGGCGTCTCGGACAGCGGCGTGGTGGTCGGTTCCAGCCAAGACGCGGCGGGACGCTGGCGCGCCTTCCGCTGGACACAAGCGGGCGGCATGCAGCCGCTCGGCGTGCTGGGCACGCTCGCAGGCAGCTACGCGACGGGCGTCTCCAGCGACGGCGCCCGCATCAGCGGCTACTGCACGGACAGCGCGGGGCGCACCTTCGCGTTCCTGTGGCAGAACGGGCAGATGCAGACGCTGCCGACTCTGATTGGCACGGGCAACAGTATGGCGACCGCTGTGAGTGGGAACGCCGTCACGGGCACAACGCGCAACGGCAGCGGGCGCTGGCAAGCCGTGCTGTGGAACGCGCTGAACTTGCCTGCATCGCTGGGCACGCTGGGCGGGCGCGACTGCTACGCTACGGCGCTGTCGGCAGATGGAAGCACGGTGGTCGGCTACGGCGCGGACGCTTCGGGCAACCTACGCGCCTTCCGCTGGACATACACGGGCGGCATGCAGGCGTTGGGCACGCTCGGCGGGCGCGAGAGCATCGCCTACGGCGTCTCGGCGGACAGCAGGTTCATCGTGGGCGTGAGCCGAAACGCATCGGGACGCTGGCAGGGCTTCCGCTGGAGCCAATCCGACGGCATGCGTGCGTTGGGGCTGATTACCGCGCGCGCGGTTTCGGCGGACGGCGCAACGATTGTTGGTTCGGGAGGCGGCGCAGCGATGCTCTGGGACAGCCTCGGCGGGCTGCGCCCGTTGCAGCAAGAGTACGCGGGACTGCTCAGCGCGGGCAGCACGCTGATAGACGCCTACGCCATCTCGCCCAGCGGACGCTACATCGTCGGCTTCGGCTACAACGCCCAGACACGCCGACGCGAGGCGTTCCTGCTGGACACCGCCCCGTAGCAGGAACTTTCGGCGCGCAGGGGAATCCTACAATTCCATGCGAGCCGTATGGGTGATTGCGCTATTGGGGTTGCTGCTCGGGCGCGGGCTGACACAGGAGTCGCCCAAGCCGCCTGCGAACGAGAAGCCCGCCGCGCCGCGCGAAACGACCCTGAGTTTCGCGGGGGAAGGGGAGCGCTGGTGGTGGACGGAGAGCGCGAAAGGCGAGCCGCTCAGCCCGCCCCAGAAGACCAGCGACGCCTCCGTCGCGATTAAACTACCCGCAGACGCCGACGCGCTTTGGGTCTACGACGCCAAGACGGGCAACCTCGCCCAGCTCAAGGTCGCCGACCTCAAGGAGAAGACCGAGCTGACCAGCGACCGATTCAGCCATGTGGCGCGGGTGCAGGTGAACCTGCAGGCGCAGGGCAAGCCCGTCGCCAGCGCGGTGGTGCAACTCACCGACGCTAACGGCACGACGCACACGCGCGTGCTGGAGCCATCGGCGGAGGGCGTCCTGATTTTCGAGCGCGTGCCGCTGGGCAAGGTGTCCATCACGGCGCGCTACGGCGACGAGGGCAAAGCCTCGCAGGAGACCACGCTGAAAGCCGAGCGGGAGACGCGCGTGCCGATTATCGAACTCGCGCTGAGCGGGAGCGTCGCCACGCTGGAGGTCGCGCCGAAGGGCAGGGAAGGGCAGGGCGACGCCGAGACGCCCCAAGCCAGTCGGATTGGTACAATCGTGATGTTTGTGATTGCGCTCGCGCTGGCAATCGGGGTCATCGTGTTTCTGGTGCGCTTGGCGACGCAGAAGCCGCAGCAACTGGGCGAGGCGATGGGCAAACTTGGCGTGGAACTGCCGCAGCCGACCCCAGCAGGGCAGGGGAGTGGGGCAACCGCCGCGCTCGCCGCGCCGCCGATGCCCGACCTGCCGCCGCTGGAGAGCGCGGGCGTAGACCCCACGGCTGCCCCAATCGGCGCGACGGCGACCGTAATCGCTGTGGGACCCGCAACGCGCATCGTCGCCACGCAGGGACCCTACGCGGGGCAGGCGTTCGAACTCACGGGCGATTTGATGACTATCGGGCGCGACGCTGCCCAAGCCATCGCGCTGGTGAACGATATGGGCGTGAGCCGCACGCACGCGCAAATCATCCGCCAAGGCGACCAGACGCTGATTGAAGACCTCGGCAGCACGAACGGAACCTATGTGAACGGGGTGCGCATCAGCGCGCCGACGCCCATCAAGCCTGGCGACACGCTCCAACTGGGCGCAAGCCTGTTCCGTGTGGAGTAGCGATGGTCAGCAAGCTGTTCTATCTGATGGTGTTCGGCGCGGTGGGCGGCGTGCTTGCCTGGTTCGTGAACGAGCCGTTTATGAACGACGACATCCGCCGAACGGTGGACTGGGGCGAGCTTGCACGGTTTGGCTCAACTTCAGGGCTGCTGATTGGCGCGATGATTGGGCTGGCGACGGGTCTGTCGCTGGGCACGGGCAAGCATATCATCCGCGCGGTCGGGCTCGGCGCGGGTGTGGGTGCGATTGGCGGCTGGGTGGGGGTGACCATCGGGCAGATTTTGTTCGGCGTACTCGGTGCTACTGTGCCGTTTCTGGGGCTGATTGTGGGGCGCATCCTCGGTTGGAGCGCGTTCGGGGCGTTGATTGGGGTGTCGGAGGGGCTGATTGCGCGCTCGCCGAAGCGGATGCGCAACGGGTTGTTAGGCGGCGCGATTGGCGGGGCGTTGGGCGGCGCGCTGTTCGATTTTCTGGCGTTCACGATTGGCTCGGTGTTCGGCTTCGCGCTGCGTGCGGAGGGTGAGGCGGGCGCGCCGTCCCGCGCGGTCGGGCTTACACTCATCGGCGCGGGGATTGGGCTGTTCATCGGGCTGCTGGAGTGGCTCACCCGCGCGGCGTGGGTGCGCGTGCTGTATGGGCGCAACGAGGGCAAGGACTACCCGATTGACCGCGACGGGGCGTATCTGGGACGCGACGAGTTGGCGGATGTGCCCCTGCGCGGCGACCCGCAGGTTGCTCCACGCCACGCTGAGATACGCATGGACGGCGGCGGCTATGTGCTGATCCCGCTCGCGCCGATGGCGGTCAACGGGCAGCCGATTAACGCGCCTGTGGAACTCAACGACGGCGACCTGCTGCAGATTGCTTCGTTTCAGGCGCAGTTCCAGTTGCGCGAGGGTCAAGTGGCGCGTTTGCCGCGCGATGTGGTACGCTCGCCGTTGCCGCCCCCGCCGCCGACGCCGCCAGGCGTGTGCCCCTACTGCGGGCAACGGCAAGACCCGCTGACAGGCGCGTGTGCCTGCATGCCCACAGCGACGCCCCCGTCCCTGACACCGACACATGGCTACCCGCCCGCGCCTGCTGCAGGCGGCGTCGCCGTCGCGCAAGCCACAACGCTGGTGGGCATCGACGGCGCATACGCAGGGCAACGCATCGCTGTCCCACCCGCAGGGCTGACCATCGGGCGTGAGACAGACAACATGCTGACAATCCCCGACCCGTCGGTCAGCCGCCATCACGCGCGTCTCGCCTACGAAAACGGCGCGCTGGTGATCTACGACTTGGGCAGCACCAACGGCGTCTATGTTAACGAGCAGCGCGTCAGCAAGCAGTCGTTGCGGGCAGGCGACATCGTGCGCTTCGGCGGGGCGCGATTCCGCATCGAGTAGGGTACACTATCCCCCGCATGGCGTTTCGGATTTACTGTGGCGCGCTGGTGACGGATGGGCAACGCTACCCGCACCGCGCGCTGGTGGTGGACAAAGGACGGATTGTCGCGTGGGAGGCGTATGACCCCGCCCAAGTGGGGCGCATCGAGCCGCCCGATGTAGACGCACGCAACCTGATTGCGCTGCCAGGCATTATCGACCTGCATGTGCATGGCGGCTTCGGGCGCGATATGATGGAGGGCACGCCCGACGCGATTCGCGCGATTGCCCAACGGCTTGCCCAGCACGGCGTCACGGGGTTTCTGGTGACCCCGCTGACCGCCCCGTGGTCGGCGATTCGGCAGTGCCTCGAGGCGGCGGGAGAGACGCGCTGGAACGGTTCGGGCGGCGCGCGCATGCTGGGCTGCCATATGGAGGGTCCCTTCATCAACCCCAAGCGCGCGGGCGCGCAGCCCCCAGAGCATATTCGCCCCCCAAGCGTGCGTGAGCTAAAGACCGAGCTGGGCACATTAATTAATGAGTTGCGCGTCGTGACACTTGCACCTGAACTGGAGGGCGCGCGAGAGGTGGTGGAGTTTCTGACGCAGGAGGGTGTGATTGTCTCCCTCGGGCACAGCGACGCGACCTACGAGCAGACCGTGCAAGCCATCGAGTGGGGCGCACGGCACGCTACGCACACCTTCAACGCCATGCGCCCGTTCCAGCATCGCGATCCGGGACTGGCGGGCGCGGTGATGCTGCACGACGAACTGACCGCCGAGATCATCTGGGACAATGTGCATACCCATGCGGCGACAGCGCAGTTGCTGATCAAGGCGAAGGGCGCAACGCGCGTGATTTGCGTCTCGGACGGCGCGACGGGCGTCGGGATGCCCGACGGCTACACCTTCGAATTATGGGGGCATCGCGCGGTGGTGCGGGACGGCGCGGCGCGGATGGTCGAAACGGGCGGCTTGGCAGGCAGCGTCGTCGCGATGGACGCCTGCCTGCGCCACTGCGCCCAGACGCTGGGGCTGGAAGTCGCCTCGCTGGTGTGCGCGGCGAACCCCGCCCGCGCACTCGGCTACGAGACGGATTTAGGCACGCTGCGCGCGGGCGCGTGCGCCGATGTGATCCTCTGGAACCCGCACACGCAAAAAGTGGAGTATACTTATATCGACGGCGTTTTGCACGAGTCGCAACCGCTGTCGGCAGGAGTCTCTGAGCCTGCCACGAAGTAGAGCAATCAGCCCTGAAGGAGGTCCGTGAAACCATGTGGAGTGACGAGCAGACCCGCGAGAACTTGATGACCGAGTCGACGGAGGCGACGGCGAGCGTTGTGGAGACGATAGCGACCGAGCCGAGTACCGACATCGAGAGCGCACGCGACGCGGAGGCGGCTGTATCGGCGGACGCGCCTCACGAAACGCCAGCCCCCGTTGCCAGCGCGCCCGAACCAGCCGCCGATGCATCTGTGTCCCCGATAGCCCCTGCGCCTGAGCCTGTTGCTGCTGCCCCAGAATCCACCCCAGACGCCGAGGAACGCATCTCGATGGACGAAGCCATCGAGCAGAGCTTCCCGTCGTTCGAGCCGGGCGAGGTGATTCAAGCGACCGTCGTGCAGGTCGATCGCGACGCCGTGCTGGTCGATGTCGGCACGAAGACCGAAGTCAAAATCCCCAAAGAGGATCTGGCGACGGGCAAGGTCGAATCGGCGAGCGATGTGGTGCAGGTCGGCGACACGATCGATGTGAAGGTGATGCGCACGCGCGGCGAGGAAGGCACACCTGTGCTGTCCAAGCGCGAGGCGGACTTCGACAAACTCTGGGAGTCGATTGTTGAGGCGTACAACAATAAAGAGACGCGGGAGGCGATGGTCGAAGACGCGGTCAAGGGCGGGATTGTGGTCAACATTGGCGTGCGGTGCTTCGTGCCTGCCAGCCAGATTGCCCGTCGCTTGCCGCCGAACCAGCTCGATCGGCTGATTGGCGAGGTTATTCCCATCAAGATTATCGACCTTGACCACGAGCGGCGCAAGGCGGTCGCGTCCAACCGTCTGGCGGACGAAGAGATACGCCGCCAGCGCGAGGAAGAGGAGCGCAAACGGCGCGAGCGCGTGTTCGCCACTCTCAAGGTCGGCGATCGGTTCACAGGTGTGGTCAAGCGCATCACGGGCTACGGCGCGTTCGTGGACATCGGTGAGTACGAGGGGCTGTTGCACATCAGCGAGTTGTCGTGGGCGCGTGTGGAGAACCCGCGCGAGGTCATCAAAGAGGGCGACCAGATTGAGGTCGTCGTGATTCGCTTAGAGCCAGAGAACGGCAAAGTCGCGTTGAGCCGCCGTCAAGCGATGCCTGACCCGTGGCACCTGGCGGCACAGCGGTATCGGGAAGGAGAGGAGCTGGAAGTGCCCATCACGCGCGTGGCGCGCACGGGCGCGTTTGCCCGCGTCGATGAGGGCGTCGAGGCGTTCCTGCCCCTGTCGGAGCTGACCAGCAAGCGCGTCAAATCGCCCGATGAGGTCGTCTCCGTCGGCGATGTGGTCAAGGGGCGGATTATCGAGTTAGACCCGCGCCGACGGCGCATGGTGCTGAGCCTGCGCGCGCCCGAAGAACAACGCGCCGTGCAGGAACACCGCCAACGCGCAGGCTCCAGCAAGAGCGGCGGCTTCACCATCGGCGAGCGGCTCTCGTCGCAGCTGCAGCAGTTGCGCACGGAGTCGCGGGAGCCGCAAAAATCCGCGGAAACCGACGATTCGGCGGCAGGAACCGAGACGGACGCCGCGAATGATTGATGCAACGGATTGCCATCACGGGCGGCGTTGCTGAAGGCAAGACGACGGTCTTGCGCATGTTCGAGTCGCTGGGCGCACAGGCGATGAGCAGCGACCAGTTAGCGGCGACGCTTCTCGCTCCAGGGACGGAAGTATGGGAGCAACTCATCAGGGAGTTTGGACAGGCGATTACAGCGGCGGACGGCGCGCTGGTGCGGGAGCGACTGGCGGCGCTGGCGTTCGGCGACCCCGCCGTGCGCAGGCGTCTGAATCGGATGATGCACCCCGCTGTGGTGCGGGCGTTGCAGGCGCACCTGCAGGCGCGCGAGCCGTCGCCGACGCCCCTCTTCGTCGAGGTACCGCTACTGATCGAGGTCGCGCTGCAGGGCATGTTCGATGCGGTCGTGGTGGTGCAGGCGACCCCTGCGTTGCAACGCCAGCGTCTGATGGCGCGGGGCGTCCCACCCCAGCGGGCGCGGCAAATCCTGCAGGCGCAACTGCCGACCCGCTGCAAAACCCCCTTCGCCGACTGGGTGATTCGCACCCATCGCTCGCTGGAGCAGGTCGAAGCGCAGGCGCGCCGTATCTGGCGCACACTCACGCAGCAGGTATACTCGGTAGCGCAACGGAATTCGGTTTCGGGCGTCAAAATCGGGCAGGAGTATCGCGAGTGATACGGAATCTGACTACGGAAGAGGAGGTTCGAACGCAGTGATACGACGATGGCGATGGCATCTGGCACTGGCGGGGCTGTTATTGGCTTGGACGGGCTACGCCGACGACGGCGCGGGGCAGAGTGAAGACCCCTACCGCGATCGTCCGTCGCGCCATGTGTTGCCCAGTTCCGCGTATAAGCCCATCCCGCCCCAAAACTACAAGATTGCGCCGCAGCGCGCCCCGCAAAGCGGCAGCGTGCAGTGGCGCAAAAACGGGCTGTTCGACCCGCAGCAGTTCCATCAGCAGCTGCAGCAACGGCGGCAACGCACGCGCGCGCCGCGCTGGGATCGCGACATCACCAACGCCGCGCCCGACGAGATTCATCCCGTGTATAACCCTGGCGCGGCGAAGATGTTCTTTGCCAGCAACGCGGGCGGGGTCGGGCAAGACGGGCGACTGGTGAACCCCACGCCGCGCTACCGCATCTGGCGCGGCGACCTCGACGAAGGTTCCCAAACCTACTTGAGCAATCTGACGAACCTCACGCCGATTACGGGGGACACGCCCGACGAACAGTTCGGCAGCCAGATTCAGCCATCGCTTAACGCCTCCGCGAACATTATCGCCTATGCCAACCGCAGCGCGGCAGGCAGCTACAACATCGTCGTGCGCAACCTCAGCACGGGACAGCGCGTGGTGCTGACCTCCGACAACAACGGCGTCACGCAGAACCTTCGCCCCGCGCTGAGCCCCGGCGGCAACTTGGTGATTTTCTCGTCCAACCGTCTGCTTGCGAACGAGACGGAAGCCGACCGACGCTATCGCCTCTATGTCGCACGCACGGACGGACGCCCGTTCGAAGACGGAACCTTCTTCAGGCGCATTACCTTCCCTGATCCAGGCGAGAACGATGTGGAGCCTGCGTGGTCGCCCGACGGCAACCGTGTGGCGTTCGCCCGCATCGCCGCCGACGGAACCAGCTACATCTATATGCTGGACTTCAACACGCTGACCGTCGTGCAGTGGACGACCTTCGTCGATAGCAACGGCAACCGCCCACGCGACCGTCAACCGACTTGGGCGCAGATTGGCGACACGCCGTATATTGTCTTCTCCTCGACGCGCAAGTCGGGTCAGCCGCACCAGCTGGGCGAGCCGTCCGACCGCGTTGATGTGGCGAACAACATCTACGATATTTACTACCTGCCCGCGCTGTTGCCCGAGCCGCCGTCGGCAGCGAACACGCTTTCGTTGACCACCGACCCCAGCACGGCGGCGTTGGCGCGCCCCGATGTGCCCGGCGTGGCGTCCTTTGTGCCCGCTGCGGGCGCGAAGTACCCGTCCGCCGCCATCGACACGCGCAACCGCGTCGCGTACCACTCCACCCGCACGCAGGGCGCAGAGTCGCCCGGACCGGGCGTCCACGACCTGTGGGAGACGCTGGTGTTCGACCTCACGCCGCCGCTGATGGAGATCCTGCCCATCGTCAGCCCCAAGGAGTCGTTCCCTGGCGACACGGTCACGATTAAGGTGCGTGCGCTGGATCTGCAGAGCGGTATCGACTTCGTGCGCGTGCAGTTCAAAGATCCCGATAGCGCGGAACAGGACGCCGAAGGGCTGGAACACCGCCTGTACCAGCTGTTCCAGTTCGACATCTTCTTCCCGAACCGCATTCTGGTCGATCAGGGGCAGGCGTATGTGCCGCTGTTTGTGGAGGTCGGGCAGCAGGCGATTCACCCAGAGACCTACGAATACAAGGAGCCTTACAGCCTTGCACGGCTGGGCTTCGACGGGCGTATCGACGACACCCTGCTGTTGCAGCCCGAACTGGACGACAACGGCAACCCGACGGATTGGTATGTCGCCACATGGCGCACACCCGACATTCCGAGCGACTTCTACTTGGATGTGATTGTGCGCGACAATGTGGGCAACGAGTTTATTTACGACAATATTTCGGGCTTCACGACGCAGCAATTTACGGGCGCGCACAACATCCTGCTGGTCTCGGACTACATGGGCGGTCAAATTTTCGTGCAGAACCGCGTGGACGCGATTGGCAACTCCATCACGCGCCCGACTTGGCAGCCCGTCGAGAGCTACTGGACGGACAACCCGACAGGCAAGCCGCCATTTGACCTTACGCAGCCGCCGAGCGGGCAGGGCACAACGATTCACGGCGACGGGGCAATCCCCCACCCGAACCTCCCGCCGGGCTTTTTCATCCGCTCCGACACGCTGGGGCAGAACACCACCTACGGCAACTTGTATAGCATTTGGCGCGTGCAGTGCCGCAACCCGATTACGCCTGCCGTGCTGGCGGGCTACCAGCCGCGCACGGAGCGCGAGCCGACCGACCTCACAGGCGGCTTCCGCAACAAGCTGCACGCGACCCGAATGGTCATCTGGGGCAGCCCCTACGCAGGCAATGTGTGGGCGGGACCCGGGCACATCTTAGATCCCGAGGTGCAGACGCTAATCCGCAGCTACCTGCAAAACAGCGGGCGCATGCTGTTTAGTGGTCAGGACATTGCCTGGGCGCTGAGCTTGCGCGGCGCGGTCGCGAACCAATTCATGAACGACATCCTGCGCGTGTCGTTCGACAGCGACACTGCCGACGATGTGTTCTTCATCCCCTATCGCGGGCTGCGCCACATCCTACAGGGTGTCGCCCCGCCCGCAGGCGAGGATCCGAACCCGTTCGCCGACAACCCTGGTGGCATCGTCATCTGGACGCGGTTTGAAGGCAACGCGCGCGTTCCCGACCAGCCGAACGAGCTGCGCTTGTCGCACCCCGCGGCGTATGTGGTGCTGCCGACCTTCGATACCTTCGATGTGATTCCGCCTGTGGGCGCGGGCACCGGTCCGCTCTACACCGACGCTGCGTGGAACCAAGTATGGATTGACACCGTGACCGTAGCGCCGTCGGCGCGCCCGACCTACATCTACACGCAGCCGCGCGTCAATCAGGGCGCGCTGCTGGGCACCTCCAACCAAGCCGGCTCTTACTACGCTAATGACGCGAACCGCTCGAAGGTCGGCTTCTTGGCGTTCGGCGTCGAGGGCGTCAATTCGGCGTATTCGCAAGGTCCGCAAGACTTGCTGTGGTGCCGCTCGCTGCGCAACAAAATCATCCACAACGCCTTCGGCTGGATGACGCATAGCGTGCTGGAGGGCGTGGTGCGCCAGTACGACCCCGACACGCGCACCTTCACCCCTCTGCCGCGCGCGCTGGTGCGCGTGGTGGGCATCGCGCCCCAAAGCGTTGCGGGCGTGAACGCAGGCTACGCCATCACCGACTCCAACGGATTCTACCGAATCGTGGGGCTGGAAGCGGGCGCGTATGTGGTGGACGCGGAGCGCCCCGGCTTCAAGACGCAGCACCCCGAAACCGTCGTGCTGGTGGCAGAGACCGCCACAATTAACCTAATTATGCTGGCGACGCCGCCAGGGCAGATCAGCGGGCGCGTCATCGATATCAACAACCAGCCTGTGCGCGGCGCACTGGTGCGCGCCACGAACACCACCGACCCCGAACTGACGCTCGAGATTGTGACGGACCCCGACGGCACCTTCCTGATCCCGCGTGTGCCCGTCGGCACTTGGGAGGTGACGGTCGTGTCGCTGGCGTTCGGCGGCTACACGCTGCCTCCTGTGCAGCCCACGCCCGACGGCGTCTATCGCGATGTGCAGGTGCGCTCTGGGGAGACGACCAATGTTGGCGACTTCGTGCTGGAGCCTGAACCGGGCACGGTCACGGGAACCGTCACAGACGCGAACACGGGGAACCCGATTCCGAACGCGCGCGTCACCGCGGTGGCGGGCACGAACACCCGCGCCGATGTGACCACCGACGAGAACGGCGTGTACAGCTTCGATGTGCCTGCAGGCGAGTATGTGATTACGGCGGTCGCGCCAGGCTACGCGCCTGAGAGCCAAACGCTGAATGTGCCCGCGAACACGACAACCACGCTGAACTTCCAGCTGTCGCTGCTTCCGCCTGGCTCTGCGTCGGGACGCATCGTGCGGCGCTTCGGCGGCGCGCCTGAACCCGGCGCAACAGTGCGCCTGCGCTTCGGCACGGTGGATGTCCAAACCGCCACCACAGACCCGAACGGCAACTACAGCTTCACGAATGTGCCGCCCGGCGAGTATGTGGTCATCCCCGAAAAGACGGGCTTCACCTTCACGCCGAACCAGCGCACGATTACCGTGAACTCGAACCAGAACACGGTCATCGGCGAGTTCAAGTCGGAGCCGCTGCGCACCTTCTTCAAGGGTCGCTTCCTGGTCTCCGCGCCGTATGACTACACGCAGGATGTGCGCACGCTGCTGAATGTGCCTGCGTCGGCGACCTTCCGCTTCTTCAGCTGGGATCCGAGCCAGTCGCGCTATGTGTTCTATCCAAACGCCCCTGCGAACCGCTTCCAACTCGGACGCGGCTACTTTATCGAGACTTCGGAAGACCTGCCGCTTGCCATCGAAGGCACGGCTGCCGACACGAACCAGCCGTTCCAGATCCCGCTGCAAGTTGGTTGGAACCTCATCGGCAACCCGTTCACCTTCGATGTGAACTGGAGCCAGGTGCAGTTCATCGACCCCGACACCAACACGGCGGTCTCCCTGCCGACGGCGGTGGGCAAGGGCATCGTGGCGAACGCGCTGTGGGGCTACTCGTTCGGCAGCTACTCGGCGACGACCCGCATGAAGGTCTGGGAAGGCTACTGGGTGTACGCCTACCGCGCGACGACGCTGATTATCCCGCCCAGTGCGGCAGCGACCAGCGCGTCCAACCGCAGCGCGGGCGTGGATGCAGGCAGCTGGCGACTGACACTGGAGGTGCAGTCGGGCGACTTGAAAGATCGCGCCTACATCGGCGTGTCGCGCAGCGCAACGCCAGGCTACGATACGGCGCATGACCTACTCAAGCCGCCGCCCGTCGGCGCGGACTATGTGCACATCAGCCTGCCGCGCATGAGCTGGGGCGCGCAGAGCGGCGTGTACGGCGTGGACATCCAGCCCGCCACGCGCAGCGCAAGCTGGGAGTTCACCGTGGAGAGCAGCCAGCCGAACCGCGAGGTCACCTTGCACTGGCCCGACGCGCAGCAGCTGCCGCGCGCGGCGAACCTCGTGCTGGTGAACCTTGAAACGGGCGAGCGACGCTACCTGCGCACTTCGGGCGCGTACACCTTCCGCACGAACGCCAGCGGCGTGAGCCGATTCCGCCTCGAAATGGCGTCCAGCGGCGGGCTGCTGCGCATCCAGCAAGTGCAGGTGCAGTCGGGGCGCGGCGCACAGCACACCGTCGCGTTCCAACTGACAGGAGACGCAACCGTGCAGGTGAATATCCTATCGGGCGGTAAGGTCGTGCGCCAGCTGCTGAATCAAGCGACCCGCAGCGGCGTGCAGCAAGCCAGCTGGGACGGGCGCGACCAGAGCGGAATCGCGCTGCCGCCCGGCGCCTACACCGTAGAGATTCGAGCCGTGAGCGAAGACGGTCAGGTTGCTCGCGCGACCGCGCCGCTGGTGCTCACGCGCTGAGAACAGACTATGAAGGAGGAGCAATCAGGGTGAAAACACGGATGAGACGAACTTGGACGACGCGCACAGTGTATCTCGGCGTGCTGAGCATGCTCGCAGTGGGGCTGCTCTACCCGCTGGGCGCTGTGCGCGCCTACGCCCAGCTGGTGCAACTGCCGCGTGTGGCAGTGCTGGACTTCGAGAACAAAAGCGGCTTCGGTGGCGCGAGCATCGCGCGCGCAGCCACCGACGCCGTGGCAGGCGAATACCAAAAGTCGCGCAAGTTCGAGGTGTTGGCGCGCGGCGAAATCGAACAGCAACTCAAAGACCTTGATCTCTCGACGCCCCTCGATAAGACAGGGTTCTTGCGTCTGGGACGCGCGCTTCAGACCGAGTCGCTCATCACGGGCGAGGTGAACGCCGTGACCTTCGTGGGCAACCCGAAGCAGGCGCAAGTCGTGATCACCGTGCGGGTGATCGACATCGCGTCGGGTGAACCCATCAACGGCGCGGTCGCCACGGGCTTCAGCAACCGACGCCCTGGCTTCACGGGCGACGACGATACGCTGGTGCAAGAAGCCATCCGCAACGCTGCATTTGAAGCCGTGCGCACCATCAACAACTACACCATCCCTGAAGCGACAATTCTAACCACGCGCGCGGGCAAAGAGGTGCTGCTGACCCGCGGCATTCGCGGCGGGCTGCAACCGGGCATGGAGATGATTGTCGTGCGGCGCGGCGAGGAGGTCGGACGCATCCGTGTGACCCAAGTTTCCGATAGCGACGCTGTGGGCGAAATCATCGACTTCGGGCGCGGCATTCAGAGCGAAGATCGCGCACGCGCCGTCTTCCGCGTGCCCAGCGTCGAGGTCAAAGCGGGGCGCGTGGTCACCGAGCGACCCCGCCAGCGCGGCGAGGGCAATAAACTGCTGCGGGCGCTGGGTCCGATTCTCATCATCGGGCTCATCGCGTTCGGCGTGGCGCGCGGCTCGTCGGGCGGCAACACTCCCGTACAGACAGTGCTGGCGGAGCCAAGCGCGGACGGCAACTTTGAACCGTTCGTGCGCGTCTCGTGGAAGACGACCCTCTTCGCCAAGAGCGCGCCCGACACCATCCAATGGCAAATCTACCGCTCCGATTTTATCGGCACGGACGGCAACGGCAACCTGCAGCCTGTCGGCGTCACGCCTGGCAACCAAAACTTCTTCGTGGACTCGACTGTGCCGCGCAATGTGAGCTACGCCAGCTTGCCGCGCGAGGGCAGTGAAGACTTGGAACTGGAAGAACTTGAGGGCGCGCCTGGCGTTGCCCCCGGACGCTCGTACACCTACCAGATTGCGTTGGTCTACCGCGAGACACGCGAAGCTGAAGGTCAATCGCAGATTATCTATCGACTCTCTGACCGCGTGCGTTCGGGGCAGGCAACCGTGCTCCTGCCAGTGCAACTGTTGACCCCTGTGCAGCGCAGCGAGGATGTCGACCCGAAGGATGTGCGCTTCAGCTGGCTGGCGGCGGAGGGCGCGAACGCCTACCGCGTGGAGGTCTCCACAGACCCGACCTTCAACGATCGGAATCGTACTTTCGTGTCGCCCGAGATTCTCTCAACTGCTGTGGGCGGCTCGCCTGTCTCCACCGAGCGCATCAACCTTGAGACAGGGCTGCTCAATCGGCTGGGGCTGACAGGGCAACGGGTCACACTCTACTGGCGCGTCGGGGCGCGTAATCTTGGGGACAATCCTGGTCCCATGCCCGGACCTGGCGGGCTGCGCTATGTGTGGAGCCGACCGTTCGAGTTCACCACACAAGAGCTGCCGCCCAGCCCGTAGCACGCTTGGGGCGTAGGCTCAAGGAAACCTACGCCCCGCTTGGTCGTCTTTATAGACAGCAATTATCGGGAGGAATAGCCGATGAGACGGATGTGGTTATGGCTGGTTGGAGTGTTCGTCGCGGCGCAGTGTGCGTGGGCGCAAGCGCCGCAATTGACGCCAGACGATGTTGTGCCTGGCGAGATGATTGTACGGCTCAAGCCCGGACGCACCCTGGAGACCGCGCGTGCGATTGCAGGCTCCGTGAACGCAGAGGTTCGTCCCATCCGTGTGCAGGATACCTATGTGCTGCGCTTGCGCGATCAGGGGCTTGCCGCCACTACGCTGCTCCAAAAGGTGCAGGATACGGTCAAGAGCCTTGAAAAACACCCTGATGTGCTTTACATCGAGCCGCACTACATCCTGCGCTATCACGACATCCCGAACGATCCGCTCTTCCCAGAACAGTGGGCGCTAACGATGATGCAAATGCCTGCTGCGTGGGACATCGAGAAAGGGCAGGCGGGGATTCGTGTTGCCTTCATCGACGACAACTTCCAACGGTCACATCCCGACTTGGCAGGCTTATTCGACCCGCTCTCGCGCAACTTCGCCGCCGATACGCCTGATGATAACATCGACCCCGAAGGCTCCGGCTTCTCGCACGGAACCTCAACGGTAGGCGTGGCGGCAGCGGTCACCAACAACGGAATCGGTATCGCAGGGCTTATCTGGGAAAATGTGAAAATCGTCGGGCTCAAGGTCACCGAGCGACCTCTGGGTCCGCTGTACACGGAGAATGTGCTGGAAGCCTACCAGCATGTGATTGACAACGCCGCGCAGATTCATGTGCTGAATATGAGCTATGGCGGCTACTTCTTCTCGCAGCAGTCGAACGCGCTCATCCAAGAGATCTATCGTCGCGGCGTGGTGCCTGTTGCATCGGCGGGCAACGACAATGTGAATATTCCCAGCTACCCCGCGAACTTCGAGAATGTGGTGAATGTGTCGGCTGTTGGGCGCACGGGCGCGAAGGCATCTTACTCCAACTACGGCAATATCGATTTGGCGGCGCCAGGCGGCGATCAGGAAAGCAGTTTCTTCGACGGCGTAATTACGACCGCTTCCACCTCGCAGCAATATACCTATGTGCAGGGGACTTCGTACTCGGGACCGTATGTCGCCGCGGCGGTTGCGTTAGTGCTTTCGGCAGGCGCACCGCGACACAATGCGAACACAGTGGAGCCTGAAGCGGTAATCGCGCTCAAGGAGACCGCCGATCCACGCGGGCGAAATGTGCCCGACCCTGAACTGGGCTTTGGGATTATCAACCTTGACCAAGCTCTGCGCGGGGTAGGCGGCGTGAATGTCGCGTTCGTTGAACCTGTTTCGGGCACGACGATCGACACCCGCTTAGTGCGCGTACAAGTCGTGGTGCGCCGCGTGCTGAATAACGACCCCGCGAACATCCTGAATGTGCGCTTGAACGGCGACCCACTCCCGCGTAGCCAGTGGGAGCCGACGGCTGTGGTGAACCCGCAGCAGAGAACGATAACGCTGGACTTTGTGGTTGCGCTACCGGGCGAGGGACGCCATACGATCTCGGTTGAGGCGGTTGGACAGGACGGCGTGAGCGGCAGCGGCGCCACGCGCGTGATTGCAAAGGCGCGCGTGCAAAGTGCAGGGCTGGCGATGTTCTCCACACCCTACGATATTTCGGCAGCCCCTGAAGAGCTGTTTGGCAACGACGCGATTCTGGCGCGTTATCTGCCGTCAGAAGGCGCGTATGCCCGCTACTCGGCGGCGAATCCCGACCCGCGCGCCAGCTTCAATCCACCGGCCGTCGCTGTGCGTCCCGACGGCTCGAACAACCCCACGCCGCCGCGCGGCTTGGGCTACTTCCTGCGCACCACCTCGCCCGCCTTTATTCTGGGCGAGGAGCAGGTGGATGTGAATACCGCCTACCTCATCCCGCTGCAAGAGGGTTGGAACATGATTGGCAACCCCTTCCCGTTCAATGTGCCGTGGGCGGCATGTGAGGTTGAGGTGTTGGGTGCGGGGGGCATCGTACAGCGGCTCAGCCTGCAGGAAGCCGCCGACCGCGAATATATCCGCCTGCAAATCTACCGCTACATTCCGCTGACAGGTGAATACACTTGGCGCACGGCGCCGCTGGGCGAGCTGATCGCGTGGCAAGCGCACTGGGTACGCGCGCTCAAGCCGTGTACGCTGGTTGTGCCGCCCGTCGGCAGCCTACGCAGTCAGCCCGATGATACGCCGCGCGTTGCCCCCGTGCAGTCCGATGGCTGGCTCCTGCGCCTGATTGCCCGCAGTGGTGACCGCGAGGACGCCAACAACCTCATCGGTACCGCAGCCCACGCTAACGACGCTCTCGGAACCGAGGATGTGGAGAAGCCGCCCGCATTCCAGGCGTATGTCGCGCTCACGATTCTGGAGCCGCGCACGCGCAGCGCGCTCGCGCAAGACCTGCGACGCAACGTGCGACGCACGCAGCGCTGGAACATCGAGGTTACGACCGACCAGCCCAACGCGGAGGTCACCTTGCAGTGGAGCCAGGAACTGCCCGTGCCAAAAGGGACGCGCCTGGTGCTGATTGACCAAGTCACAGGCGAGCGCATCTCGATGCTCCAAAACAGCTCGCACCGCTTCCGCACGGACGAGACCAGCCGACGGCGGTTCGTCATCGAGGCGCAGCCCGCCCGCGCCAGCCGCCTGCAGGTGACGAATGTGTCGATCACCCAGACGCGCGGCAACCAGTTCGCGATTCAATACGCCCTTAACGGCGAAGCGTCAGTGCAGGTGCTGGTTCAGGATGCAACGGGCAAGACCGTCGCGCGTCTACAATCAGGCACGCGCACTTCAGGCGTCAGCACGGCGACTTGGAACGGACGCACCGACTCGGGCATCGCGGTGCCGCCTGGAACCTATCAGGTGCAGATTATCGCCACTGGAGACGACGGTGAGGCAGCGCGTGTGGTGCGACCGCTTGTGGTCGCCCGCTAAGGAAGGAGGCTACAGATTATGAAACGATGGATGTCAGCAATCTTGAATGGTAGCCTGGTGATGGGGATAGCTCTCGCCCAAGGCGGGAGCTATCAGCCAGGACCTGGGCAACCGTGCGGCTGTCCCAACAACGATAACCCGGTCAGCGACGATTACGCCGCACTCACGGTGGACAATGGCGTGCTGGGCGCTACGCTTGGCTTGGGCGGTACTGTTACTTGGATTACAGGATGCTTCCCGATTGAGAATGCGGAGTGTACCACTCGTCCCGCTGAGGGCAGTATCCAGCTGGGCACTTCAGGCGGCAACGCGCTGCTGGGCGATCGGGGCATCGCGCTGACCTCAGGCTATCCGTGGGGCGTCTATCCCGGCGGGATGTATATCACTATGCAGGCGCAGCGCGAGGGTCAGACCCAAACCTTCGTTTGGGGACGCGAGGGCGGACCGACGGTCACTTTTGATCAAGCCTGGCGCGGCGCGAGTGGGTTCTACATCCGCCGTATCTGGAATGTGGAAGGCTGGGACACCGACATGCGGATTGATTTGGTACAGTCCGCGGCGCGTATCAGCCTGCGCGTGCGCAACAATGGCGACACGCCCGCCTCGCTCGCGCTCCGATTGGCTTCGGATGTCGAAACAGGCGTTGAGGAGGGCTTCGACCGCAACGGCGCGTCGCGACCGCCCTATGTCTATGTGCAGGGGCAGCGACCCATACGCACCTACACTGATATTCGGGGCGTGCAAATCCCCAACGCTATCGAGTTCTATCTGGGGCGCGGCAACCTCGCCGGCTCCTCGCGATACCTTCTGCGCCCCGTCAAGGGATTCGAAGACCAGACGCCCATCGATCGGCTGGTCGTCGGCGCGTGGCTTTTCATACAGGGCACAACGATTTGGGAGCCGACGCTGTTCCCCGATGCGTTCATCAATGATGTCGCGATCAACCTGTTTGTTAACGCACGCAATTTTGCGCCGGGTCAAGAGCGTGAGTTTGTGTTCTATGTGACGCTGACGCCCGTGGATTTGGATGTGCAGCCGCCTGTGGCGGTGGGCGTCGAGGCGCTGCCTGTGGTGGAGCCAGACCCGCAAGACCTGTCGCAGTTGGCAAATGACGGCGAGTTCGTGATTGTCGCGAATGTCACGAACCAGTTCTTCATTGTCGGGCGCGAGATTGACCTGACGAATGTGGCGGTGGACTTGTCGCTGCCTGCAGGCGTCTCGCTTGCGCCTGGGGAAACGCGCACCCGCACCATCGCGCGCCTTGCACCTGGGCAGACCGCGCCCTTGAGGTGGCGTGTGGTGGCAGACCCGACCACAGTGGGCTTCGTGACCTTCCGCGTTTCGGTGCAGGCGCCGCCCGCACCCACAAAGTCCGTGGCGCGCACGATTCTCATCTCCGCCACCGCCAACCGCAAACTGGAGTCGGGCTTCCAGATCGTCTCGATTCCCTTCACGACCACCAGCTCACTGGATGAGGTGTTGAATCTGCCCGGCGCGTACCAAGCGAAGCGCTGGAACCCCGAACGCGAGCTATATGAGACCATAGACACTATTCAGCCTGGTCAGGGCTTCTGGATCTTCTTGCCAGGCGACGCCACCACTGCCCAATACGATGCGACCAACTTACGCTTCCCCGACAATGTGTTCACCACAAGTGTGCCACTGCCGCTCAAGCGTGGGTGGAACCAAATTGGCAATCCGTACCCTTATCCGCTCGTGCTGGGGCAGGTAGTCATCGTGCCAGCCAGTGACCCGTCGCGTAGCATTAGCTTCTTCGAGGCGGCGCAGCGTGGCGTCATTCGCGGCGTTCTCTACTACTGGGACGAGTTCTCGCGCGAGTATAAGTTCACTTCTGACCCGAACACGCCACTCCTGCCGCATCGGGGCTACTGGATCAAAGTGAACGAAGACATTGAGTTCGTCTACCCGCCTGTGTTTTTGCCTGGTACGGGCTTTGGCGGGGTGATCATCCGTTCCGCTGAGGAGCGTCCCAATCTGCCCAACGATTGGCGACTGCAGATTGTGGCGCGTACGACCCGCGGCGCGGACACGCAGAACTTCATCGGCATGAGCAGCGGGCGCAGCGCAGGCGACATCGAGGAGCCGCCGACGCCGCTGCCTGACCGCCCCGTGAACTTGGTCATCCTCAAGTCGGGCACAGGCGCGCCGCTGATGCAAGAAATCCGCCCGCTTGCCAATCGCCAACAGTTCGACTTGATGGTGGAGGCGGGCGCGGGCGAGGAGGTCACGCTGTCCTTCCCGAACCTGAACACGGTGCCGCAGGGCTACCGCCTGCGCCTGACCGACTTGAACACGGGACGCGCGGTCGATCTGCGCACGACGCCTGAGTACCGCTTCGTCTCCACAGGGCGCACGCGCCTGCAAATCACCGTCGAGCGCGCGGCGCGTACAGGCGCGCTGATTACCAGCGTGAATGTGGGCAGCGCAGGGCGCGGCGCCAACAGCGTGTCCATCTCCTATGTGCTGGCAGACAACGCGCAGACCAGCATCCAGATTCTTGGCTCGGATGGTCGAGCGATTGCAAGCCTGCATCGCGGACGCGCAGCCACGCGCGGCGTCAACACGGTCTCGTGGAACCTGCGCGACGATCAAGGGCGCGCCGTACCGCCGGGAACCTATCAGGTGCAGGTCGAGGCGCGCACTGAAGACGGTCAGACGGCGCGCGCGGTGCGACCGCTGGTGCTGACCCGATAACGCATCACGGGCTGGGGCAACCCCCCAGCCCACCTAAAGGAGGCGCAATGGTGAGAACTTACTGGGCAGTGATCATCGCATGCCTGTCGCTCGGATGGAGTGCGGCGCAGACACGCGAACTGGTGCTGTTCCCGTTCGCGCAGGGCGCGGCGGTGCAACCGAGCGACGAGTTCAATGTAAATGTCGAGGCGCTCAACGCCCTCTACGCGCAGCTCAAAGAGATTCCCAGCATCTATGTGCTACGGTTCCGTGAGACGAACCCGTCGATTACCCGCGCGATTGAGGAGAACCGTATTCGGCGCGACCGCCTGAACCCACCGTTCAACGAGCGCGAGGCGGACGGTACTTGGCGCGCCGCGCGCGTGGGCGCACTGCTGGATGTTGACCTCGCGTTTGCAGGGCGCATCGAGGAGTTCAGCTACGACCCCACCAAGCGCGAGGCAATTATCACCATCAGCGGCGACCTCATCGATGTGCGCACGGGTGAGGTCATCGTCTCGGTGGCGGAGTCAGGACGCGGGCGGTTAGGCTCTGACCAAGAGGATGTGAACATCGCCCGAATCGCTGCGGTGGCTGAGGTCGCCCAGAAGGTGGGCGCAGCGTTGCGCGAACGCTTAGCGCCGCCTGTGCAGCAACCAACCCAACCGCAAGAAGAGCGTCGCCCCGACCGCAAACGCGAGCGCGCGACAGTGACGCTGTTCGCGATTATTCTGGGCGCGGTGCTGGGCGGCTCGCAGTTTTAGAATGTGCAAGCGACCCATCCGACGACTGATCGGGGCAGGGGGGCTGTGGCTCCTCTGCCTTTGTGCTTGTTGGGCGAATGGGGCAATTCGCCTGAGCGTCTACCCCGCGGCGGCGGTCGCCGACGGCGCAACGCAAATTCTGGTGGTCGCCGAAGTGCGCACCAGTCAGGGCAAGCCTGCGCCCGACGGCACGCAGGTCGCGTTCACCACGACGCTGGGCGCGTTCCGCGAGCCTGTGGTCGCCACCGAGGGCGGCGTGGCGCGTGCGACGCTCATCGCCAGCCAGACGCCCGGCGCCGCGACGATTACCGCGACCGCTGTCGGGCTGGGCGTTGTGGGTGAGACTCAGGCGCTGTTCGTGGCGACCCAAGACGAGCTGCGCAGCGCGACCGACTATGTGCAAGTGCTGGGCGCGGAGTACCTCGCCTACGCCAACGAGCAGCGCGTCATCGCCGCGTCGGGCAAGGCGCGCGGCGCAAGCGTCCGCTTCGGCTTCACGCGCATCGAGGCGGACGACCTGCAGCTGGAAGTGGAGAGCCTGCGCGTGAAGGCGCGCAACGCTCGCCTGCAGTACGGCTCCGAAGCTGCCGAGTTTGCCGAACTGAGCTATGAGTTGCGCGCCTTGCAAGGCTACGGGCTGACCCAACGCGATGGACGCTGGGAAGTCGTGCGCGTGCGCTACGGGGCAATCGAGCCGTTTGACGCTGTGGTTCCGCCTGAGCTGTTCCAGTTCGCCGACATCTCCGAGTCGGATTTGGTCATCAAGGCGGCGCAGATTTGGTTCTACCCCAACGAGCGCATTCAGTTCCACCGCGCGGAGTTTTATGTGGGCGAGGTGCGCTCGCTGAGCCTGCCGCTCTATTCGCAAAGCCTCTGGAGTGGTGGCGTCGGCAGCGACACGCTGATTGGCGTGCAGAGCGGGCAGGTCTATCTGGATGTGCCGTACTACTACACGCTGTCGCCGACGCAGATTGGCGCGTTGCGCTTGCGCACGGCGCAGGTGGGCGGGCGCACCATGGGCGCGGCGCGAGGGATGTTCCTTGACCTCGAACACGAGTATCGGGTCGGGCTGGGCACGGGGATGGTGAGCCTCACCAGCCTGGCACGCAGCGACTGGGGGGTGAACTGGCGGCATCAGCAGCCGCTTGCGCCGAACACGCGCCTTGCGCTGTGGCTCGACTCGCCTGCGCATCAGGGCGTCTACGGCTCCCTGCAACTCTCGCATCAGGCGCGCGGCTACTCGACAGGCGCGACGCTTGCGGGCAGCACCTATTGGCGCGGCGCGCGTGCGCAGAGTCTCCGCACGGATGTGTTCATCGAGACCACTCCGCGCCGCGTCGCCGATTTGCCGCTGCGCCAGAGCCTATCGCTGAACCTTACGACCAACCGCGTGCAAGGCAGTTTGGGGACACAGACCCGTGAGGGCGTCGGCGTCCGCGCACGCTGGAATCTCATTCCCCAATCGCTGGGGCAGGGAACCACCCTCACGGGCGGGCTTACGGTGGGGCGGTTCGTGGGCAACCTACCCAACGCGGGCTGGAGCCTCACAGGCACTTTGGGGATTACGCAAGCGTTGGGCGCGAGCGGCGCGCTCAGCATCAACTATGACTACGCTCAAGACGCGCTCGGCGCAAACCTGCTGGGCAGACACCGACTGTCGGGCAGCCTCACTTGGAGCGCTGGCGAGCGATACTACCTCACAGGCTACTTCAGCCGCGCCTTAGACGCCGATTCTGTGAGCTATGTCGGGGACTTCTCGTGGCGAATTAGCCCCCTCTGGCGGATGGGATTGGGGTATACTTGGCAGCGGTATCAGCAGTACGACTTTCGCGACCAAACCTTCACCATCGCCTATCGGATAGGCTTCCGCGAGGTCGCGCTGACTTGGTCGTCCTTCACGAAGCGATGGGGCTTCGACCTGCTCACGGCGTTCTACTAAACGCAGGGTTAACTTACACAAGGGTAGAGTATAGACGCACACTTTGGAGGCAGGCTATGTATGAGGTCAGGGATGTAGCCGTTGCGCCGTTGCCGCGTCTGGCGCGTTATTGTACGGCAGGCGCAGGCGTCGGCGTCTCGGCGTTCGAGTTGGTGTCGTTCGATCGCGCGCTGCGTCAGGCAGGCTTTGCGGACTACAACCTGTTGCGCGTGTCCAGCATTTTGCCGCCGAGCGTGGCGTTGCGACCAAGCGTTGATGTGCCAAAGGGGAGCCTGTTGCCTATCGCCTACGGCGTGTTCAGTTCGGACGAAGCAGAGCGCACAATCGCTGCCGCCGTCTCGCTGGCGTTCCCCACCGACCCGCGCGAAGTCGGCGTGATTATGGAGACCGAAGGCTATATGACCGAGCGCGAGGCGCACGAGATGGTCGCCGCGATGGCGGAAGAGGCGATGGAGGATCGCAATCTCCGAATCGCGCGGCTGGAGGTCGTCGCGATCGAGGCGCAGGTCGAACTCTACACGACGGTGTTCGCGGGCGTCGCACTGTGGTGAGCCTACGAGGGCGCGCGGCGTCGCGCGAGGTGTTCAAACTCCAGCGCGACATCGGCGACCACCGAACGCAGGTCGGAGAGCAGGGGCAGCTGGGCGCGGGCGATTGCCACATCGTCCAAGTCTAACGGCGCGACCAGCAGCGCCTCTTGATTGATCGGTCCCTGCGCAATCGCCTTGCCGAAGGGGTTCACCACCCACGACGCGCCCACAAAACCCTTGCCGCCCTCGAAGCCGACCAGACTGGACTGCACCACATACAGCGTATGCTCGCCGCCGATTTGGGTGAGCATACGCCGATACGCCTCCACATTCTCGATCTGCTCGGCTTGGAACCCGCGCGCGGGCGAAGCAGTCGGTACATACAACACCTGCGCGCCTTTGAGCGCGACAATCGTGCTGGTAATCGAGTGCCACACATCTTCGCAAATCAAAATTGCGGCGCGTCCGAAGCGTGTTTGAAAGACCTCTAAGCGACGCCCCCGCGCCACGAAACGCTCCTCCTCGAACACGCCGTAGGTCGGCAGGAAGAATTTCTGATGCACATGCAGAAGCGACGACTGTGCAGGTTCTGGGTCTAAAGTTGCATAGAGCGCGGAGTTGAAGTATTCGCCGTCGAGGTACTCGTAGAAGCCGACGCAGATGTCGAGCGGTCGGTCGGGTTGCAGGTCGGCGTACAGGCAGGCGAGGTCGTGCAGTAGTTGCGTCGCAGGGATGGCTAATTCGCGCACACCGCCCTCCACGAAGTAGCCTGTGGTCGCCGTTTCGGGCAGCGCCAACACATCCACGCCCTCATGAAGGGACTGGCGCATCAGCTCGCCAATCCGCTCCAGATTGCGCCGATACTGCCCCTTGGTCGGCTTGAACTGCCCAATCCCGACCGTGAACCGCCGCTGCACGCCCTCGAACAGGTTGCGTTGCATCATAGCCGCCTCAATAGTCCACAGGACGCAGGTAATACTCACCGATGGCGGTGGTGGAGAGCATCGCGACGGTCGGCAGGTGGCGTTTCCAGTGCGTGCTGTCCACCTTGTTTTTGACCAGCCACACATCATCGGCGGGGAAGCCCATCTCGATCAAGCGTTCGGGCGCGTAGCCCTGCGTGACGTAGTGCAGGATACGGTCAGCGCGCTGATAGGAGATACCGAAGTCGCCCTCGTCGGTTTGCCCGACGATGAGGTCAGCGGACGCGGGCTTTTGCACGATAACTTCGGGCACACCCAAGTAGCGCGCCAGTTGCCACACTTGGGTCTTGAACAGGTCGCCGATGGGGTTCACGGGCGGCGAGTCGTCGGCGTGCCAAGTGAAGTAGCCAAACAGTCGCTCGCTTTTGTTGCCTGTGCCGATGGGCAGTGCGCCCAGCTTCGCCGACTGGTCAAACAAGATAATCATCCGCATGCGGGCGCAGATGTTGCCGATGCGCGTTGGGCTGGCGTCAGGCTCGAACGCCTCCAGATAGGCGTCCACCATCGGCGTGATCTCGATCACGCGATGGTGGATGCCCAACTCGCGCACGACCAGCATCCCGTGGTCCAGCGACTCGGGGCTGCTGGTCTTGTAAGGCATCAGGAAGGCGTACACATTTTCGGGACCGAACGCCCGTGCGCACAGGTAGGCGACGACCGAGGAGTCCACGCCGCCTGACAGTCCCAGCAGCGCTTTGGTGAAGCCGCGCCGCCGTTGCACCTCGTCGCGCAGAAACTCCATCAGCCACTCGGCGACCAGCGGCGCGTTGATGCGCAGCGGCTCGTCCGAGTTCGGGTCATAAATCGTCGGCTTGATAACGGGAATCGTTTGCATAGGTTCACCTCATAAAACGGTTTGGGTCAAAGGGCGCAATAGGCAGTTCGGTCGCGCCGTTCAAGATTACATCGGCAATCGCGCGTGCGGTGGCTGGGGCGAGTAGGATGCCGTGATAGGCGTGCCCTGCGGCGAGGTACAGCCCGTCATAGCCCGCCACTGCGCCGAGGTAGGGATTGTGGTCAGGCGTGTCGGGGCGCAGTCCCACCGTGTGCCCCAGCACGGTCGCGTGCATCAAGTAGGGCGCGAGGCGCGCGAGGTTGTGTGTCAGCACAGCATAGCCTTCGGCGGTAGCGCGTGCGTCGTAGCCCGCCTGTTCGCGCGTAGCTCCCAGCAGTGCGGTTCCGTCCGCGCGGGGCACGAGGTAGCCCACAGGCGACGATAGGATGCGCCGCACGGGCAGGGGCAAGTCACCCAGCGAGAGGATGACGCCGCGCACAGGCGTTATGGGCGCGTGTATCCCCAACGGCTGCAGCAGCGCGCCTGCCCATGCGCCCGCTGCAACAACCACAGCGTCGCCTTCCAGAACGCCGTGTGCGGTTTGCACCCCGCGTACCGCGCCGTTCCGCACAACGAGGCTCAGCGCAGGCGACCCCGTGTATAAGTTTACGCCGCTAAGTTGCACAGCACGGTGCAGTGCGCGCATCAGACGCTCGGTATGCACCCATCCCTCGCTGGGGATATGCAGGGCGCAGGCGATTTCGGAGTTCAGTGCGGGTTCCAACTGGCGCGCGGTGTAGGCGTCGTAGAGTTCAGCGTGAGCGTCGTAGCGGTGGATCCACGCAAGGCTCGTCTCCAGATGCTCGGCGTCCGTTGGGGTCAACGCAACGCGCAGGCAGCCCCCGTTGCGCCATTCGGGGTCGATGCCCGTTCGCTCGTGCAGGGCGCGTGTCCAGTCGGGGTACATCTGCAGACTCCGCCAGTAGAGGGGCAGGGCAGGGGTATCATCGGGCGTCAGGCTGAACGGGTTCACCATCCCTGCGGAGGCGGCGGAGGTGTGCCCGCCTTCCGCCGCGCCGTCCAGCAATACGACCTCCGCGCCGCGCTGCAGCAGTTCCCACGCGACTGCCGCGCCTATCACGCCCGCACCGACCACCAGTACGCGCATCGTTAGCCTCCTGCGGTCATCTGCACGATTTCGAGCGTGTCGCCATCGCGCAGGGTAATCTCGCCGTATCGCTCGCGGGGCACGATTTCGTAGTTATACTCCACCACCACCACGCGGGGGTCGATGCCGCGCTCCTGAAGCAGTTGGAGCAGGGAGGTCGCTTCGGGTAGTTCGCGTTCCTTGCCGTTGATGCGCACCTGCACCATCAATACAAGTATACCTCACGCTGGGCGCGTGCGGAGCGCTCTCTCCTGAGCTACCCCCGCAGAAGCGGGGGGCGGGGAGTTTCACCCCGCGACCTCTCCGCCACGCGCCCAGCACTGATGTTAACGATTCGTTAGGCGCCTGGGTTCCCGCTCAGATACCCCCTTAAATCACGCGAGCCGAAGGGGGAACACCCTCGGCTCGCGTGCCTCATAAAGGTATGGTCGCAACCTCCTTATGAGGGCAGGCTTTGCTCTCCACCCATAGACCCTACAGCAACTTTCGTGCCAAATGCGTGTGCGCGAGGGCGAGGTATCCTATTCGCATGCGCAAAACGGTGCTAATTACGGGCGGCGCGGGGTTCATCGGCAGCCATTTCACGGAGTACCTATTGGCGCACTATCCCGACTATGAGGTGCGCGTGCTGGACGCGCTGACCTACGCGGGCAGGCGCGAGAACCTCGCGGCGGTGGAGGGCGACCCGCGCTTTATCTTCATTCACGGCGATGTGCGTGACAAACAGACTGTGCGCGAGGCGATGCAGGGCGCGCACGATGTCGTCCACTTCGCCGCCGAGACGCATGTTGACCGCTCCATCTTGGATCCCGACGCTTTTATCACGACCGATGTGTACGGTTCGTTCGTGATGCTGGAGACCGCACGGCAGGTGGGCGTCGAGCGGTTCGTGCATGTCAGCACCGACGAGGTGTACGGCGCGATTGAACAGGGCGCGTTCACGGAAGAGTCGCCGCTCAGACCCAGCAGCCCCTACGCGGCGAGCAAGGCGGGCGCAGACCTGCTTGTGCAGGCGTATGCCCGCACCTACGGGCTGCCCGTGCTGATTGTGCGCCCCAGCAACACCTTCGGATCGCGCCAGTACCCCGAAAAGCTCATCCCGCTTTTCACCGTGCGCGCGCTGCACGACCAGCCGCTGCCGCTGTACGGCGACGGGCAACAGCGACGCGACTGGCTCTATGTGGGCGACCATGTGCGGGCGATTGATACCGTGCTGCATCGCGGGCAGTTCGGCGAGGCATACAATATCGCAGGGGGCAACGAACGCGCCAATATAGAGGTTTCGCGCTTAATCTTGCACACGCTGGGCAAACCTGAGAGCCTGATTCAGTTTGTGAAAGACCGCCCCGCGCACGACCGCCGCTACGCGCTGGACGACTCCAAACTCCGCGCGTTGGGCTGGCGTCCCGAAGCCGACTTCGAGACCGCCCTGCGCGAAACCGTGCTGTGGTACGCCAACCACCCCGAATGGTGGCAGCCCATCCTACAGAATAAGCAGGACTACCAGGCGTTTGTGCAGCGGTGGTATGGGCGATGACCTACTGGGTGAACCTCTGACCATGAACACGACTCTAATCCCGTTGGAGGTATCTGCGTATGCGATGGGCGACGATTAGCGCACTGGTTGCCAGCCTATTGGCGTTTTCGGGCTGCGACGAAAAGCAGGACACGGCGAAAAAAACCACCGTATCGCCGCGCGAGGTCTACGAACGACGCACCGACGAAAAAGTGCTTATCATCGATGTGCGCACACCCGCCGAGTTCAAGCAGGAGCGCATCGAGCAAGCGGTGAACAAGCCGCTGGACTCGATAGAGCAGTGGGTCAACGAGTTGCCAAAGGACAAGACCATCTACTTTGTGTGTCGGAGTGGCAACCGTAGCGGAATAGCGCAACGCATCGCGGCACAGCGTGGCTACGAGAACACCTACAATATGGCAGGCGGGATGATCGCGTGGCGTCGGGAGGGGCTACCTCTGGTGTCGGGCGACTAACTGCGCTTGACCACGCGCCACACATAGTCCACCTCCTGCACGCCCAATCGCTTGCA
>JAIMAN010000054.1 GCA_023511915.1 Armatimonadota bacterium
AGCAGATGGGCTTCACCGACGCCCACTGCAGCCACTACCGCTATGCGAACTTCGCGAACAACCAATTCTCGGATCGCTACCTGCGCTTCCTGCGCGACGAGACGCCCCTGCGCGCTGTGCGCATCTGGTCGGGCAGTTGTAATGTCTCCGCCGACGCGCGCTTTATGGCGCCAACACCCCTTACGCGCAACCCCTTCGAGCGGCGCTACGGCATCGAGATTGTCAACTCATACGACGCCCTATGGATTAATGTAGCCACTTGGCAGCATGTGATGAATCGGCAGAATATCGCCGCGCTGGACGGCTATGGCGACGCGAGCGAGGATGTGGAGATTCTCTGGGCGCGTGTGATGGGGCACCGTTTCGGAAACCTCATGTGGGAGCGTTGGCTGCGCGAGGGCGCGCTGCACTACCACCACCAGCTGGAGATGGCGACCGAGTATCCCAGCCCCGCGATGTGGGTCTACGAGCAGATGCGTGCATGGCGACAGATTCTCAGCGGCTGGATCTTCTTGGGCAGCATCACGGACATCGTGAACTGGCGCAACCGCGCCCGCAGTGCGCTGGGGTAGGCTAACTCGCCTGCTCGTGCGGCGCGTGTTCGCGCTCCAGCCGTCGCAGCAGCCACTGACTACTGCGCGCCAGCGGGTCGGCGGCGTCGGTGGGCGTGATGGGCGCAGGCGTGCGTCCCATCGCCAAGTCGCGCATGAACGCCTCCGCCTCGCGCAGGCGTCGCTCTTGGAAGCGCAACCGCTCGTAGAGTTCGCCCCACTCGGTACGCTGCAGGCGTGCGGTGTAGAAGTGTGCGCGGCTGGGCTGGTGCAACGCCCGCTGTAGCCACTTTGCAGGCGCGCCCCACCGCCGCCACAGCAGCCCGACGATCAGCCCCATGCTCATCATCTGCAACACGAAGTAGCCCACCAGCTCCCACACGGTACGCTCCCACACGGCTTGCTGCTCGCGCTGGTCGGCGCGTCGGAAGGCGCGGGTCGCTTCCGCAAGGCTCGTCTGCCCTTCGAAGCTGAACGCGCGCAGGGTCGTTAGGCTTATCGGTGTGAGCTGTCCCTGCTGTAGGTAGTCGCTCAGCGCGGCGTCCACCCGTTGCCACACGGCGTGCAGGCGTACAAGCGCCGTGTAGGTCTCCAGCGCGACGCCCTGTGTTGTCCGCGCCTCGATCGCCTCTATGCACCCGCCCGCCCCACGATGGGCTTCCTGCAGCGTGCGGTACAGCGACTGGGGGTCGTAGCCGACATACCGCACCTTTGGGTCATCCGCGTGCGCCAGACCCAACAGGCTCCGCTCCATCGTCAGCGCGTGCCCTTCCAGCTGCGCGAGTTGTTCGCTGCGTGCAGCCTGCTCGCGCTGCAGGGTCATCATCTGGCACACGCCGCGCCCTGCGCCCCACGCGCTCAGCAACACCAACGCCAGCGCGAACACCCACGCGCCCTGCTCCAACGCCCGCTCGAACCGATGCGACATGCTAAGGGGTATATTCCACAACTCGCGCGTAGGGAGAACCTCTCCACCTGCACGCACAGAACGGCGGGCGTACGCCAAAGCTGCGCCCTGTCCCGCAAGCCCGCTCGTGTTGGCTTAGGCTTCTCCCTTCTGCAACAGCACAATCGTCTCGTAGTAGGCGTCCAGCGAGCGCGGGCGTGCAACGGTGTTCTGCTTCTGCAACTCCACATGCACCAACTCCAGCAGACGCAACCCCGCCTGCATCGCTAACTGCGCCGTGATGTCCGCGCTCTCCACGATACGCACCACCTCGCGCGACTGATACCGATAAAACACATGCCGACGCGCCACCACATACGCACACTTGCCCCCTGACTTCAGTACCCGATGCACCTCGCGCAACGACGCCCGCAAATCCACAAAATAACTGGCGGTCGCCGCTGCCTTGACACAGCGGGTCGGGTCACCCTGCATCCACTCCACAACGGCGCGGGCGTCTGCGGGAAGGTCTTCCGAGTCGCCCACGCGCTGCACGGAGCCTATCTGCTCGGCTTCCAGCGCGTCTACAGCGTCAGGCGCAATCAGCCCCAGCGCGGTCATCGCATATGCTTTGCTCTTGAGGTAGTTCTCGCGCCCTGACGAAGCGGGCATATACGGCGGGCTGGTGACGATACAATCCACACTGGCGTCGGCGAGTGGCAACCGACGCGCGTCGCCGTGCAATACCCGTATCGGTGCGGGGCGAACGCCCGTGTGCGCACGCAGCCACTGCCACACTGCCAGCGAACGCGATAGGTAGTGCAAGTTGTCCACAAACATCGCCCGTACACGCCGTGGCAGTATCGACAGCGAAAACCGCCCGTAGCCCAACCCAAGAAAACGAAACTTGAACTTGCGCGAGAGAGCGTCGCTAAGAGCGATGTGCAAGGGACTGCACGCAGGCAACCCACGCAACGCCCGAAGTACAGCCGCGACATCTGCTTCGACCTCACGCAGTTCAGGCTCAGGAATGCGATGGCGCAGAAACTGGGGCGTGATGGCGTAGGCAACAGGCGTCTCGGCAATCTCAAACAGGCTCACCTGCCCTTTGTCGGAGGCGTCTAACCGCCCCAAGACATCGGCGATTGCTTCGGCAACCGCGCCGTCGTCGCTCAAGAGCTGCGCCTTCGCTTGCGCAATCGCTACGGAAAGCGGGTCAATATCCACGCCGATTGACGGCGCGCCCATTACAGCCGCTTCCACCAGTGCCGTACCACTGCCCGCAAAAGGGTCAAGCACGGTCGCGCCCCCGCACAGATTGATGAACGCTCGCGCCATACGGGGGAAAAACTTCGCTTTGTAGACATGCAGCCCGTGAAAGAGGTGTCCCGTCGTCTGCTTCGCGCCGATGATTGTGCGCACATTGTGGCTCAACTCGGCTGGGGTCGGCGCAACGAGGGCGTCCACCAGAAAGTCCAGCAGGGCTGTTGCGTCTTTCGGGGACTTCGCCCGACGCGCGACGACATCCGACCACTCGGCAATCGCGTTGAACGGGATAAACACGGCGCAAGCGCGTCCGTTCACGACTTGAACCCGTGTCAAGCGAATTGGCAGCACGCGAAACACGGAAGCGTCTGCGGTAGGGGCGATTGCCAGCACCTGCTCGCAGAACGACAGACGCCGAAACAAGCGCGTCAAGTCGGGGGTGTCTACTTGACAACGAAACCCGACCGTTCCCTCGCGGTGTATCGCGACATCTTTGGGCAACAGCCAGCCCTGCACGCTCAGGGTGCGCAGCGCATCGGCGTCTATCGGCTCTACCGTAGTTCCTGTGAGGGCGCACAACTCGCGTCGCGCCAACTCCACATCGCCTTCCAGCGGGATGTTGTTCCTGAGTTTGAACACCAGTGTCCAGTCGGCGGTCATTCCTGTTGCCCTCCAAGCGCACGGAAAAGCGTCTCCACAGAAAATGCCTGCTTCAACCGTTCGTCCCGAAACCAAGACTGCGTGAGCGTGAACAGCATATCGTAGAACGGTAGTAGGTCGTCGCTATCCACAGACACCGTTTGCCCTGTGCGCCCTTGAATGTCCGACTCGCGTGTCCACAGCGCGTCCTCAAAGCCCTTCAGATACTCGTCATAATGCGCTACAGGGTGCACATTCGACAAAAACGCCACACGAACCCGTCTTTCCTTGCAGCCTCTACCATACTTCTCGGCGACCTTCAACATCTGGTAGACGCCCTTCTTGATGTCGTCTGTTCGGTCAAGCCCGGGCGCGTTTTTTGTATCGTCTACGGGAACGCCACATCCACAAGTAAACCAACGCAACTGTCCATTCTCCCGCCAACGACTGGAGTAGCCTGTATACATCCGCGCCCAAGTATCTCCCACAGCCTTCAGCATTTCGCGCAATCGGTCGGGATTCCTGCTGTCTTTCACGGATAGGTATTGGACACCATCTTCCCGAATGAGGTGAACGGGAATAGGGTCGCCATTCACAAGATGGAGGTAAAGGTCTCTGCTTTCCAAGTTATCGACCGTTATCACAGCGTGCACGGCTACCGCTGCAAGTTCGTCTCCTTCGGAGGTTTCCAGAGGTCTCTGGTAGCGCACGCACAAGGGCAAAAGATACAAAGGCGACGACTTGACTTCACAAAGCACGACCGTTGTCGCATCGAAAATCAGCATGTCTACATCGCCGCGCGAAGTGGGGAGTATTCTCACCTCAAAACCGTTGTGGCACACACGGCACACTTCCGAGAGGATTGCCCCCAAGCACAAGGTTGTATACTTGCCTATTGTGTCTGACGGGGGTTTATGAACAGTTATCTCCGTATGTTCCACTCGCCCACAGTGCGGGCAACTCTTGATGTATGGGTAGAATCCCATTCGGTAGTAGAGTGTGTGTCGGCGTTGCGCAAGGTGTCTCCAAAAGCGCAGTGCAAGGGCATATCAAGAGCAACCGTCTCGGCATGAGGCGTAGAGGGGCAATCGCTATCTGTAGGGCGTGCTATAGGTGCGCTGTGCTACCGATTGGTGGAGCCGGCGGGGGGATTCGAACCCCCGACCTTCCACTTACAAGGCGGTTGCTCTACCACTGAGCTACGCCGGCGCCCGACCGAATTATACCCGCGCCCCTGCAAAAAATCACACGCCTGCCGATAATCACGGCAGGAGGCAACCATGCAGGTCTCGCTCAAGACATCCGCCAAGAAACACAAGGCGACGCTAAACGGCGAAATCGGGTTTGCAGAGACGGCTGCACTCTACGATGTCGCCCAGCAAATCGCACAGAACCCGAAGGAGACCCAGATCGACTGGAGCAACCTGACCGCCATCCATTACGCGGGCGTGCAGGTGCTGTTCGCCCTGCGCAAGTCGCTCGAAGAGCAGGGCTACAAGGTGCAGTTCACCGAGCCAAACCCGCAACTGTATCAACATCTCCACACCTTCGGTGTGTGGGACGCCCTCATCCAATCCTAACACCTAAGGAGCGCGACGATGGACAGCTTGATGCAACTGTTTTACGACGAGGCGAACGAGATGGTCGAGGGGATGGAGCAGGTGCTGCTTGCCCTCGAATCGGGCGAGCCTGACCCCGAGACGGTCAACGCGCTGTTCCGCTATGCCCACTCGTTCAAAGGCAACAGCGCGGCGATGGGCTTCACGCACCTAAGCAAGTTCACACACGGACTGGAAAGCGCGATGGAGGCGCTGCGCAAGGAGCAGCGCACGCTGACTCCAGAGCTGGCGACGCTGCTGCTGCAGGCGGTGGATATGATTCGCACGCTGCTGGAGCGCACGCGCACCGAAGGCGATGTCGGCGACCCGACCTGCGAGCCGCTGCTGCAGCAAATCAACGCGGTTATCAACGGCGAGACGCCGCAACCCGTTCCTGCGCCGAGTGCGCCCATGCCCAGCGCGCCCGTCCAAACCGCCCCTGCCGAGCCACCCACCACGCAGGGAGCGCCCCAGTACCGCATCACCTATCAGCCCGCCCCAACCCTCAGCGCCGAACACGACCCCCTGCAACTGCTGACCGAACTGCAGGAATACGGGCAGGTCATCGAGTGCCGATTCCGCGAGCAAATCCCGCCGCTGGAGCAGCTCAAGACAGACGCCTGCTACGGCAGCTGGGAACTCCTGTACGAGACGGCATTTGAGCCTGCAATCGTGCGCGCGCTGCTGGAGCTGGCAGCCGAAGGCGCGGAGGTGCGCATCGAGCCTGTGAACGCCGCGCCCACCGAGACGGCGCAGCCTACCGCCGCCGTGAACGCCGCCGCGGCGTCCCAGCCAAGCGTCGCCACGCCGCCACCGACCGAAACGCCCGCTGCGGCAGCGGCAGCCGCTACCGCCGCCGTGAACGCCGCCGCCAGCAAGGGCGAGGCGCAGAGCATCCGCGTCTCCACCGAGAAAATCGACGCGCTGATGAACCTCGTGAGCGAAATCGTTATCGCGCAATCGATGCTCTCCAGCGCACAGACCGCCGACACCGACGAGCGCACCCGCGCCGCCATCACCCAAATGGAGCGCCATGTGCGCGACCTGCACGAGCGTGTGATGGCAATCCGCCTGCTGCCCGTGAGCTACCTGTTCAACCGATTCCCGCGCATGGTGCGCGACACCGCCGCCAAACTCGGCAAAAAGGTCAACTTCGAGGTGGAAGGCGAGGAGACCGAACTCGATCGCACGCTGCTGGAAGCACTCAGCGACCCGCTGACGCACCTGATTCGGAACGCCATCGATCACGGCATCGAGCCGCCCGACGAGCGACGCCAAAACGGCAAGCCCGAAACAGGCACTATCAAGCTCAGCGCGTACCAATCCGAAGGGCGCATCTATATCGAGGTGCGCGACGACGGGCGCGGCATCAACACCGAGCGCGTGCGCCAAAAAGCCATCCAACTCGGCTGGATTACGGAAAACGACCACCCCGCCGAAGAGACCCTGTACGACTTCCTGTTCCAGCCCGGCTTCTCAACGGCGCAGCAGGTGAGCGACCTATCGGGGCGGGGCGTCGGGATGGATGTCGTCAAGCGCAATGTGGAAAGCCTCGGCGGGAGCATCAGCGTGCAGTCCAAGCGGGGCGAGGGCACACGCTTCCTGCTGCGCGTGCCGCTCACGCTCGCGATTATGGACGGGCTGGGACTGACCGTCGCCGACGAGCATTACATCGTGCCGCTGACCGCCGTCGTGGAAGCGTTCCAGTACGAGAGCCTGCAGCATACCGCACTGTTCGACCAATACGAAATGGTCAATGTGCGCGGCGAGTTCATCCCGCTGGTACGCCTGCGTCAGTTCGTCGGACTGCCCGAAACCGACCACGACGGGCTAATCGTCGTGCTGGAGCAGGAAGGCGAACAAATCGCGCTGCTCATCGACGGAATCGCGGGGCAGCAGCAGGTGGTGCTGAAGAGCCTGGAGGAGAACTTCGTCCGCGTGCACGGGTTCGCAGGCGCAACGATTTTGGGCGATGGGCGCGTCGCGCTGATTCTGGATGTGTCCGACCTCATCCGACGCGGACGCCAATCCGCCGAACGGTACGCCGCCGTCGCCTAAACACACGAAGGAGGACAATACAATGACAACAATCACTCAGCCAACCGAAACGACGACCGCTACAGAGATGAACACCGACAAGTACCTGGTGTTCCAAATCGGCAACGAGACCTACGGCGTGCCGCTGCTGCAGGTGCAGGAAATTCGCACCTACACGCCTGCCACGCGCGTGCCGAACGCCCCCGACTATGTGCTGGGCGTGATTAACCTGCGCGGCAATATCATCGCCGTGATTGACGCCCGTACACGCTTCGGACTGCCGCCCCTGCCCGAGGACGAGTCCACCGTCGTGGTGGTCGCGCAAGTCAGCGACAAAATCTTCGGGCTGCGCCTCGACTCGGTCTCCGATGTGATGGACATCCCCATCGATCAGGTGCAGCCGACGCCGCCGATTGCCTCCGAAGCCACGCAGCGGTTTCTCAGCGGCGTGGTGCAGGTCGGCGAGCGCGTCGTGATTCTGTTGAACCTGCGCGAAATCTTCGACATCGACGCGCTCAGCAGCATCGCCGCCTAAAAATCGCGCTGAATCGGGTATCTTCTGCAGCGGAGGGGTTCTCCAACCCTAAGAACCTCTCCGCTGTTTGGGCGTCCAAGTGCTTGGAGAGCGACGATGAGACAGAAGCGACTATTCGGATTGGCATTAGTGACGACTGTGCTTGCAGTATTGGTGAGCGCGTGCGGCGGAGGCGGCGGTACGAGCGGCGGCGGAACCAGCCCGACCGTTGCAGTTGCCGTGCAGGGCGCGGCGTGGGTCGCTTATCAAGACGGCGCGAACGGTACTTGGCAAACGCTTGCGCCATCAGGCGGCTTTAGCGGCAGCGTCCCGTCCACTGCCCCCGACGGGCGCTACACGCTCGCGTTTGTGTGTCCCGGGCAGAAGCCGACCGTGCATGTGGTGCAAGCGACCCGTCAAGAGTTGCCCAGCGTCAACTTCACCTGTGGCGGCGCGACGCCCGCAACCATCACTGTGGAGGGTACCGTTACGGGCTTGAACGGCGGCAACGCGCTTGTGTCCATCGGCGAGGCGACGACTACCACAGCGGGCGACTACTCCCTGCAGACGCCGCCTGGCGTCTACGATGTGATTGCGGTGCGTTATGTGGGCAGCGCGCCCAACCGTGTCTGGCTACAGCGCAATCGTTCGTTCAACAACAATACGACCTACCCCATCAACTTTGCGCAGGCGGACGGGACGGTCGTGCGCGTGTTCGATGTCGCCAGCGGCGCACTCACCGTGTCGGGCTTAGACACCCAAGCGAACGAGACCGCCACCGTGCGCATCCTGCTGCAGTCGGGCAATCGCAGCAGCGTCGTCGGAATCGGCTCCGCGCTCAACGAGTTGACGCCGATTGCCTATCCCCGCTTCCCGTCGGGCGTGCTGAGTGTGGCGGAGCAGTTCCGCGTGCGTGTGGACACCTCCGAGCAGCGCGGTGTGGCGCAAGTCGCCTCCACCCTGCCCAGCAACCTCACCATCACGCTCCCGCCGCCGTATGGGAACCCGACGCTCAGCGTCAATAGCGCGGGCGCAATCCAGTTCACTGCCCAAGACTTCTCCTACGGCGAGGCGCCCGCGATTGGCTACCAACTGAGCGCGTCGGCGAGCAGCGGCGCACGCTACGAATACTTCATCACGGCAGGCTGGCTGGGCAACACAGACGCCTACACAACGCCCGTGCTGGAAACGCTCGCAGGCTGGAACAGTGCGTGGAACCTGCAGCGCGGCGAGGCAGCGGATGTCGCCCTGCGCGTCTATGTCTCACCCAGCGGCGCGACGCCCCAAACCGTGTGGAGCTACCTGCAGGGCAATCCCGCCCCGTCGGGGTTCATCCTGCGCTACGCCACACGCCGACAGACGCTCACACCATAGCGACATAGGCTATAATAAGTTGCTATGACGACAGGAGTTCTCACCCTGCTGCTCCTGATTACAGGATGGGGCGAATACCCCATCCTGACAAACCAATCGCGTGTTTTGGCAGCGCCCGACCGCATCATCGTGCGCTTCTCAAGCGAAGACTCGCGCAAGGCGTGCGAAGGTTCGGGCTTCCCTGTAATCCGCGACATGCCCGAAATCAACTACAGTGTGGTGCGCGTGCCTTGGGGATTGGTCGACGAAACAATCGCGCTGTTTCGCAAACAGGGCTGGGTGAAGGAAGCGTATCCAGATCGTGCCTATGTCCTTGCCTACACGCCGAACGATCCCCTTTTCCCATCCCTGTGGAACTTGCATCGGATGCAACTTCCCCAAGCGTGGGAGTGGACACGCGGACGCCCAGAAGTCGTTATTGCCGTGCTGGATACGGGCGTCAACTACAACCACCCCGAACTTGCCCCCAATTTGTGGGTGAACGCAGCCGAGATCCCCAACAACGGTATCGATGACGATGCCAACGGACCGGTAGACGACTATCTGGGATACGACTTCGCGTACAACGACCCTGACCCGATGGATGACCACGGGCACGGCACGGCGTGCGCAGGCATTGTCGCCGCTGCGGGCGACAACAACCTTATGCTGGCAGGCGTCGCATTTCAGTGCCGTATCATGTGCGTCAAAATCGGCTTGTCGAATGGCTACAGCTACGACTCGATGTTTGCGCCTGGCATCATCTACGCGGCTCAAATGGGCGCGAAGGTACAGAGCATCAGCTACTTCAGCGACGACCTCACGCCTGTTTTGCGCGCGGCGACCGACTATGCGTGGCGTGTAGGCTCCCTTCTCGTGGTGGCGGCGGGCAACTACAACGAGCCGCTCCCCCTCTACCCCGCAGGATATGACCGCGCCGTCGGCGTCGCTGCAACAACCAGCAGCGACCGCAAGGCAAGTTTCTCGAACATGGGCAGCTGGGTCGATGTCGCAGCGCCAGGGGTCGGTATCTACGCCCCTACGCTGGAGGGTGGCTACACCAGCTCTTTCGCAGGGACCTCCGCCGCCGCGCCCAATGCAGCAGGGGTGGCGGCACTCCTCTGGTCGTGGATGCCCCACGCACGCATCGAAACCATCCGCGAAGCCTTGGAATACTCCGCTGAACCGATTCCTGACCCGATTGTGGGAGCGTATGTGAACTACGGCATTGTCAACGCGAACCGTGCGCTTCAATACCTGCGCGAAGTGACCCTCTTGCCTAACGGCATCGCACTCTGGCAGCCAATCGCACCCACCATCCACTGGGTTAGCCCACACCGCGTTCCTGTCCAAGGATGTACGCTCACCATTGCGGGACGGTACTTTGGATGGAATCGGCTCTGGGGGCGCGTTATGCTGGACAACCGCCCCATACCCATCTTAGAGTGGACGGATAGCAAAATCGTGGTTGCCGTTCCACCAGGAGCACGCGCAGGCGAACTCCTGGTGGTCGTGCGCGGTATCCCCACCCAACGATTCCGTTTGGAGCGGGCGTTCGCTCCCAACACGCGTGCCGCCGCGCCCCACGACCGCCAAATCAAAGGGTATACAGCAGGCGCACGGGTCAGTGGCGGCTTTGCCGAACTGCGCCACGCTGATGACTTGCCCCTCATCGCACAAGCACGCACCGATAACGGGAACATAGTCCTCTACCTTCTGGTGAGAGGCTTAACAAAGACAAAGTGCGTGGCGACTTGCGACTCACCTACCGCCGCCGTGCGCAAAATATGCCCAGCAACACAGCGGATCGCATCGAAATTTACGACTTTGCTACCGGAAGCTATCCCTACGGGAACTTCGTACAGGTGTTTCATGCTCCTCTACCCACCACCTACCAAACAACGACCCTAACTGCTCCTGACCCCGCACGCTACATCTCTTACGAAGGGGATGTTTTCGTGCGCGTGATTGTTGAAGGCGCAGGAACGACAGGACAGCTCCTGATAGACCAGCTACTCATAGAGTGGGGAGAGAACCCATAGAATGCGCTTAGGTATAATTGGTATGGTGGGCCTGTAGCTCAGCGGCAGAGCAGGCGGCTCATAACCGCTTGGTCGCAGGTTCGAATCCTGCCGGGCCCACCAGCAAAACTTAAAGTAGGAGTTTGCGTTTCCGCGCAGTATCCACAAAAAAGGGCGCGCGCATGAGCAACGAGAACGCTCTGGAGCTGAAACGGCATGAGCTGGTTGCATCGCCGCTATTCAACCTGACCTTCATGCCGAGTATGCTGCTGTTGCCCGATAGCCTGCGTATCTATCGAGCGACAGACGCCGCGACGCGCATTCTGGGCTACTCGCACGACGAACTCCAAGCGCGGACGCTCTATGACCTGCTGGTCGAGCCGCGCGAGCGGGTGGAGGCCGCGCTGCAGCGGGCGCGCACGCAGCCGCCGTTCGTGCTGACCGCGCGCCGTCCCAACCGCGAAGAGCGCATTATCGAGGGGATTGTGCATCCGCTCGACGAGTACGACCTGCTAAACCTCAGTTTCGCCGACCTGACCGATTTGCACCTGCCCCGCCGCGACCTGCGCGAAACTTCGGCAATCTCCCCCCGACATACGGGCTACGCCTACTTGCAGGAGCTGGTGTGCGCCATTTCCCGCACGTTTGATGGCGCGCACACCTACATCGGACGCCTGGTGGAAGCCCAGCGCGTTCACGGGATTGCCTACGCCATCGGCGGCGTACTGCACGAGCCGATGGACTATCACCTGCAAGGCACACCTTGCGAGAATGTCGCCATCGCGGGATTCTGCGCCTACCCGTCAGGCGTGCAACAACGGTTCCCCGACGACCCAGAACTCCAAGCACTGGCTGCCGAGTGCTACATCGGCGCGCCACTACGCGACCTGCTGGGGCGCGTCATCGGCATCGCTTGGATCGTCCACACCAAGCCCATCATGCCAAGCGACACCATCAGCGAGATTTTCCAGCTATTCACCACGCGCGCCGCGCGCGAACTGCTGCGCGAGCAGACCGAAGCTGAAGCCGAGCAGCTGCGCACGCAACTGCTGCAAGTGCAAAAGATGGAGAGCATCGGGCGCATGGCAGGCGGGCTGGCGCACGATTTCAACAACCTGCTGACCGCCGTGCTGGGCTACATCGAACTCGCGCAGGGCGCCCTGCCCCCCAACAGCTCCGCACAGGGCTTCCTCAATAACGCCATCACCGCCGTTGAGAAAGCCGCAGGCGTCACCCGTCAACTCATGACGCTCGCGCGCCAACAGCCTATGCAACACCGCCCTGTGAACCTAAACGCCGTCGTGCTGGACGCGCTGCAACTCGCACAGACCTGGATGCCCTCGTACATCCAACTGCAAACTTACCTCGCAGAATCGCTCTGGCATATCGAGGCGGATCCCTCCCAACTGACACAGGTGCTGCAAAACCTGCTGCTCAACGCCCGCGACGCTATCCCCGAAACGGGCGGAACCATCACCATCGAGACGCAGAACACCACGCTGGACGCCGAATATGCCCGCACGCACTATCAGGTCGTGCCCGGCGAGTATGTGATGCTGATGGTCTCTGACACAGGCGTCGGGATGAAACCCTTTGTGCGCGAGCGCATCTTCGAACCGTTTTTCACCACCAAGCCGCGCGGGCAAGGCACGGGGCTGGGGCTGTCGATTGTGTATAGCATCGTGAACCAGCTGGGCGGGCACATCTGGGTCTACACCGAAGAGGGTAAGGGCACCACTTTCAAGATCTACCTGCCGCGCGCCTACGAGCATGCGGGCGCGCTCCGTGAAACGCGCACGCCGCCCGCCGAACTCCCGCGCGGGCAAGAGCGACTGCTGGTGGTGGAAGATGAGCCGGGCGTGCTGGAGGTCGCCGCCGAAGCGCTCCGCTTGCAGGGCTACACCGTGCTGACCGCCCAATCGCCCGCCGAAGCGCTCCAGCTGGCGCAGAGCTATCCCGAACCCGTCCACCTACTCATCACCGATGTGGTGATGCCCGTGATGAGCGGACGCGAGCTGGCGGACTACCTGATTCGCCTGCACCCGCAGATGCGCGTGCTGTATGTGTCGGGCTACACCGAGAACACCATTGTGCATCACGGCGTGCTGCAGGAAGGCGTTCACTTCCTGCCGAAGCCCTACACCCCCGCGCAACTGATTCAGAAGGTGCGCGAGGTGCTGGACAGCGACTGAAGCGGTATACTTAGGCGCGAGATGCGTATCGTCGTTGGCGTGGACGGAGAGGGCGCGTATGAAAACGCGCTGGGATGGGTACAGTCGCTGCAGTTTGGGCAGCCCGAAGTGATTCTTGCGTCGGTCGTGGAGCCGCCGCGCCCGCCTGTGGTGGGCGTCGTCGCCCCCTTCTCGGAAGAGGCGTACCTGCAGGCGATTCAGGCGCAAACCGAAGCCCTGCAGACGCGCCTCGCCGCCGTTCAGCAGCAGTTGCACGCGCAAGGCATCGCCGCCGAAACCGCCCTGCTACACGGGCAGGCAAGCGCGAAGCTACTGGAGCTGGCGGACGAGCGGGACGCCGACCTGATTGCGCTGGGCGCAACGCGCAAAGGCGCACTGCAAGCGATGCTGGTCGGCAGCGTCGCACGCGCCGCGCTGACGCACGCCCGCCAAAGCCTGCTCATCGCCCACACCCCACCACCTGCCGATAAACCCCTGCACGCCGTGCTGGCGACCGACCACTCGGAGTATAACGCCCGCTGTATTGAACGCCTCGTGCAGTTCGCGCCGCAGGGCATCCGCCGTATCGCGATCACCACCGCTTTCGATCTCGACGAGGAAACGCTGCAGTCGCTCACCCGCTCCGCACCCGCCGTGCAAGAGTCGGGCGTGGAGTGGATCATCGAGCATCTGCACGAGCGCAATCGGCAGGTGTGCGAACGGCTGCGCCCCCTGAACGCCGCGTGCGAGTCGGTCGTCGTGGAAGGCTTGCCCATCCCCGCGATTCGCGAGGCGATGCGCGAGACCGAGTCGCAGCTCTTGATTCTGGGCGCGAAGGGACATTCGCTGCTGGAACGCCTCTCGCTGGGCAGCGTCTCGTACCACTTCGCGATTGGCGAGGCGGTGAACCTGCTGCTGCTCCGCGCCTCTGAATAGCGATGCACACGCGCAAACGGCTGATCGGCGTCATCGGCAGTTCAGTGGGCACGCCCGAACAGCTAACGCATGCGCGCGCGGTTGGGCGGTTGATTGCCGAACGCGGCGCGGTGCTGCTGTGCGGCGGCATGACGGGCGTAATGACCGCCGCCGCGCAGGGCGCACGGGAAGCAGGCGGGCTGACTATCGGCATCTTGCCTGGCGCAAACGCCGCCGAATCGCCCCCCAACGAGTTCATCGATATCCCGCTGTTCACAGGGCTGCGCGAGGCGCGCAACTACCTCATCGCCTGCGCCAGCGAAGGGCTGATTGCCATCGGTGGCGGGTACGGCACCCTCTCCGAAATCGCGCTGGGACTTCGGCTCGGCAAACCCGTCGTGCTGCTCAATAGCTGGCAGTTCACGATGGCGGGCGAGATTATCACGATACCTACTGTTGACACACCCGAAGAGGCTGTTGAAACGCTTTGGCAGCTGCTGGGTTAGTCAAACAATCCCGGCTGCTTCTCCGCCTGAATGATTGCCTGTGGCTTAGGGAACTGCGCGTCGAAGTCTGGAAACAGCGGCTCCAATCGCGCGGCGAACTTGTAGAGCTTCTCCACATAATGCTCGCGGTCTTCGTCGCCCGCATACTCTTCCAGCAAGCCGAGACTGCCGTCGCGCTTGCGGTAGACCATGATGTAGTCGCCAATCTGGAAGCGTCTCGCCAGCGGGTACAGCGGGTGGGTGTCTTGCTTGCTCTTTTGGGTGACGCGCTCGCGCCGACAGAGTTGCTCGATGTCCACCTCGCCGTTGAGAATCGCCCGCGCCAGCCGACGGTACTCCGCGACCACGCGCTCTGGCTCGCCGTTCAGCAGCCACTGAATCGCGCTATTCAGAAACTCGCGCCCGAACTTCTCGTCCGCGCGGGAACGCAGCGACGCCCCCTTGAAGGTCAGCTTGCCGTCGTAGCCCTGCAGCACATAGTTTTTGGTCTTCAGCGACAGCATCGCCTTGTAGCGCCCGTCGTAGGCAAGGCGGATGCCTTCGGGCAGCACCGCGCCCACCCGCTCCACGAACGCAATCTCGTCTGCTTCCGTCTGCACTTCGGGCGGCGGCTGGAAGTAGACGCCATCGGTGTCGATCTCCACCACCAACCCGCCCAGACGCTCAATCTCGGCAGCGATTTGCTTGACCAACTCTTGCCCTGTCAGCGTCACCTGCTCGGCAGCGTCGTAATCGTTGAAATGGAACGGACTACCTAAGTAGCCGTAATACGAGTTCACAAGAATCTTAAATGAGTTCTGCAACCCATCCCAATACGCCGACTCTGCGCCCTGTGTCTGCTTGGCGCGCGCCTTGGCATCCAAGCGCAAGTGTCGCAGTCGCCCCAGCGTCGGCAAAAAGACATTCAGGTGGTCGGCGCGCGGCTTGATGCCATAGCGCAACATCACGCTGGGGTACAGGCTCTCCACATCCGCTTTGACGATGCGCGGGATCAGCCCCACTTGGCGCACTTCGGTGTAGCCGCCGGGATACTCGCGCGCCTCCTGCGGGGCTGGGATAGCGTGCCCCTCCGCAAGGTACGCCCGTAGGAACATCAGGTTCGCCTTTTCGCCTGTGCCGATGGTCGCAAGGTTTTGCAGGGTGTCGGGCAGCATCTGGCACTGGTAGAACTCGGTTGGCAGCGTGAGGTCGGCGAGACGGCGGGTCTCATGCACATCTTGTAAGCAGTAGCGGCGCACGGTTTCGGGGTCGGTGCGCCATAGGTCGGGAATCTGCTCGCGCTCCAGGTAGATGCGGTCAGGCGCAGCGATACCCAGCTGCTGGGCAACCTCCTTGAGTCCGTAGCCTTCCAGTTCGCCGCGCCCGATGTCGAAGCGTTGCACGCTCAGGTAGGTGTCCATCAGGTGGCGTCCATGCACAAACGCAGGCGTAAAGGTGCGGCTGTTCGCGCCGATGATGCACTGGCGCGGCGACCCGAAGCGTAGCTCCGACCCGTCGCGCCCCAGTCGCAGCGGCACGCCCAACGCCTGCGCCCGCGCCGCCAAATACGGCAAGTCGAAGCCGAACAGGTTGTGCCCTTCAATCACATCGGGGTCTAACGCCTGAATGCGTTCGACCAGTTGCTCCAGTATCTGCTTCTCGTCGCCGTCCAGCACCGCTTCATAGCCACGGGTGTCGCTGAGGGCAATCATTAGGATCTGCGCACCTTGTTGGTCAGGCGTTAGCGTGCTGGTTTCGATGTCCAGTTGCACATGGTGCAGGTCGGCGAAGGTCATCCCCTTGAACAGCGTCTTGCCCGACTGCATCAGGTACTGCCGCGCGAACGAACCGTAGGCGATGATTTCGCGGTGCGCCTCACGCAGGGCGCGGCGCAGTTCCTCGAACACCTCGCGTCCGTCGCACACAGCGAGGTACTTCAGCATCCGCCGCCCTTCCAGTTCGCCTTTGAGTTCCTGCCAGTGGACGCCGTCCATCGCCATTCGCATGTCGCTCAGCAGCCACGGGCGGAACGGCTCTTCCACCGTGCGCAGCTGTCCCCCCTCGCGAATGAACAGGCGAATGCGGGAGTCGATTGGCTCGACGGCGACGATGTACGGCGTGGGGTCTTTGCCGAACAGCACGGGGTCGTACTCCAGCGCGGGCGCGACGACCTGCGGCGCGTCCGCTGCAGGCTCCTCCAGCAAGGGCAGCGCGGGCTGGTCGGACATGCCTTGAGTATACCTTGCGGTATACTTAGCCGCGCATGGCGTGGCTCTACCTGCTGATTGCGGGCTTGCTGGAGATTGTGTGGGCAACCGCGTTGAAGTTCTCGGACGGCTTCTCGCGCATCCTGCCGACGGTCGTCGCGCTCACGACTGCGTGGGCGAGTTTCTGGTTCCTGTCGCTGGCGATTCGCAAGATTCCCATCGGCACGGCGTATGCAGTGTGGGTCGGTATCGGCGCGGTGGGCGTGGCGATTGTGGGCATGGTGTGGTTCCGTGAGTCGCGCGACTTCTGGCGACTGTTTTTTATCGGGCTGATTGTGGTGGGCGTGGTGGGCTTGAAACTGGTCTCGCGCGATGAGGGACTCTGAGTCGCAGCAGGCGGGCTACAGTTGGGCGCGGGCGTCGGCGGTGATGATGACCGCCATCCTCGCCAGCCGTCTGCTGGGCATGCTGCGCGATACGGTGATTGCCTTCCGCTTCGGGCAGAACGAACTCACGGACGCCTATCGCGCAGCGTTCCAGTTGCCTGACTTGCTGTTTTTCATGGTGGCGGGTGGCGCGCTCTCCTCGTCGCTGATGCCCATCTTCTCGCGCTACTGGGAGACGGGGCAGCGCGAGGAGGCGTGGCGCGTGTTCTCCATCGTTGCGACAGTGATGGTCAGCCTCACGACCGCGCTGGTGCTGGTGCTGGAGATTCTCGCGCCGCTGGCGGTCGCGCTGATGTTTCCAGGCTTCGACGCTGAACGGCTTGCACTCACCACGCAGATGACGCGCGTCGTGCTACCCGCGCAGATATGCTTCCTGTTGGGCGGGCTAATGATGGCGACGCTGTACGCCCGCAAGCATTTTCTTGCGCCCGCGCTGGGTCCGAACATCTACAATCTCGGCATCATCTTCGGCGGGCTGGTGCTTGCGTTGTGGCTGGGTGTGTCGGGCTTGGCGTGGGGCGCGCTCGCGGGGGCGTTTGTGGGCAGTGTGCTGCTCCCGCTGGCGGTGATGCGGCGGCTGGGCAGCGCGTTTCGGCTGGAGTTCAACCTGCGCCATGAGGGGGCGCGCGAGGTGTTCCGCCTGATGATCCCCGTGATGTTCGGGCTGTCGCTGCCAGGCATCTACATGCTGATCCTGCGGGTGTTCGCCTCGTGGCTGCCTGCGGGGGCGATTTCCGCGCTGGACAACGCGAACCGCCAGATGCAAGCCCCGCTGGGGATTGTCGGTCAGGGGGTTGCGCTGGCGATATTCCCCGCGCTCACGACGCTGGCAGCGCGAGAGGACTGGGGCGCGCTGCGCGAGACGCTGCGGCGCGGGCTGCGACTCGTGTGGTTCCTGACCGCGCCTGCGACCGTGCTGCTGCTGGTGCTGGCGGAGGACATCAGCCGCGTGCTGCTCCAGTACGGCAAGTTCACGCCGACGGACACGCAGCTGGTCGCGAGTGCGCTGCGGGCGTTCGCGCTGGGGCTGTTCGCGTGGTCGGGTCAGGCGTTGATTGCGCGGGGCTTTTTCGCGCTGCGCGACTCGCTGACGCCTGTGCTGGTCGGCTCGGCGGTGACGGTCGTGTTCGTGCCGCTGTGTGTGCTGCTGATGCGCCTGCAGGGGCATGTGGGGCTGGCGTTGGCAACTTCGATTGCCGCCACGCTGCAGATGGTGTGGATGGCGCGGCTCCTGAATCGGCGCATTCCCCACGATACGCAGACCCGCAGCGAACCGCTCGCACGGTTTCTCGTGGCGACGGGCGTCGCCGTTGCGCTGATGGGGCTAACGGCGTTCGTTCTGCACACGGGGCTACACGCCCTACTGCCCAACTTTCAAGTGAACCTGCGTGCGCTGATGATCGCGCTGCTCGTTGCCCTGCTCTCGATGTGGGTCTACCTGCTCGCCTGCAAGCGATTGGGCGTGCAGGAGGTGGACTATGTGTGGCGCGTGGTCAAGCGCAGTTAGTCGCCCGACACCAGAGG
>JAIMAN010000055.1 GCA_023511915.1 Armatimonadota bacterium
GAAGGAGCGGTTGCAGGTGCGGCAGACCCAGCGTTGTCGCCCGTTTTTGCTGCCGTTTTTGACGATGTGGGTGGCGCTGCATCGGGGGCATGGGGGATTGTCTGAACAAGGTTTTCGTGCCATCCTGTTTACCACCTGCCTTGATTATACCATGAATCATTACTCGGAGGGGTGACTACCAAGAACCTAAAGGAGGGGGGCAAATGTGAACTCTGGCTCGGCGGTTGGTATTATACGGCAATTCTGCCCTCACCTGCAACCCCTCTCCTGTTCTGTGGGAGAGGGGACAGCCACACGCCGACACTATGGAGTGCTGAAGCGTCAGCTTCAGCGTCGGGCGGAAGCTTCGCTTCCGCACTCCACAATCCACATCGCGTTCCCTACAGCTTCTCCCGCCACCACGCCAGATACTGCTCCAGTCGGTGGCGGCGCAAATCGGGCGGACCGCTGCGCGAAAGCCCATGGCTCGACTCGGCAGGGTAGCGCACATACAGCACCTCCTTGCCCTGTCGCACCAGCGCGGCGAAGAGTTGATCCGCCTCCGAAATCGGGCAGCGCAAGTCGCCCTCGCTATGCACAATCAGCAGCGGCGTCTGGATGCGTCCCGTATACGCCAGCGGCGAACGCTCCCACAGTTTCTGCGGCTCGTCCCAGAAGTTGCCCGGCCAGTAGCGGTTGGGAATCTGCGGGAAGTCGGAGACGCCGCCCTGACTGACCAAGTTCACCACGCTGCGGTCGGTAATCGCTGCCTTGAAGCGGTTCGTGTGCCCGACGATCCAGTTGGTCATGTAGCCGCCGTAGCTGCCGCCTGCGACGCCCATGCGCGTCTTGTCCACGAACGGCAGGCTCTCCAAGTAGTCGGCGACGGTCATCAGGTCGTTGAAGTCGCGGTTACCCCAGTCGCCCTTGATGGCGCGGGCGAAGTCTTCGCCGTAGCCGACGCTGCCGCGCGGGTTGGTGTACGCCACGATGTATCCATGCGCCGCGTGCAGCTGGAACTCGTGGAAAAACACGCGCCCGTACATCGCGTGCGGACCGCCGTGAATCATCAGAATCGTCGGGTACTGGCGGTTGGGGTCGAAATCGGGCGGTTTCAGCAGCCAGCCGTGAATCGCAACGCCGTCGTCCGCCTGCACTTCGAACGCTTCGGGCGCGACGATGTGTACCTCGTCCAGCAGGGGCTGGTTCAGCGCGGTCAGCGGGCGCAGGTTCAGCGTGTTGCCTGTGCGCTCGCCCAGAAACACCTCGTGCGGGCGCGTCGCATCGCCCTTCAGCAGTGCGAAGCGATGCTCATCCTGCGCGAGGCTGAGGTCGGCAATCTCGAAGTCGCCGTCCAGCAGTTTGTCCAGGTGCGTGCCGTCCACCTTCACGCGGTAGGGGTAGACGCCGCCGCGCTCGCTCACCAGAAAATACAGGTGCTGGCTGTCCGCGCTCCACAGCAGGGGCGCGCCCCCGCCGAACTCGCGCACATCGGTCAGCGTGCCCACCCCGACCGTGTTGTCCAGATTCGGGATGAGGTCTACCGTCTCGCCCGTCTCCAGCGACACCAGCCACACATGGTCGTTGCGCGGGTAGGAGTCGTCGGGGTACAGGTTGCCGATGTAGGCGAGGTAGCGTCCGTCGGGCGACCATGCGAGTTGGTACTTGGGTCCGTCGGGCGCGGAGATGCGGCGCAGGTCGCCCCCGTCGGCGGGCACGACCCAGATGGCGTCGTAGCCAGGGTGGTTGTCGGGGTCGGGCGTGCGGTTGCTGATAAACGCAATCTGCGTCCCGTCGGGCGACCACACGGGGCTCGATTCGCTGAACTCAGGGTCAGCGACGAGTTGTCTGGTCTCGCCCGTGCGCACATCGACCACATAGAGGTGGTAGCGCTGGTCGACGAACGCGCCGTCGCCGTCCAGTCGCCAGTAGGCGCGGCGGATGATGCGCGGCGGGTTCGACAGCCCCTTCTCTTGACGCTCCTTGCGCGCCGCCTCGCGCCATTCGGGGGCGGTCTCGCGGTAGGTAAACGCGATGCGCGTGCCGTCGGGCGACCACGCGAAGCTGCCGATGCTGCCCTCCTCTAAGTGGGTGATCGGGCGCGCCTCGCCCCCGTCGGCGGGAATCACATAAATCTGCGTTTTGGGCTTCTGGCGCGTGCTGACGAAGGCAATCTGCTTGCCGTCGGGCGACCAGCGCGGCTGCGAATCGCTCCACTCGCCGTAGGTGAACGGCTGCGGCGCCTCGCCAATCCGCACGCGCCACAGGTTGGAAAAGTATTTGTTTTTCTCGGTGTCAATCCACTTGTAGACGAACACGACCTGCTCGCCGTCGGGCGCGATTTGCGGGCTGGCGAGCAGCTTGATACGGAACAGGTCATCGATAGTGATTGTGCGCTTCATAAAGTTGCCTCCACAGGTAAGGTTCGCGCGTTGGTGGCGATTCCCTGCTACTTCGTCGCCGTGCCGTGCAGCAGTTCACGGGCGTGCTGGAGGGCGGTCTCAGTGGGCGTTCCTGCGAGCATGCGGGCGATTTCCTGCACGCGCGCCTCGCCTGTCAAGGGCTGCACGGACACGCGCGTCGCCGCGCCGTCGGTGTGCTTCTCGATGAGCAGGTGGCGACCCGCGCGGCAGGCGATTTGGGGCAGGTGCGTGATACACAGGATTTGGCAGTGCCGTGCGAGCTGGGCAATCTGTTCGCCGACGGCGTGCGCGGTGCGTCCGCCGATGCCTGCGTCGATTTCGTCGAACACAAGGGTAGGCACGGGCGCAGCGTCCGCCAGCACGGTCTTGAGCGCGAGCATCACGCGCGACATCTCGCCGCCAGAGGCGATTTTGTTCAGCGGGCGCGGCGGCTCGCCAGGGTTCGCGCTGAACAGGAACTCGACGCTGTCCGCGCCTGTGGTGTCCATCGGCTTGGGGCGCGCCTCCACGACGAACTGGGCGCGTTCCATCGCCAGCGTGCGCAGGGCGGCTTGCACGGCGTCGGCGAAGCGTTGCGCCCCCTCGCGCCGCAGCGCGGAGAGCTGCTCGCACAGCGCGTGCGCCTCCGCCTGCAGGCGCGCCTGCTCGGCTTCCAGTTCGGCGCGCCGTTCGGTCTGCGTCTCCAGCGCGTGCAGTTTCGCCGCCGCCTCGTCCGCGTACTGCAGCACGGCGTCAATCGTGTCGCCGTACTTGCGCTTGAGCCGCTTGAGGAGTTCCTGCCGTTCGATAACCTCTTCCAAGCGTGCGGGGTCGTACTCGATGCTTTCGGCGTAGGCGCGCAGGTTGCGGGCGACCTCCTCCAGTTGCGCGAGTGCGCCCTCCAGCAGTTCGCCCCACGGGGCGACGCTGAGGTCAATCCGCGCGATTTCGGTCAGGCAGCGCGTGGCGGCGGCGGTCTGGTCATACGCGCCCTGTTCGCCCAGTAGTGCGTCGTAGGCGTTGCCCGCCAGTGCTATCAGCTTCTCGGCGTGCGTCAGGCGGCGCGCTTCCGTCTCCAGCTGCTCGTCCTCGCCCGCCTGCAGGTTCGCCGCGCGAATCTCGTCCACTTGGAAGCGATAGAGGTCGAGCATCTGCTCGCGCTCGCGTTCGCGGGCGGTCAGCTCCTGCAGGTCGCGCTCGGTTTGGCGCAGCGCGCTGACGGTCTGGCGCACTTGCTCGCGCAGGCGCAGCGCAGGCTCGCCCAGCCAGCGATCCAGAAACTCCAGGTGGCTGCTGGGCTTGAGCAGCGACTGGTGTTCGTGCTGCCCGTGCAGGTCAATCAGGCGGTCGCCGACGGCTTTGAGCGCGCTCGTCGGCGCGGGCTGACCGTTGATTCGCGCGATGGAGCGTCCGCTCGTCTGCACCTCGCGGCTGAGGTACAGCAGTCCGTCTTCGGGTTCCACGCCCAGCTCGGCGAGGTGCGCGTGCAGGTCGGGGTCGTTGGGCAGCTCGAAGATGGCGTTCACGCGCAACCTGGCTGCGCCTGTCCGTATCAGGCTCGTATCGGCGCGTTCGCCCAGCGCGAGGTTCAGCGCGTCAATCAGAATCGACTTGCCCGCGCCCGTTTCGCCCGTGAGCGCGTTAAAGCCCGCCTCGAACGCCACCTCCAGCCGATCGATAATCGCCAGATTCTCGATGTGCAGCGCGTGGAGCATCGCATGGGAATTGTACCTGCTATGCGTTTGGCTCGCGGTCGGCGACGGCAATCACGAGCGCGGTCAGCGCGGCGGCGACCGCCAGCCCAATCGCCACGCCCAGCCGCACGGCGCGGGGCATATCGGCGACTGTCGCGGCGAGGTTGCCCAACGGCAGCACGATGATCAGCCCCAGCATCGCCAACGGCGCGAGCCACGCAAACAGCCGATTGCCGTACAGGTACGCGCTGAGCGACGCGCTGAGCGCGCCGACGCTCCAGCCCGCCGCCGCACGCTCGGTGAACACCGCCGTCAGCGCAAGCGGCGCAGCAATCGCCCAAAACCCCGCCAGCAGCGACCGCCACAGCGGCGACCGCTCGCCCCGCTGCGACCACCACAGCCCCAACGCCCCCAGCCCCACTAACGCGATCAGGAACGCCAGCAGGGTGAAATACAGATACAAATCGGCGCGGGGAACCTGCAACGGGTAGCTGAGTGTGAACAGGCGGAAGCCCAGCACGCTGGTCAGCAGCAGCGCGCCCGCCGTGTAGAGCGCGTTCTCGTGGTCGGTTGTGGCAGTGAACTCGCGGTGGCTCATCACCAGCGCGTGCAGCGACGCCATCAGCGCACATACAGCGACGCCGTACCCGCGCATCGTCGCGAACGCCGACGCCAGCAGCCCGACCCACACCAGCAGCGCGTAGCGCGACCAGAGTTCACTGCCCGATAGCCCGCGCGCGAGCGTGGCAGCAAGCAGCGTCATCAGCGTGAGCGGCAGCCACGGCGCGTCCGACCCCGCCAGCCGATACCCGACCGCCGTGAGCGCGAAGCCGCCAAACAGCAGGATGTAGCTGTAGCGCCAGCCTGCGCGTCCCGTGCGCGCGAGCAGCGTCGCCAGCCCGAACGCTACCAGCCCCGCACCCGCCACACATACGCCGAACCAGAGCGGCGCGCCCGCAATCGGCGCAAGCCCCGTCGTCCAGCTCAGCGCCAGCACGCTCAGCGCGACACCCGACACCGACGCCCACGCCCTGCCCAGCAGCGTCCACATCAGCCCCGTCGCTATTCCGACGCCCCACAGCGCAGGCAGTAGGTCGTTGCGCGCCAGCAGGAGCGCCAGCACGGGCGCGCCCATCGGCAGCAGCGCGCCGAGCCACTCCCAGCCGAGCCGACTGCCCACAAACGCGCCCACCAGCCACAGCCCCGTCGCGGTCAGCACGCCCCAGCCCAACACGCCCCCTTCGCGAAAGTACGGCGCAGGCTCCGACGGGAGCGTCAAGCTGAACGCCACAAGCGCGAGCAGCCACACCAGCGGCAGCGCGAAACTGGGGAACATCGGCGCACGCGCCCGCGCCATCAGCGCCGCCGCCAGCCCCACCCCAAAACACAGCCCTCCAATAGACCATCCCAGCAGGCTCATCCGTGAATGTCCTCCAGCCCACTATTCGCTGGGATGGCAGGCATTCCTGCTACGCGCCGAGACGCAGCGTCTCCAGCGCAGCCTCCACAAACGGGCGGATCGCGTTCGCCCAATCGGCAGGCGCGCGCCCGATGACCGTGATCGACTTCTCGTGCAGCGACGGCGCGGAAAACACATAGGCGTCGGGCTGCTCCGCCGCGCGAATCGTCAGAAACGGCATCTCGATGCTCGCCGCGAACTCGCACATCAGGCGGTCTTTCTCGGTGGTCTGCTCGTTGGCGACATGCGCATTGTGCAGGTTAAGGTTAATCGGCAGCAGCACGACGCCGTCGGCGTTCACCCGCGCGCTGACCAGCAGCACCACATCGACGGCGGAGCGGGCAATCTGCGGGGGCATCTGCGCCCGATAGCCCGTCACAAACCCGAACGGCATCTGATGATGGCACTCAATCGGATAGTGCGGCGCGAGCAGATCCATCGCCTCGCGCAGCAGTCGCTCGTGGAAGCTCTGGATCAGCCGTCCTTGCGGCACATAGCGTCGCTCGACGCGCTCGTCCACCCACGCCAACGGCGCGCGCAACGCGACGCCCATTTGCGCAATCGCGCAGCTCATCTCCAGCCGTATGCCCCCGTTCTCGCTGGAGAAGTGGATGCCTGCGGGTCCCTCGTACACCTCCAGCCACAGCACATCGCTCTCGCGATAGCACTGGCGTAGCGCCTCGCTGAGTTGCGACTCCGTCTCGATCACCAGCAGCGGACGCTTCTCGCGGTCGTCCCGCAAGCACACCACGCCAAAACACGGTTTATTGAACTCAGGCACATACGCGCTCGGACGATACAAATTGTGGAACAGGAACCGCCGCGCAGGACGCAGCAACAGTTCATAGCCTTTCCAAGTCGCCACTAACTCTACTATATACTTGTTTATAGGGTTGGTGAGCAAGCGATTCGGTTGGTACATCAGATACCTCCTCTAAATAACGGCGTGAGTCGCGCCTCAGTCAGCCCTCAAGAGCCGCGCATTGCACTTGCTTTAAAAATACGCCGTGTGCGCCGATAATTCCTGCAGGAGTGTACCATGTACGGCGTCAAACGATTGGGCGAATGGCTACTGGAGCGGGGCAAAATCACGCCCCAGCAGTTGGAGGACGCACTGGCGTACCAGCGCGAAACGGGCAAGCGGCTGGGCGAGTCGCTGATTGCGCTGGGCTACATCACCGAAGACGACTACTATGAGGCGCAGGCGGAGCAGTGGGAGTGCCCCTACGAACCGCTGCGCGACGCGCAGATCCAAGAGGCGATGCGGGTGCGCCACTGGATCGGGCTGCAAGACGCCACGCGCTTTATGGTCGTGCCCCTGCGCGAGGAGGGCATCGTGCTGTGGGTCGCCTCCGCCGATCCCAACAATGTGGAGATGCTCGACCACCTGCGCCAAAGCACGGGCAAGTTCATCAAGGTCTGCTTTAGCCCCCCTGACCGTATCCTACAAGCCATCGCGCGCATCTACAGCCTGCACGACGCCGATGTGAACGAACAGGGCAAGACGGTAGATGTGGAAGAGCATGCGTCGGAAGACATCGCCGACATCTCCGACATCGACAAGACCGTCCATCAGGCGCCCGTGATTCGGCTGGTGAACGGCATCCTGCTGGAGGCGGTGGAGCGCGGCGCGAGCGACATTCACTTCGAGCCGACGGAGACCAAGATGGTGGTGCGCTTGCGCATCGACGGCGTGCTATATGCCGTGCGCGAAGTGCCCCTGTCGCTGCAGTCGGCGGTGACGGCGCGGGTGAAACTGCTGGCGGAGATGGACATCGCCGAGCGACGCCTGCCCCAAGACGGACGCTTCTCGATCAAGACGGGCGAGAGCAAACTGGACGCGCGCGCCTCGTCGCTGCCCACCGTGTTCGGCGAACGGGTCGTCATCCGCCTGCTCAACCGCGAAAATGCGAACAAGTCGCTCGCCCAACTCGGTATGCCCCCTGCTGTCGAGCAGGGACTTGCCGAACTGGCGAGCAAGCCATGGGGCATGATTCTGGTCACGGGTCCCACGGGGTCGGGCAAAAGCACGACGCTGTACGCTTTGCTGCAGCAAATCAAGAGCGACCGCCGAAACATCCTGACCTGCGAAGATCCTGTAGAGTTCCAGATTGAGGGCATCGGGCAGTCGCAGGTGAACGAACGGATTGGGCTGACCTTCGCGTCGCAGTTGCGGGCGATGCTGCGTCAAGACCCCGATGTGGTGCTGGTGGGCGAGATTCGCGACGCGGAGACCGCCGAAATCGCCTGCCGCGCGGCGATGACGGGGCACTTGGTGCTGTCCACGCTGCACACCAACGACGCGACCAGCGCGCCCGCCCGAATGATTGATATGGGCGTGCCTGCGTTCCTGATTAACTCCGCGCTGATTGGCGTGCTGGCGCAGCGGTTGGTGCGCCGCTTGTGCGAGCGGTGCAAGGAGCCGATTACCGTCACTGACCCTGCGATCACGCGCCTGTTCGGGGTGGACGCGCTGCCGACCTATCGCGCGGTTGGTTGCGACGCCTGCAATCAGATTGGCTACAAGGGGCGGGTGGGACTGTATGAGCTGTTTGTGATGAGCGAGCCGATTCGCCGCCTGATTGCCCGCGAGGCGGACAGCGACGCAGTTCGCACCGCCGCGCCCGAAGGCACGCTGTTCACCATCCAGCAGGACGCCCTCCAGAAGGTGCGCGACGGGATCACCACGCTCGAGGAGGTGTTGTCGCAGATTCACCTGGACGCACACCACGCGCGGGCGGCGTAAGGCGTTGGGTTTATGGCTCCCGCGCCGCTGCCCAAATGCGTAGCAGGCGCGTCAGCAGCGGCTCTACCTGCGCCAGCGGGTACTGCGTCGCAGCGTCCGAGAGGGCGCGTTCGGTGTCGGGATGCACCTCCATAAACAGCGCGTCGACGCCGACGGCGACCGCCGCGCGCGCGAGTGGCTCAATCGAGGCGCGGTCGCCGCCCGACTGCTTGCCCGCTCCCCCAGGGCGCTGCACGCTGTGCGTGGCGTCGAACACCACAGGCGCGCCGAACCCGCGCAGAATCGGCAAGCCCGCCATGTCGACCACCAGCGTATTGTAGCCGAAACTTGTGCCCCGCTCGGTCAGCAGCACGCCTGATGCGCCGAACGCCCGCAGTTTGTCCACGATATTGCCCGCGTCCCACGGCGCGAGGAACTGCCCCTTTTTGACATTCACGGGCTTGCCCGTGCGCGCCGCCGCCGCCAGCAAATCGGTCTGCCGACACAAAAACGCGGGGATCTGCAGCAAGTCCACCGCCTGCGCGACGGGTTCCGCCTGCCAACTTTCGTGGATGTCGGTCGTCACGGGCACGCCGAACTCGCGCCGAATGCGCGCCAGCACTTCGAGTCCCTCCTCCAGCCCGCGCCCGCGAAACGACTCGTGCGCCGTGCGGTTCGCCTTGTCGAACGACGCCTTGAAGATGTAGGGCGCGCCCAGCCGCTCGCACAGGCGCGTCATATGCTCCGCCACCCGCTGACACAGTTCGAGGCTCTCAATCACGCAGGGTCCCGCGATGATCCCCAGCGCGCCTGCGCCAATCACAACCTCGCCGACAGCAACCGCCTGCATACGCCGAGTATACCTGAGTGTGAATGGTATAATACCGACGATGGCGTCGCATCCTACGGTCTCGGTGATTACGCCTGCGTACAATGTCGCGCCCTACATCGGGCAGTGCATCGAATCGCTGCAGGCGCAGACCCTCGCGGACTGGGAGATGCTCATCGTGGACGACGCCTCGTCTGACGAGACCCCCGCTGTGGTGCAGCGCTACCAGCACGACCCGCGCATCCGCTCTATGCGCAACGAGCAGAACCTGGGACCGGGCGCGACGCGCAACCACGCCCTCGACGCGGCGCAGGGCGACTGGATTGCGATTGTGGACGCCGACGACTGGATTGCGCCTGAACGGCTGGAGAAGTTAGTGCGCTTCGCCGAGGCGCAGGGCGTGGAGATGGTCGCCGACCTGCAGGTCTACCGAACGGAATGGGGCGGCGTCTATCAGGTGAGTTGGGCAACCCACGCCAAGCCTCCGAAAGCCCCGCGCCGCTACACCCTCGAACAGGTCATCGCGGCGCACCCGTCGTTCAAGCCGCTGATTCGGCGGGCGTTTCTGGACGCAAAACAGATCCGCTACCCGACGACCATCCGCATCGGCGAGGATTACGCCTTCTATGGGGAGGTGCTCCTCAAAGGGGGGCGGTTCGCGCTGCTGCCCGAACCGATGTATTCCTATCGGGTGCGCCCTGGCACGACCGTGACGCGCTACGATGTGTTGGACGAGCGTCGCAAGGCGATGGAGTACCTGCTCCAGTTGCCTGAGACGACGCCGCGCATCGCGGGGCTACTGCGGCGGGCGTATCAGCGCGACCGCGCCTACGCGCTCTACCCGCAGTTCGCGCGGAGCGTCAAGCGCGGCGAGTGGCGTACAGCGGCACGGCTGCTGCGCGAATCGCCCCAAGTGGCGTGGCTGCTGCTTACGGGACTGCCAAGCGCGCTTTACCGACGCCTGTTCGACTGCGAGAAACTGATAGACCCCTGGCGCGAAACGATTCACAAGGAGGTTAACCGCTGATGCCGCGAGCCGTCGTTACGGGAGGCGCGGGCTTTATCGGCTCGCACCTGACCGACCGCCTGATTGCCGAAGGCTGGCAAGTGGTCGTCATAGACAACCTCATCACAGGGCGCGAGGAGAACCTGCAGCATCTGATGGGACGCCCCGACTTCCAGTTCATCCGCCACGATGTGTGCGAGCCGTTCGAGGTTGCGGGCGCGGTCGACTATGTGTTCCACTTGGCGTCGACGGCAAGCCCTGTGGACTTCGTGCGCCACCCGTTGGAGACGCTGCGAGTCGGCTCATACGGCACGGAGAATGCGCTGGAGTTAGCCGTGCGCAAAGGCGCGAAGTTCCTGTTCAGTTCCACTTCGGAGGTCTACGGCGACCCGTTGGTACACCCGCAATCGGAGGACTACTGGGGCAATGTGAACCCGATTGGCGTGCGCGGGGTCTACGACGAGGCAAAGCGGTACGCGGAGTCGTTAGTCATGGCATACCATCGCTACAAGGGCGTGGACACGCGCATCGTGCGCATCTTCAACACCTACGGCGAGCGCATGCGCTTGGACGACGGGCGCGTGGTGCCGAATTTCGTGTGTCAAGCGTTGCGTGGCGAGCCGATAACGGTCTACGGCGACGGCAGCCAGACGCGCAGTTTCGGTTATGTGTCCGACCTTGTGGAGGGCATCTGGCGACTGGCGCACGCCGACTACCACCTGCCCATCAACATCGGCAACCCCGAAGAGCGCACGATTCTGGAGTTCGCGCAGACCATCAAGCGGCTCACGGGCAGCGACAGCCCGATTGTGTTTCAGGAGTTCTTCACGCCCGACGACCCGAAACAGCGTTGCCCCGACATCACACGGGCGCGGGAGATACTCGGCTGGGAACCGCGCGTATCGTTGGAGGCGGGGCTGCAGCGCACCATCGAGTACTTCCGCGAGCGGGTTCAACCCGCTTCTTGAACGAATCGGGCGATATCCTCCTCGCGTGCGCTCCAGAACATCAGGCGCGCCGCTTTCTCTAACGCCTTGCGCGGGTTCACGGGCGCCAGCGCGAACGGGGGCATCCAACTCAGCCGCTGTCGGAAATTCCACGGCGCGTCGTACTCCCATACCGCGCGGACGCCGTAGTAGATGAGTTTCGCAAGCGTGTCGTGGCGCGTTTCGGGGATTCCGCGCCGTCCCAGCAAGAGCATCAGCCGCCCGAGATTCAGCGTGGGCAGCGAGTAGACCAATCGCGGATGCACGCGCAGCCCCTGACGCTCGGCGTGCGTGCGGATAATCGGCTCACGCGCCAGCAGATGGCGCACCTCGCGCTGTAGGCGTTCCCAACGCGGCGGGATCCCGTAGTGCAGGTTGCCCCCATGCACGCGGTAGAAACTCAGCGTCTCGTCGATGAAAGCGAACTTGCCATAAAACGGCGCGCCCATCAGCAGCGGCGCGTCCGCGCTGATGCGCCAAAACGACTCGTCCAGCGGGAACACCGCCTCCACCGCGCGGCGCGCGAAGGCGTTGCCACTGGTGGGCGTGCTGGGATAGTAAATTCGGCGCGTCAAAATCGGGCGCAGGTCGCCTTCGTAGGGGGTATGTATCGGAAACGAGCGACCGAGCGGCTTGCCATCGGGGTCTACGCACTCCATGCGCCACTCCACCATCGCCAGCGAGTCGTCCCAGCGCGCAGCGACCCGCTCCAACGCCTGCGGCGCCCAGTAGTCGTCTGAGTCGAGGAAACAAATCACCTCCCCGCGTGAGGCGGCAACCCCTGCATGGAACGCTGACGCTTGCCCGCCGTTCTCCTTGAAAACCACCTGCACACGGTCGGCGTATTGCTGAATAATCGAGCGCGATTCGTCCGTCGAGCCGTCGTCAACGACGATAATCTCGCGATGCGGGTAGGTCTGCGCGAGCGCGCTCTCGATTGCCGTCGCCACGAACGGCGCATAGTTGTAGTTGTTGATGATGACGCTGATCAAGGGCTGTGCCATAGCAATTATATACCCCCTTGCGACTGCGTGCGCAGGGCGCGCACTTCATGAAGCAGTTCGCGCAGCGCGCCCCGACTGGCAGGCAGCAGAAACACGCCAAGCGCAAGCAGCGGCGCGTAATAGGCAACAGGCGCGAACAGCGCAACGCCCAGCGCAATCGCCCAGACCAAGTTCATCCCATAGCGCGGCTGCCCAAGATAACGCGACACCCCACGATGCAGAAACAGGTTGTTGGGCAAATGCGCCAGAAAGTAGGCGACGCCGTAGCCCAGAACCGCGTACCCCTCTGGCGCAAAGTAAGTCAGCAGCGCAGTTGACCCGTAGAGATTGAACACGAACACGAGCGCGGCGCGTGTGACCACATGGGGCTGCCGAATCACATAGAGCGCCTGCGCCTGCGCGCTGAAAATCGTCGTCAGCAACTGTTCCGACGCCAGCAGCGCCAGCGCGAGTATCGCCAGACGGATGTCCCACTGCGCCCCGAAAATGGGCGGCAGCACATACCATGCACTGAGCACGAACAGCAAACACGCGCCGCCCAGACTGAGAATCTGCGCCTGCGACGAGACATACAGCGCGTGCAACAACTTGCTCGGCTGGTCTTGCACGCGGGCGAACACCGCCGTCGTCACATTCCGAATTGCAATCTGCGCGAAGTTGAGCATGTTCAGCAGCCGTTCCGCCAGCGTCAGGTAGCCGACCGCCTCCTTGCCTGCAAGCGGAAGCAACACGAGCGCGGGCGCGAGGTTCTTGGCGTTGTAGAGCCACTCGGACGCCGCCTGCGCGAAACTGAACCGCAGCAGGTCGCGCACCAGGTCGCGGTTCCAAAACCAGCGGGGCACATAGCGCGCACTTGCAAACGCCAGCGAGAAACTCACCAGTTGCGCTGCCCAGTACGCCGCGACCAACGCCCACACCCCAAACCCCAACAGCGCCATCGGGATGCTGACCGCATACGAGCCGACCTGCGCGAGCGTGTCAATCAGCGCAATCCGCTTGTAGCGCAACTCCTTCTCCAGCGCGGCTTGCGCAACAATCGAGACGGCGTGCAGGGGCAACCCGACGCTGATTGCCGTCGCGACCACGAAGAAGCCCTCCGTGCGTATCCAGTACGCACCCAGCAGCCATAGCGCGATCAGCGCAATAGCGGTTAGCGCGCCCCCAAACCCCAGCAGCCACCAGAACGCCTGATGCCAAATCTCGCGCGGCGAGTCCTGCGGGGCGCGAATCAGATAGGTGCGCACGCCCATACTCACCAGCTGCGTCAGATACATATAAACGCCCATCGCCGAGGCGTACAGCCCGTAGTTCGCGGGACCGATAATGCGCGTCACATAGAGCATGCCCGCTATTGAGAGGGCGATAGTGAACACGCGGCGCAGGCTAAGATACAGACTGCCCTCCACAGCGCGGCGACGCAACTCACTCATCGTCGGGCAGGATTGCCAACCGTTCGCGCAAGGCGTCAGCGCTTCGTGCGGCGAGCCAGTTCTCCCACTCCGCCACTGTGGGGCATTCGGGCAGGCGCGTTAGGGTCGCGCTGTCAGCGACGCGGTAGAGCGTCCATCCGCGCGCCCGCAGGTAGTCCGCAAGGTCTTGCACGCTGACCCCGTACTCGCAAGCGTGCATCGCGTTCGCCTCCAAGTAAAGGAAGTCTGTGCGCGTGAGCGTCGCCTCCGCGCCGCGCAGCACGAAGGGTTCGTAGCCCTCCACATCGATCTTGAGCAGCGTGATCGGCGCGTCTGCAAGCGGCTCGAAGCGGTCTAAGCGCGTCATCGGTACGGTCAGCGCGCCTGCGCCGTCGGGCAAGACGCGGTTGTAGTCGTCACTGCGCACATCGGTAAACGCGACCTCGCCTTCACGGTCGCCCAGCGCGAGGTTATACAGATGCAGGTTCGGCAGGCGATTGAGCCGCGCGTTCGCCTGCAACTGCGCGAACACGCGCGGGTGCGGCTCGAAGGCATGCACCTGCGTCGTCGCGCCGAGCGACTTCGCGAGCGGAATCGCGTGCGAGCCGACATTCGCGCCGATGTCGACAATCGTGTCGCCCGAACGCAACAGCTGACGCAAGAGGGCGAGATCCATCGCGCCGTGCCAGCGCGAGGGGTGAAAGAACATTAGGTGAGTGAGCGTCGTATCGTACAGCCGAAAGCGCGCGCCCTGATACCGAAAAGTGGCGCGCTCGTTCAGCCCTAGCCACACCAGCGCGTGCAGCAACACGAACCGCCCTGGCGACTCCCAGGCGCGTCGTTGTCGCCACACCCAGCGCCAGTGGCGGAGCGCGCGTCGCAAGGGGTGTACCTGCGCGGAGCCGCTCACACAAGCATTATACCAAAGTCAGCAACGGCGGCGGTGAACATCGCCCATTACAGGTGCGAGTCGCGCCAAGTGTAGTGTTTTTGCGAGGATAAGCGCGCCCAAAAGTGGGGTATAATAGGCGCGAGAGGAGAGACCCATGCGTGTGAACTATCGGGTTCTGGGGACTGCTGTATCGGTCGCGATTTGGGGGTCTGCGCTCGCGCAGCAGCAGCCGCTCATCAACTACGCCACGCAGTACGGCGAGTTCGATTTCGACTTCTACCGTGGCAACCATGATGTCGGCATGGTACGCGACGGCGTTGCGGAAGGGTTTCGGGGTACTATCCCGTCAGACTTTGCCGCCGAACTGGATGAGGTCGATAAAGTCAGCGGGCGCGCCTCCCAGAAAATCAGTTTCAATCGAAACGGCTCTGCGGCTGCGGAAGCTTCGCTCGGAATGGTGATGTACTTCCCTTCCAACGACTACCCGCGTCCAGGAGAGACGATCCGCATCTCGCTGTGGGTGAAGGCAGAAAACTGGGTCAACGCCTCGCTTCGCGTCAACGCGCGCGGTCTGGACGGCTCGGGCAGCGTCGATCTCCTCAACACGACAAATGCGCCCAACGCTTGGACAGAACTCGTGTTCAACTATACGGTTCCCAACTCGAATCCGCAAGGGGTCAGGCTTGACCTGATTGTCCGATCCAACACTGGCGTCTCGTCGGGCGTTATCCGCTTCGATAAGCTAGAAGTCACAGGTAGCAAGCGTTGGCGTCCGCATCAACCGCGCAGCCTGCGAATCGCCGCGCCGTATTACTCGTGGGCGGAAGAGAACCAACGCGATTGGGTCTACTACGCACGCGAGTTCGACCTGCTGTTGGCGACTTGGGACGACATCAAAGCGTTGCGTACTCACCGCAGCGACCTGCTGAATGTGTATTACTACAACCTCATCTACAGCTTCCGAACGCCCGACCGCAGCTGGCAGCAGCGCGAACTGTTCGGCTACTACTACTGCGACATGAACCACCCCGATTGGTTCCTGCTGAACATCTACGGCAATCGCCAGCAGTTCGGCTCTGACCGCTACGCGATGGACATCGGCAACCCGCAAGCGTCGGCTTGGGCAGCGCAAAATGTGGGGCTGTCGATGCTCTACGCCGATCCAGGCGTGGATGTGATTCACTTTGACAGCTTTATCGACTTCTTCTTCCTCAACTTCTTGTTCCAGAAATACCCAACGCGCGCCAGCCGCATCGCAGCGATGCATAAACACTTGATTAACATGCGCAATACACTCAACGACAGGGATATCAAGTTCATTATCAATACCGCTTCGGCTCTGTATACGCGCGACCAGCCGCACACCTACTTCCTGCGCCAAGGGTTTCTGGACGGGCTGCTGATGGAGGAAGTCTTCACGACCATCTACTCGCTTCCTGCTGGCTTCCTGACCTTCACCAGCTGGGAAGGGCAGCTGAACACCCTGATTGAACAGCGCCCGCGCTTGCGCGTGGTCTACACAGGGTACGCCGTGCGCGACCCTGTGGAGGGGCGGCGGCAGAAGATTTACGCGCTGGCGAGTTTCCTGCTGTGCGCGGACAACAACAACTACCTGTACCTGGACAAGCACTACTACGACGCGCCGCCCAACCGCCAGCGCAGTTGGCGCCCCGACGCCGACTTCGATGTGCCGCTGGGTCAACCCACAGGCGGCATCCAGGTGCTGTTCCGCTCCTCCGACTATCAGGGCGGGCTGTATTATCGCCCCTTCCAGAACGGCTTTGTGCTGGTGAACCCGACGGGCAACATCGCCCCGCGCTTCAAGGACGGCGCAGTGTTCACCTATATTCTGGACGCCGACTACCGCGAACTGTGGTCGGGGCAGCTGTTCCCTGCAGGTTCGCGCATCAAGCTCTACCCGAAGGAGGCGCGCATTTTCTACCGCGAGAGTAGCGGGCTGCGCATGCCGCCCAGCAACGGCGGTGGACGCACACCCGACCTCTCAGGCGACGGGGGACGCATTCTGCCTGGAGGCGATCCCATCCGAATCCGATAGACGCGATAGGCTTCCCCGCGCCCAAAACGCTACGGTGGACGACGCCGACCTGCTAATCGTGCTGTTCAACTTCGGCAGCAACACGGGGCGAGTGAGTATACTCTCCCCGTGCGCACCATTTTGGGCATCGAGACCAGCTGCGACGAGACCTCCGCAGCGGTGCTGGACGGGCGCGCCGTGCGCTCAAGCATCGTCGCCTCGCAGGTGGACTTGCACGCACAGTGGGGCGGGGTCGTGCCCGAAGCCGCCGCGCGCCAACATGTGGAACGGCTGAACCCCATCCTGCAGCAGGCACTCGATACAGCGGGCGTCGGCTGGGCGGACATCGACGGAATCGCCGTCACGAATCGCCCTGGCTTGGTCGGTGCGCTGGTGGTGGGGCTGGCAGCCGCCAAGGCGCTCGCCTTCGCGCTGAACCGTCCGTTCGTGGGCGTGCATCACTTGGAGGGGCACCTCTACTCGGCGTTTCTGGAGACGCCCGACGCGCCGATACCGTTCCCGCACCTTGCGCTGATCCTGGTGCCTCGTCACCCGCAGCGTTTCGAGGAGGTCGCACGCTTATTGGATCGGCTCGGGCTGCCCTGGCAGCGGCGCTCGGCCCTGCGTGAGCCCGCCGAAGGAACGTCACCGCCACAAGCTGCGCCGATCACCGCGCCGTCCGCGGGCAGCGCGGCAGGCCCGAGTGCGACACGCGTGGCGGCCATGCGGCCTGTGCTGCTGGTCGACGTGGTCGGCGAACTGGGCTGGTGGTGGGGCACCGCCCAGATTGCCTTCGTCGGCGGAAGCCTGACGCAGCGCGGCGGGCAGAACATGATCGAGCCGGCCGCCTACGGGGCGGCGGTCGCCTTCGGTCCGAACACCTGGAACTTCCGCGACGTGGTGGAGCTGCTGCTCCAGAACGAGGCGGCCGTGGTCATCCGCGATGCAGCCGCGCTGGAAGCGTTCGTCCGCCGCTGTTTGACCGAATCGGACTATGCCTGCCAGCTCGGTGCCCGCGCCCGGGCCGTGGTCCTGGCCCAGCAAGGGGCGGCCGACCAGACGGTGGCTTTGCTGGAATCCTTGCCGCAGGCGGCCCCGGCCGATGCGGCAGCCGCCCCGCCGCTGCGCCCCCAGCGCGGTGCCACGCCGGCGCGCCTCGATCCCCACCATCTTCCGGAGCGGAGCCGTCCGCAGCCGGCGTTCCCCGCCGCGCCGCCCCCCTCAGCTTTCCCGCCCGGCGATCCCGCCCAGTCCGCTGGCCGCTGAGCGATCCGCACCCCAGCACGACCGCACGGCAGGCTCGTAAGGGGCCTTGCGGCACACCGGCCCGGGGCGATGCGTGTCAGACGCCGTATCCCGCATCCGCCCGCGGCGTCGGGTATACTGCTCCCCAAAGTCGCGGTCGGATCGCAGCGTCGGCCGTGCCGCCTGGATCCCCTCCCTTCGCATCCAACGTCTTTGGCAGGCAGCGATGAACCTAGTGGCGCAGCAGAGCGGGTGTGTTCATCCTTCGTCGTGGCGGACCATGTGGCAGGCCGGAGCCCTCTGGCTGGCATCTGTCGGCATCGTCGTCACGGCGAGCCTGGCGCAAGATCGCCTGGAAGAGCACGTGGCGCAGTGGCTGGCTCAGGAGCATTTGCAGACGGCCCATGTGGGCTGGCTCTTTGTCGAGCTGGAGTCGGGCCGGGTGGTGCTCGAGCGCGACAGCGGCAAACTGTTCGTGCCCGCCTCGACGACCAAGCTGTTTTCCGTCGCGGCGGCCCTGGATACCCTGGGGGCGGATTACCGCTTCCGCACGCCGGTGGTCCGGCGCGGGTCGGTCAACGATGCCGGCGAACTGGACGGCGACCTGATCCTCGTGGCTAGCGGCGACCTGACACTCGGTGGACGCAGCACCGCCAGCGGCGAAATCGCCTGGCGCGATGTGGACC
>JAIMAN010000056.1 GCA_023511915.1 Armatimonadota bacterium
AGGATGATAAACCCTGCCACGGGCAGAAACCACAGCAATGCCCCCAGCGACTGGAACTGCATGGCGTAATTTTACCGACTGATGCTCAGCTGATTGAATAGGTTGAGGAGTGAAACCGCGCTGAAGATGGTTCCGAAGTCCAGCTTGGTCGCTTCGGCGACATAGATGACATCGCCGTCCTGGATAACGGGGTTCGCTGCGAGGTCGCCCTTCTTGAGAAACCGCAGGTAGGGCACAGCGATTCTGCGCACCGCGCCGTCTTCGATGCGGAGGATGGTGATGCGCGAGGTGATGGCGCGGTTGTTGACGCCGCCTGCCAGCGCGATGGCGTCCGAGAGCAGGAACGGCTGCCCCTCGCGGATGCCGTAGTAGCCGGGCTGGTTCACCTGCCCGACGATAGCGTAGCGTTGCAGGTTTTTGGGCACGACGATCACATCGCCTTCTTGCAGGGGGGGGTTGTGAACGCCTTGCAGGTCGCCCAGCACGAAGGTGCGATACAAATCCAGCGGGATGATCTCGCCCTTGCGATCGATGTAGGCGCGGCGCAGGGCGGCGGCGCCTGTCAGCCCGCCTGCCTGTGCAATCGCGTCTGCCAGCCGCGCGTCGTTGGGCACATTCAGGAACCCCGTCGTCTGCACCTCGCCGATGACCGCCACGCGCAGCGTCTCTTTCGCCTGGATGCTGATCAAATCGCCGGGTTGCAGCGGGTAGTTCGTGCGGTTGTCGCCGCGATGGAAGATGTCCGCCAGGTTGATGGGGTACTTCTGGTCGCCGCGAATGAGCGTGCCGATGGCGCGTTCGGGCAGCGTGCGCAAGCCGCCTGCAGAAGTAACCGCCTCAGCGACGCGCCACTCAGGGCGGATGGGATACGCGCCTGGCTCTTTCACCTGCCCCTCCACGAACACCAGTTGCGGGCGCGCCTGCTTAAGCGAGACGAACACTTCGGGGTTGCGCAATCGTTGGCTTAGCCGCTCGCGCAGCGTGTCGGCAAGCCGCTGTAGGGTCAGCCCGCGCACCTGAAGGCTCCCTACGCCAGGGAACACCACATGCCCGTCAGGCGGCACAGTGTATTCGCCGCTGAACTGCCCGTGACGCAGCACCACGACGCTAATCACATCGCCCGTGTCCAGCGTGTAGTCGGCAGGCTGGGCGACAAGCGTCGCCGCAAGGAACGCGAACAGCAGGCTCCAGATGGCTCTCATGCGCGTCCCTCCTCGATCAGAATAACACCCACCAGTCGGTCGCCGGTCTGCTGCAGCATGCGGTGGGTGGCTTCGTCGAGGGTGTAGCCTTTAGGCGCGATAAGAATCAGCCGTTCGGCGTCGGGCACGGCAGGCGCGTCGGGCGAGGCGGTCAGCAAGGTCAGCGCCCCGTTGGTGGACGGCACGGCGGGCAGGTTCGCTTCGGTCTCGTGGACGGTGGCGTGCTGGAACGCGCCTGCGATTTGCTGGGCGAGGGGCTTGGCGTGCGCCGTGAGGGGCATCACAGCAGCCGAATGCCACATCTCCCCACCACCCAGCGCACGCAGTTGCCAACCCAGCAGTTGCGCCTGTGCGGGCGAGAGCTCGCCGCGCGCCTCCAGCAGCACAGGCGCGCCCAGCAATCGCTCCACCTCCCAGCGGTTGGTAAGCGTGCGGGTGCGGAACGCCGCTGCCAGCGCCAAAAATATGCCCAGCATCAGCCCCAGCACAATGCCCAGCCCTGTGGTCAGCACGGGGCGCGGGAACACAGGGCGATCGGGCAACGCTGGCGGCTGCAGCAGAATCGGGGAAAGCTTGCCAATCAGTTGTTGCGCGCGCGCCTGCTCGTAGGCGCGCACCTTCTCTGTCCAAACTGTGAGTGCCGCTTCGTACTGACGCTTCAGGTCGGCATACTCCGCCATCGTGTCGGGCGTCTGGCGGAACAGTCGCTCGAACTGTGCTTGCTGTCGCTGCAGTACGGCGCCCGTGGCTTCAGTCGCCTGTAGGTTGCTTCGCGCTTCCAGCAGCCCTTTGAGTAGCTCCTGGTACACGGGGTTGACCGCCTCTTGCTTGGCGAGGGTCAGAAACTGCTGGTCTACCGCGCGGGCGAGGATTTGTTCACGCTCGCGTTTGGCTTGCGCGATTTGCTCCTCCAGAATCTTCACTTCGGGCGCGTTTGGCTGGAACTCCTGCAGCAAGCCGCTCCGCTGAATCTCCAGCTCGGCGATTTTGGTGTTGAGTTGCTGCACTTCTGGGGGGATGGCGAGATTGCGCGTCGCTTCGTAGAAGCGTGGCTGGCGCTGCAGCTCGTTCTGGATGGCGTCGATCTGTCGCTCCAGCGCGAGGCGTTGCGCCTCCAAGTTGCGCGCCTGTTCCAGCAGGTCGGCGTACTTTTCCACCGCTTTGGTCAGCTCCTCTTCGGGGGCGACCATTTGGCGGCGCTTCAGGAAGGCGGTCAGTCGCTGGCTGATGGTTTGCAAGCGCCGCTCTTGGTTGTCTAATTCGCGGCTGAGTTTTTCGACCAGCGTGCTGGGGTTCTGCTCGTACAGTGTGCGTACATGTTCCAGGTAGCGTTGCGCCCACAGTTGCGCCAGTCGCTGCGCGCTCTCAGCCGTAGAGTCAGACGCCTTAATCTCCACGATATTGGTGTTGCGCACGGGCGTCGCGCGGAACCGTTGGGCGAAGTCACGGTACGGTTCGTCGATGCCTGCGTCCTGCTGCACCTTTTCCAGCAGTGGGCGCGCCGTGAGGATTTCTGCTTGTGTATTGAGGTCGGGGCTGCCGCCGCCCACCAGCGCGGCGAGTCCGCTCCCGCCCCCCAGCCCCATCCCTGTTGGCGTCTCCACCAGAATCTTCGCCTCTGCCTCGTAGCGCGGCGTGCTGGTGAACACGAGGATGAGGGCAATTGCCACACCCGCAACAACGCCCGTCGCAACCCATTTCCACTGGCGACGCAGGGCGTGCGCGAGCCACTGAATCGAGACCACCTCCTGTCGTTCTGCCCAGCGTTCCATCGCTATGTATTTTACCTAACGGCGCGCCTACGGCTTGGGCAACCCCAGCGCAGTCATCCAGCTAATGAGTTTCTGGCGGCGCGCGGCGTCGTCGGGGGGCAGTTGCAGCGGTCGCCCGCGCGTGTCCACCACAACGCCAACCACGCCGCCTTCCAGGGTCGCCTCCACAGGGCGTCCCTTACCCGCGCCGACATCGAACCCGCGCGCGGGGCGTATCGTCGCCTGCAGCGCCTCGCCTACGCCCAGCGGTAGCACGCGCAACTCGCCATAGCGGAAGGTCTCGCTCTTGCCGTTATAGTCAATCGTCAGGCACGGCTCGCCCTCCTTGCCCTGACCCACAGGCGCGACGCACGACCCCAGCCGAATCAGACAGTCGCGGTCGAACACCTGCGCCGCCGCTTCGGGATGCACCGTCGACAGCACGCCCAGCTGCGGCATCATGAAGATGGAGTCGACCGCCAGCATCGTGACGCCCTCGGGCTGGTAGGCGTCCATCATCATTAGCGCGGACTGGGCGCGTTTGGGCGCGTGGCTCAACACACCGCCGCTGCCGATAATCATATCCAGCGCCATCATCTGCACCAGCGTCTTGCCCGTCTCCGCCTGATCTAGCGCCTCGCCGATGGTGCGCTGCTGCTGCACACCCTTTAGCCCGCGCGCGAGTTGCTTGTGGTGGATGAACGCCAGTCGCAACGCCTCGCGCGAGACCGCCTGCTCCAGCAGCAGGTCTTCGTAAGTCTGCGGGATGGTCGTCGGGCGAATCATCTTGTTGCGCAGGCGGTTGCGCACCTCGTATTCTTCAATATCAAACGGCAGCCAGCGGCGGATGTTCTGGATGCCCGCCTCCAGCATCACATTACAAATCGAGTAGCTCATGCCCAGGTTCGCGCTCACGGTGCGCGTGTAGTTGCCGTCGAACACCGAGAACACATCGGTCGTCGCGCCGCCGATGTCCACGCCGAGAATATTGATCCCCCGCTGCTCGGCGATGGTGACCATAATCTTGCCCACGGCGTTCGGGGTGGACATAATATCGGCGGATGTCCATGTCATCAGCTTGGAGTAGCCGGGCGCCTGCTGCATCACATGCTCCAGGAACAGCTCGTGGATGGCTTCGCGGGCGGGACCGAGATTCTCGCGATCCAAGTCGGGGCGCAGGTTGTCCACGATGCGCAGGTCGAACCGCTCGCCCAGCACATGGCGGATTTCGTCGCGGGCGTCCTTGTTGCCAGCGAAGATGACGGGCAGGTTCATCGTGCCGAATCGCGGGCGCGGGTCAGCGGCAATCAGCAGCTCCGCCAGCTCCACCAAGTGCGTAATCGTGCCGCCGTCTGTGCCGCCCGACAGCAGCACAATATCGGGGCGCAACTCGCGCAGCCGCTGAATCTTCTGGTAGTCTTTGCGCCCGTCGTCGATAGCGATGACATCCATGATGATCGCGCCTGCGCCCAACGCCGCGCGTTGCGCACTCTCGGCGGACATCTGACGCACGACGCCCATCACCATCATTTGCAGCCCGCCGCCCGCGCTGGAGGTGGACAGATACAAATCCACGCCGCGCTTCTCGTCCAACTGGGGGGTGAGAATCTTGCCGTCGTGGATCAGCTGGCGTCCCGTGAGGTCTTCCAGTTCGCGCGTCGCGTTCAGCACGCCGATGGTCACATCGTCGAACGGGGCTTCCACGGTGGTGGGCGCCTCGCCGCGATTCACCAGACGGTACTCCTCGCCGCGCTTCTCAATCAAAATCGCCTTCGTGGTCGTGCTGCCGCAGTCGGTCGCCAGAATCGAGCGCACTTCCGCCATAACCTCTCTCCTGCCCTGCTTCGGGCGCACAGAAGTATACCTGAACGACTCACCGCGCTGCGCGATTGGGTATCCTATAGGCGGTATCCAACCACCCATAGTCGGAGGAAGCGTTTATGCGATTGGTCGAGCGACTAAAGGGCAAAATTCATATGGCGCGGGTCACCGACTCCCGCTTGGACTATATCGGCAGCATCGCCATCGACGAGGACTTGATGGACGCCATCGGGCTGGAACCCGGCGAGATGGTGCATGTGTGGGTCATGGACAACGGCGAGCGGTTCCAGACCTATGTGATTCCCGCGCCGCCGGGTTCGGGCGAAATCGCGATTTACGGCTCCGCCGCGCACAAGGCGCAAAAAGGGCATCGCGTGATTATTGCCAGCACCGTGTTCACCGATGAGTGGGTCGAACCCAAGATGGTGCTGGTGAACGAGAAGAACCAAATCGTGCAGCATCTGCCCTTCAGGGCGCAGGCAGTGCCCGTCGAACTGTCGTGAGGTATACTAACCAGTGATGGGAAAACCCGAGCCGTTGTGCGCCGTGCTGTTCGACATCGACGGCACGCTGATTGATACGGTCGATTTGATTGTGCAGGCGTTGGATTATACTTACCGAAAGCATCTGGGCGTTGCGCTGCCGCGCGCCGAACTCCGCCGCCTGATTGGGCTGCCGTTGAGCGTGCAGATGCGCTACTTGGACGACCGCATCACGGGCAGCGCGCCCCACGAACAGATGGAAGCGGACGAGGTCGCCTACTACGCGGCGAACCGCCACCTGGAGCGCGTGATTCCTGAAGCGGTACACGCCGTGCAGACCGCCTACCGCAAAGGCTACGCCGTCGGCTTGGTGACCTCCAAGAACCGTGAGGAACTCCACCTGAGCCTGCCCAAGCTGCAGCTGGACGCCTATGTGGACACCATCGTCACGGCAGACGACACCGAGCGGCACAAGCCGAACCCCGACCCTGTGCTGTGCGCGCTGGAACGCCTGCAAGTCGCGCCCGAACACGCCATCTACATCGGCGACACGGTGTTCGACCTCAGCTGCGGGCGCGCGGCGGGCGTGCAGGTCGCAGCGGTCGCGTGGGGTGCGCACCTGCCTGAAGACCTGCGCGCGGCGCAGCCCGACTACTATTTCGAAACGCCCGCCGACCTGCTGGAGTGGATCGAGCAGTTGCCCGTCATAGAGAACCATGCCAAGGCGAAAAAAGACGATTTCCGAACCTACGCAGAGCGCGCCGACCGAGTCGGCGCTGGCACAGGAGGCGACGCCGACTGAACCCGAGCCAACGCCCGCCAAGCGCACGCGCCGACGCAAAACCGCCGAGCCTGCGCCCGAAGCCGTCGTAGCGACGGAGGCGAGCGCGCCGAGTGAGCTAACGGCGGCAACCGCAAGCGCGCCCAAACGCACGCGCCGACGCAAAACCACGGCGGCTGCCGACCCACAAGCGCAGCCCAGCGAACCCGAAACGGTCGCTGCTGAATCGCCCCCCGCAGCGGAAGCGCAGCCCGCCAAGCGCACGCGCCGACGCAAAACCGCCGAGCCTGCGCCCGAAGCCGCCGCGCCTGCAGCCGAGACCACGCCGACGCCCGAAACCGCCGCCGTTGCAGAAGCGCCTGCCGCCGAAACGCCTGCAACCGAACCCGAAGCCGCGCCCGCCAAACGCCGACGCACGCGCCGACGCAGAAAGACCGCCCCCGCCGAAGCGGAAGTCGCTGCGCCCGAAGCAACCCCCACGGTCGCTGAGCCAGAGCCTGAGCCTGAACCGCTGCCGCCTGTGCGACACCCCTATGTGCGCGTGCAGTTCCAGAACGGTATCCCCAGCATCCTGTTTGGCGAGCGAGCGTTCGCGCCGACGCTATTTTTCAGCAACCCGTACACCACCGAGGCGGGCGTGCGCGTCCACCAACAGATGCAACTCGCCAGCGAGGCGGGCGTGCATCTCTACTCGCTGCTGATCACCCTGCCCGTGCGCGACACGGGCGCGATTGAGGCGTTCGACCAAATCCGCTACTGGACGGCGTTGGGGCGCGAGACCGACCCCGACGCGCACTTTCTGTGGCGCATCGCCTTCGCGCCCGTCGGCAAATGGCAAACCGAGTACCCCGAAGCGGTCATCCGATTCGCCGACGAGTCGGTCGGCGGTCCGTCGGTGTGCGCCGACCGCTGGTGGCAACTCGCCAAAGAGCAACTCGTCGCGCTGGTGAAACTGGTGGAACAGGAAGACGAGGGCGGCGCGACGCTGGGCTACCATCTGGACTACGGCGAGTGGTTCCTGCCCGAATCGGCGGGCTACGATACCAGCGAAGCCGCGCTGGGGGCGTTCCGCGAGTGGCTACGCCGCCAATACAAGGGCGACAGCGTGGTGCTGCGCGCCTGCTGGTTCAACGGCGAGGTCAGCTTCAGCACGGCAACCATTCCCCCGTTCCAGACGAGCCTGCCGCACGGGCGCGTGAAGCATTTCTATCACCCGCGCCGCGAGGGACGCTGGATCGACTACCATCGATTCCTGTCGGACATCACGGCGCGACGCATTCTGGAGCTGGCGCGGGCAGTCAAGGAGTTCTCGCAAGGGCGTGCGCTGGTCGGCGCGCCCTACGGCTATGTGCTGGAGTGGAAGCACCCGCACGCAGGGCACTTCGCGCTGAATCAACTGCTGCGTTCAGAGCATATCGATTTTCTCTCCGCGCCGCTGAGCTATGCAAGTCGCTTGCCAGGCGAGCTGGGCGCGCTGCCCGTGCCTGTCGATTCGCTGAACCTGCACGAGAAGCTGTTTCTGTCAGAAGAGGACTATCGCACGCCGTTCGGCAGGGCGTCGCGCCTGACCGACCCGTCGACGGGGCATCATTTGGGGTCGGCGCAGGCGGAGGCGACGCCCGACGAGGATTACAACCCGCCGCTGCACACGGCGCAGGCGGTGCAGCAGGCGCATCGGCGGTCGCTGGCGCAGTCGCTGACGCTGGGGCACGGCGAGCTGTGGATGGACACTTGGGGCGAGGGCTGGCTGGCGCACCCCGACGCTTGGGCAGCCGCACGCGAGGCACAGACGCTGTGGAGCCTGCGCACGCGCACGCCGCAGACCCCGCCCGAAGTCGCCGTCGTGATTGACCCCGAAAGCACGCGCTATGTGCGCACGGGGTCGCCCCTGATTGAGCAGATGGTCGTGCAGGCGCGCGAGGCGGCGCTGCGCAGCGGCGCCTCGGTCGGCTTCTACCTGCTGGAGGACATCACCCGCCGCGACTTCCCACCCAGCCGCGTGGTGCTGTTCCTGAACGCTTGGCGGATGTCGCGCGCCGCGCACGAGGCGATTCGCAAACGCCTGCAACGCGATGGGCGCGTGCTGATTTGGGTCTACGCCAGCACGCTGTTCCACGGGCATCGCGACGCGCTGGCAAGCGCACGCGAAACGCTGGGCATCGCGATTGCCCGTCAGCCGTGGGCGAGCCTGCAGGGCACGCAGATTGTCAACAAGGCGCACCCACTCGCCCGATTCCTCGGCGTGGACAAACTCGGCGCGCCCGAACCGTGGGAGCCGTCGTTTTACGCGATTACCGACGGGTGCGACGCCATCGGCGAATACATCGACACGGGACAGCCGTCGCTTGCCGTGTGCGACCACCGCACTTGGAAGGCGGTCTTTCTGGGCGAGCGACGCCTCACGCCCGAAATCATCCGCGCCTTCGTGCGCTGGGCAGGCGGGCACATCTGGCTGGACACCAACGACCTCGTGCAAGCGCGCTACCCGTGGGTGCATGTGCATGCCCGCAAGGGTGGCATGCGTCGGCTGCAGTTCCCGCTGCCGCTGAGCGTGTACGACCCCACTGAGAACGCTATTGTCGCCGAGAGCGTGATGGAGCATGCCGTGTACCTACAGGAAGGCGAGAGCCGCCTGCTGCTGACCGCTCCGCACGAGCAACTCCTGCGCCTGCTGAACGGCGAACCCGTCGCGCTGGAGCCGTACTTCCAACTGACCCCGACGCCCGAAACCGCCGAGCCTGCCGAACCTGCCGCGCCCGAAGCCGAGACCGACTGGGAAGAGCCTGTGCTGGAGCCAATCCAACTGGACGAGTCGCCCTTCGAGCCGCTGGAGGCAATCGACGCCCTGCTACCCGACGCAGCGCTCGAGCCAATCGGCGCGGACGCGACGGCAACCGCTGAATCGCCGACATCCGCCGAGAAGCCCGCGCGACGCAGCCGTCGTCGCCCGCGCGGAAGACGACGCGGCAAGTCGGAACGCGCCCAGCCATCCGAACCCACGACCCCCACAGAGACGCCCATCATCGCCATCCAGTGGCGACGCCCGTCCGAGGAGCCGTAGACATGTCCGCCGAGACGCGACGCATTATCCCCTGCTTGGACATCCAAAACGGGCGGGTGGTCAAGGGCGTGCAGTTTGTGGGTTTGCGCGACGCGGGCGACCCCGTAGAGTTGGCGCGCCTGTACGACCGCGAAGGTGCGGACGAGTTGGTGTTTTTGGACATCACCGCCAGCCACGAGCGACGCGCGCCCGTGTTCGAACTCGCCGCCCGCGTCGCCGAGCAGGTGTTCATCCCCTTCACCGTCGGCGGGGGCATCCGCACGCTGGACGACATCCGCGCCATCCTGCACGCGGGCGCAGACAAAGTCAGCCTGAACACCGTCGCGGTGCAGCAGCCCGAACTCATCCGCGCCGCCGCCGAGCAGTTCGGCAGCCAGTGCATCGTAGTCGCTATCGACGCCCGCTGGAACGGCGCGTGCTACGAGGTCTACACGCACGGCGGGCGCACCCCAACGGGGCTGAACGCCGTGCAGTGGGCGCAGCAGGTCGTCGCGCTGGGCGCAGGCGAGATCCTGCTGACCAGCATGGATCGCGACGGCTCGCAAATCGGCTACGAACTGACCCTCACGCGCCAAGTGGCGGACGCCGTGCCCGTGCCTGTGATTGCGTCGGGGGGTGCAGGCGCGCCTGAACACCTCTACGACGCTCTCACGGAAGGGCATGCCGCCGCCGCGCTGGTCGCCTCCATCGTCCACGACGGCGTTTACACCATCCGCGCGCTCAAGGAGTACCTCGCCGCGCGCGGGATGGCAGTGCGCGACTAATGCCCAACCGCATACGCCGTCAGCAGTACCTTCTCGCGCGTGGCTTGCATCACCAGCAGGCGTGTGGCGTTCTCGTTTTTGGGGTCGCCGTAGCGCACACACAGGGGCATCTCACGGCGCAGCGCGCCCACTTCGGGCAGGCTCACACGCTGCAGCGGGTAGGGACGCCCCTGACGAATCTCCAGCCGCGCGAGGCGGTCTTGCGCGACGCCGTAAATCTGCGCGGGCGACTTCTCCTTCGGGCGCAACACCACCACGAACCGATAGCCGCTGGAGTAGAACGCGCCCCACGCACGCGCCAAGCGCGGCACCTGCATCACGAGGCTTTGAATCTCGTCGCTGAGCAGGTCTTCTGGCGCGAGGTAGAACTGGTCGTTCAGCAGGGGCTTCTCCAGCACATAGTAGTACGGGGCTTGCTCGTGGTGGTCGAAGCAGACGGCGCGCGCGACGCCTTCCTTATCGACCAAGCGTCCAATCGGCACGGTGCGGGTCGGTTCGTCGGAGATAATTTCCTTATCGGTGTAAATCCAGCCGCCGCCGTCGGTGTAAATCAGCGTTTTGCCCTCGTGCGCGGGATGCAGGGCGTACAGGTCGCGCTGCATGAGGTGCGTTGCCGTGCGCAGCGTCCGCCATCCGCCACCCTCCCATCTGCGGAACTGGATGCGCACCTCGTCGAGGATCAGCAGCTGTGCGGGCTGGCGCGGCAACTGCAGCACATCGAAACTGAGCGTCTCGCGCGGTAGGGTCTCTTGCCAGGCTTGCGTGAGCATACCCTAATTATATCGGCAGCCGCTTCTGGTATCTGTTGCGCAGGTAGATAGCGAGGGCGTTCATCGTCAGCAGCAACACGAGCAGCACGATGATGCCTGCGGCGGCGTTCTCTTGGAAGGCGTGCTGCGGGCGCGTTGTCCAGTTGTAGATTTGCACGGGCAGCACGGTGAACGGCGAGGCAGGGCTGTCGGGCAGGCGGCTGATGAACACCACTGCGCCAATCACCAGCAGCGGCGCGGTCTCGCCCACCACGCGCGAGAGCGACAAAATGACCCCCGTGAGGATGGACGGGATTGCGACGGGCAGCACGGTGTAGCGCACGGTCTGCCACTGCGTCGCGCCGAGCGCGAGCGAGCCGTCGCGCAGGCTTTTGGGCACGGTGCGCAGCCCCTCACGCGCCGCCGTGATAATCACAGGCAACGCCAGCAGCGCCATCGTACACGCGCCCGCGATAAGGCTCCTGTCCATCATCAGCGTGCGCACGAACACCTGCAGTCCCAACAGCCCGTAAATCACCGACGGCACGCCCGCCAAGTTGGTGATGTTGATCTCAATCAGGCGCGTGAACCAGTTGCGCCGCGCGAACTCCTCCAAGTAAACCGCTGCGCCGACGCCAATCGGGATGGCAATCGCCGCTGTGAGCAGCAGCAGGTACGCGCTGCCCACCAGCGCGGGCAAAATCCCCGCGTTCTCCGCGCGGCGCGAGGGGAAACTGCTGAAAAATTCGGGGTTCAGCCGCGCGAAGCCGTCCAGCAGGATTTTGGTCAGCAGCACCGCGAGCGTTGTGAGCGCGAACAGCACAATCAGCGCGCCCACAAGTTGGAACAGTTGCTCGCGTCGGCGTTCACGAGCGCGCCACTGCGGAGTGCTTGCGACCTGAATCATACGCGCGCCCCCTTGTACCGTCGCCGAACCAGCTCGCTGGCGAGGTTCAGCGCGAGCGTCATCAGAAACAGCAGCAGCCCGACGGCGAAAATCGTGCGGTACTCCACCGAGCCGTGCGGCGTGTCGCCCATCGTGATGCGCACGATGTAGGCGGTCATCGTCTCCACAGCGCGCAGCGGGTTGAAGGTGAAGTTGGGCTGTTGCCCCGCAGCGACGGCGACAATCATCGTCTCGCCGACTGCGCGGGAGACGCCCAGCAGGAACGCCGCCGACACGCCCGACATCGCCGCGGGCACGACCACGCCCCACACCGTCTGGAAGCGCGTCGCGCCCAGCGCGAGCGAGGCATAGCGCAGGCTGTTCGGCACGGCGTACAGCGCGTCCTCGCTCAGCGAGGCTATCGTCGGCAGAATCATAATGCCCATCACCAGCCCCGCTGAAAGCGCGTTGAACCCCTCCAGCGCGGGGATGAACCGTTGCAGCAGCGGGGTCAGGAAGGTGAGCGCGAAGTAGCCGTACACAACGGTCGGAATGCCCGCCAGCACCTCCAGAATCGGCTTAACAACGCGGCGCACGCGCGGCGAGGCGTACTCGCTGAGGTACACAGCGGTCAGCAAGCCCACAGGTCCCGCCAGCGCGAGCGCAATCAGCGAGGTCAGCAGCGTGCCCGTCACCAGCGGCAGCACGCCGAACGCCTTGTTCGCGAAGGTCGGCGTCCACACTGTGCCCGTCAGGAACTCCCACACCGAGACATGCTCGAAAAAGCCCAGACTCTCGGTGAACAGAATAAACACAATTGCGAAGGTCGTCACCACGCCCAGCAGCGCGCACACAAAAAGGAACCCGCGCACGATGCGCTCTTCCGCGCGCACGCGCCGACGGTTCCGACTGTCCGCGCCGATTTGCACGACTGCCCGTGTGTATGCCACCCCTGCCTCCGTAGGCGCGTTATTGGGCACTCTTCTCCGACGCCTCCTCGAGTTTGTAGAGGTCTTCCAGTTTCACGCCGACCTGCGAGCCGTGCGCGCCGAACGCCGAACCTGTGATGCGCCGCTCCAGACGCTCCTTGACCAGCGCGATTACATTGTCGGGCAAGCCGATGTAGCCCACCTCTTCAGCGAGTTTGCCCGCGTTCTCGATATAGAACTTCACGAACTCGGCGACTTCGGGACGCTCCAACGCCTTGACATTCACATAGATAAACAGCGGGCGCGCCAGCGGCTGGTAAGTGCCGTCCAGCACCGTCTCGCGGGAGGGTTTGACGGGACCGTTGCCGTTGTCGATGGCGACCAGCTTCAGCTTGTCTTGGTTGTTCTCGTAGTACGCCAGCCCGAAGTAGCCGAGCGCGCCCTTCGTGCGCGAAACGCCCTGAACCAGAATATCGTCGTCCTCGCTGCCCGTGTAGTCGCCACGGCTGGCTTTCTCCTTGCCCACAATCGCGGCGGTGAAGTAATCGAAAGTGCCCGAATCGGTGCCCGCGCCGAACAGCACCAGCCGCTCGTTGGGGAAGCCCGCGCGCACCTGCGACCAGTTCATAATCTTGCCTTGCGCGGCGGGCTCCCAGATTTTCTTCAACTCGGCGACCGTGAGCGAGTCGCACCATGTGTTTTCGGGGTTCACCACGACCGCCATCGCGTCGTAGGCGACGGGAATCTCGATATATTCGATGCCGTTTTGCTTGCAGAGCGCGTCTTCCTCTTCGCGGATGGGTCGGGACGCGCCTATGATGTCCACCTCGCCGTTGGCGAACTTCTTGAAGCCGCCCCCCGTGCCCGACTTGCCCACCGTCGGCTGCACATTTGGGTGCGCCTTGGCGAACTCTTCGGCGACCGCCTCGGAGATAGGCAGCACCGTGCTGGAGCCGTCGATTCGGATTGTGCCTGAGAGCGACGATTGCTTATCGGATGCGCCGCTGCCTGAATCCTGCTTTCCGCACGCGGCAAGGCTCAACACTGCCAAGCACGCGACAATCACCCATTCCAGTCGGGGTTTCATGGCGTTTAAAGCATGCCCGCCGAAATGTTAAGGATAGGTTAAGAACACGCGCCCGTCTTGGTCGCCTCCGCGAGCCAATCCACGACAGTTTTGAGGTCGCCGCCCGATTCGTCGTACACGCGCAGTTGGTGATCCGCGCTTGTGCCCTCCTTGACGATTTTGCGGGCGTGTTTGACCGCTTCCCAGCTGCCGAGCTGTTCGGCGTAGGGGCGCAGCAGCGCGAGCATCTCCTCCACCAGTTCGTCGAAGGGCACGCTTTTGCCCGCGCCGAAGTCGATGAGTTCGCCGCGCACGCCGTGCCGTACCGCGCGCCACTTGTTCTCGCGAATCAGGTCGCGGTGATAAATCCGCCACGAGCGGTTGCCCAGCCGCAAGTCCACCAGAAACGCCGCCAGCGCCTGCACAATCGCCGCGATGCACACGGCGTCCTCGATGCGCGTGCAGACATCGCACACCCGAAACTCCAGCGTTTTATATTTCGGATGCGGGCGCACATCCCACCACACTTTCGTGCGGTCGTCAATCACCCCGACGCGCTCCAGCGTACTCATAAAGCGGTCGTAGTCGGCGTAGGATTCGAACGAGTCGGGGATGCCCGTGCGCGGTAGGGTCTCGAACACCACGCTGCGGTAAGACATCAGCCCCGTGCGCCTGCCGTCCCAGAAGGGCGAACTGCAGCTCAGCGCGAGCAGGTGCGGCAGGAAGTAGCGCGCCTGATTGAAGATGTCAATCGTCAGCTCCAAGTCGCCAATGCCCACATGCACATGCATGCCGAAAATCAGCAGGCGTCGGGCGATGTCCTGCATATTCTCTTCGAGCGCCTTGTAGCGCAGGCGCGGGGTGATGGTCTGCTCCATCCAGCGCGAGAACGGGTGCGTGCCCGCCGCCACGATGCGCTTGCCCTGCGACTCGGCGACCTCCACCAGTGCGCCGCGCAGCCGACACAGCTCCGCCCGCACCTCGTCGATGTTCGCGCAGACCTGACTGCCCACCTCAATCTGCGACATCATAAACTCCTCTTTGACTTGGTCTTGCAGGCGCACCCGCCCATCAGGCAGGATTTTGGACACATACGAATCGAGCGCGCGGCTCTCCGCGTCGATAATCTGGTACTCCTCCTCGACGCCCAGCGTCAACGGCACACCCTTGAACATAGGTTCACCCGCATTATAGATACACGCTTTTGGAAGCGAATCCTGCCATGCGCGAACAAGTTGAGGTACAATTCGCATATGGGGTGAACCCGATGCAGACGCCGACCACTGAGACGCCGAGCATAGAGCAACTCTACGAGGAGCAGATTCGCAGCCTGACTCCTGAGCAGAAGCTGCGCCTAATCGCACTGATTGCCAGCGAACTGGCAGAAGGCTTACCCAAGCGTCCCAAGCGAAGCATTATGGAATTACACGGCTTAGGCGCGGAAATCTGGCAGGGCATCGACGCGCAGGAGTATGTCGACCAGCTCCGCTCGGAGTGGGACGACCGTCCATGACGCTGTTGCCTGAACCCTTGCGAGGGGTGCGTCGGCTGGGCTTTGACACCGCGCCTGTGATCTACTTCGTGGAAGCCCACCCAGAGTATGACGCGCAGATCACGCCGATATTCGAGCGCATTCGGCAAGGCGAACTGGAGGGCTTTACATCTGTCATCACGCTCTTGGAGGTGCTGGTACAACCGATTCGGCTCAACCGTATCGATTTGGTGAGCAGGTATCGTCAGTTGTTGCTTGATAGTGAACATTTCAGCATGCTGCCTATCACAGTAGAATCCGCCGAACTTGCTGCAGAGTTGCGGGCGCGGTATAACCTGCGCACGCCCGACGCCTTGCAAGTCGCGACTGCGCTGGTACGCCGTTGTGAGGCGTTCCTGACCAACGACGCCCGCCTCAAGCGCGTCGCCGAGATTCGCGTGCTGACGCTGGACGACCTGCGCGAGACGCCTTGAAATCGTGCTGGTGAGGTTTCGTCAGCACTCCCCGAACAGCGACGGCGTAAAGTGCTGCAGCCGTTGGCGCGCAATCGCGACATATTCGGGGTTAATCTCGATTCCGATGTAGCGTCGCTTCAGGTTGTGCGCTGCAAGCGCGGTCGTGCCGCTGCCGAGAAAAGGGTCTAACACCACGGCGCCTTCGGGTGCAGCCAGTTGAATCAGGTACTCGCACAGCGCAAGCGGCTTGACGGCTGGGTGTTGATTGAATGCACCGCGCTCCTCAACGCTCGGCTTGGGAACCAGAAAATACTTGTCCAGCGTCTCCTCAACACCTTCCACCAGCAGCACATTTGCAGGGAACATATTCTGCCCAATCCGTACTTCCGTATGGAACAGCCCCACGCCATACTGGAGCATGTTCTCGAGGAAAGTGCCCTCGTAAGGTTTCTGCGCGACAACAATTGGCTCATAGCACGACTTGACTTGGGGCGTCTTCCAGCCGCTGAGCCGCTCTTTGAGCGATTGCTTGGTGTGCTCACTGAGAGGCATCCGTTCGATAAAGTGGGCGACGCCCATCGCTTTGGGCTGATTTTGGGTGTAGAGCCACAAAAAGGTATCGCGAATGTGAAAACCCGCATCTTCGACGGCGCACGCCATCCGATGGAATAGGCGCGGGCTGGAGAAGGAGAAGAAAAACCCGCCAGGCTTCAGCACGCGCAGCAACTCGCGCGAGACCTCCAGATACCACTCGTACATGCGCCTGCCCTGATTGGGGTCGAACTTCATGCCAGGCGGCAGGTGGAACACTGCTTGGCTTTTGTAGAAGCGTCGCGCGGCGCGCTCGGGCGTCCACTCGTTGTCGAGCTTGTCAAGGAAGTACGGCGGATCGGTCAGCACAAGGTCTACCGAATTAGCAGGCAAGCGCGGCAGGAGCTCCAGCGCGTCCCCGCAGACGATTTGGTCAAGCCATTCAGCGAGTGGGCTTCTCTCCATCGCGTTTTCTCCTGCGCTGCACGCGGCGGCTGAGGTACTTATGAAGGGATTCTACCTCCTGTTCGCTAAGATAGCCCTTCTCAATAGAGCGCGCAATCGGCTTCACCGCTGCAACGCCCACCACCCGTCCCCGTTCGTCATAAACCCAGTAGTTCCTGTCGGCACGATTGCAAAACTGACACTGGGGAATGATATTGTCGCCCTCTAAAGGGAGCTTTGGATTGCGGTGTCCGCGTTGCAGCTGGGTGCGTTGATTTTTGTAGCGCAGGTTCATCTCACCTTCCCTCGATCCGCAAGTAGCGCAGCGATAATCGTATTTCTGCTTAACCGCCTCGAAATCGCTATCTGTATTAGGCGAGCGTCGCTTGGGCACAAACGCAGGATAAGGCTTCTCTAAAGTCACCAGCATGTTCAGAGCAATCATCTGCCCGCCTCCTTGAGGTTCACCCCCGCTTCGCGAGGGGAACCGCGCTCGTGTTCGGTTCCCCCTGCGCGCAGGGGGAACCTTACGGAGGGGGTTCACAGTGTCTGCCCGTCTACACGCCCACCATCTCGCGCACAGCGCCCGTCGCTGTCCAAGTGCGCTCGTGCTGCAGCACATAGTCGGCGACCTGACGGCGCAGCGCCATTGTGTTCGGCTCCGCCGTGCGCCGCATGTAGCGCTTGAGCGCGGTGAGCAGAATCTGCGCCATGTCGCCCTCGGCGAAGCTGTGAATCGCGCGGCGGGCATGCGCTTCAATCGCGTCCATCGCGTCGTAGGCGAACACGCGCGTCATCGCCAACGGCAGCGTGATGTCGTACCCGCGTTGCTGCAACTTACGCGTGCGCAGGTACGCGCTCTCCATTGCGTAGAGCTGAATCAAGCAGTCCGCCAAGTGCCCGACAATCTCCTGCTTCTCCTCCAGCTCCGTGCCGACCTGCTCGGCTGCCATGCCTGCGACTGCCAGCACCGCCTTTTTGGCGTTGGCGATGTAGCGCTCGATGGCGTCCAGCGGGTCTACAGGGTCGGGCGTGGGCATCTGCGGCGTGTTCAGCTCCGCACGAATCGCGCCGATGGCTTCCATCAGCCCAGGCAGCTTGCCCTTGAACGCGCGGCGCATGAGCTGATCGAGCATCAGCAGGCGGTTGATTTCGTTCGTGCCCTCGAAGATGCGGTTGATGCGGCTGTCGCGATAAATCTGCGCGGCGGGGAACTCCTCAGTGTAGCCGAAGCCGCCGTGAATCTGCATCGTCTCGTCCGCCACATAGTCCAGCACTTCGGAGCCGAACACCTTCAGGATGGCGCACTCTACAGGGTACTCCTCGTCCGCCTCGCGGTACTGCGCGTTGGCGTCGGGCGCGAGCGGGTCAATCCCGTGCGTGACCTCCTCCAGCATGCCCGCCGTGCGGTAGACCGTGCTTTCCAGCGCGTAGAGCTGAATCGCCATCTCCGCGAGTTTGTGCTTGATCATGCCGAAGTTGGCGATGGGCTGCCCGAACTGCTGACGGTCTTTGGCGTAGCGGGTCGCGATGGTGAGCGCCTCTTTCGCGCCGCCCAGCGCGGCAGCCGCCAACTTGAACCGCCCGATGTTCAGCACTCCGAACGCCACATGGTGCCCCTTGCCAATCTCGTGCAGCACATTCTCGACGGGAACCTGAGCGTTGTCCAGAATCACGCGGCGCGTGCTGGAGCCTTTGATGCCCAGTTTATGCTCCTCGCGCCCGACCGACACGCCAGGGAAGGTGCGTTCCACGATAAACGCAGTGAACTTCTCGCCGTCGATTTTGGCGAACACGATGAACAGGTCTGCCCAGCCCGCGTTGGTCGTCCACATCTTCTCGCCGTTGAGCAGGTAATACTTGCCGTCGGGCGAGAG
>JAIMAN010000119.1 GCA_023511915.1 Armatimonadota bacterium
GTGCTGTATCGCCTCACGATCGAGCGCGAGTCCGACCTATGGGACGAGTACGTGCCTGATCCTGACGCTGTACGAGCGGCGCTCAGCGAAACGGTGGGGAGCTGGGCAGATCTCGACACGGATGCGATGATCGCCGATATCTACCGCTGGCGCGAAGAGGGATCGCGGCCCACTGACCGTCCCTGATGGGCTACATCCTCGATGCCGACTGGGTTATTCAGGCACTGGCCGGCCGCTCGGATGCCGGAAGAGTACTGGACCAGCTCGCGAATCGCAAGGTTGCCATTAGCGTGCTGACGGTCGGTGAAGTCCTGGAAGGCGCCTTCCGTTCAGCGAATCCTCAAGCGCACATTGAACGCTTGCGAAGATTCCTCAGCCCGTATCACATCCTCAGCGTGACCGAGCCGATCATCGAGCAGTTCGCGGAGACCCGTGCGTTCTTGCGGCGTGTAAATCTTCACTGATTCCCGTACATCATCCTGGACACTAAAGCCCCGGCGGGCGAGGCGTCGCGACCGAGAGCGGGCGCCAGCTGGTGGTCGAGGACTGCCGGCGCGGCAAGGCCCGGGCGCCCCCCTGTGGCGGCCCGGTGTTCGGGCAAGGCGCTGGCCCCTGTGATCGGGAATATATGAGACCGGTGCGCGTCCAGCACGCTGCCACCCTATCCTGGACACTAATGGTGCCCGGGATGCCGGGCCGCCATCTAGCCCGCGAGCCGGAGGACGAACGAACCTGGACACTCCGCGCGGCGGTGGCTGATATCATCGATGAGGTAGAGAGTGTGCTCGTTGAGGGCGAGCTACGCGAGGAAGCGAGGGTGCGCGGCAGGCGCCGGGAGGGGCGAGACCGCGAGCAAGGCGCGGAGCAGGACCCCCACGCATGGTTTGAGACTCTCACTCGCGCCATCCATCGGCTGTGGCAGGAACATCCCGTCCCGCCCGAGCAGATCGGCGCGATTGCCTGCACCGCCCAGTGGTCGGGAACCGTCGCGATAGACGAAGCAGGCAATCCCTTGCGCCCGGCGATTATCTGGCTGGACACGCGCGGCGCGCCCTATGTGCGCGAGCTGATTGGCGGCTTCCCCAGCTTTGAAGGCTATCACCTCGGCAAGTTGTGGACATGGCTGCGGCTCACGGGCGGCGCGCCGGGCAAGTCGGGCAAAGACCCAATTGCGCACATTCTTTACCTCAAGCACGCCGAGCCAGAAACCTTCCGCGCCGCCGCCTGCTTTCTGGAGCCGAAGGACTACCTGAACCTGCGCCTCACGGGACGCCTCGCCAGCACTTACGAAGCCATCACGCTCCACTGGCTTACCGATAATCGCAATCTCGCGCGCGTGGACTACCACCCCACCCTGCTCCGCTGGGCGGGAATCCCACGCGAGAAGTTGCCGCCGCTGGTCCCCAGCACGACGGTGCTGGGGGGTCTTGTGCCTGCCGTCGCGCAGGAGTGGGGGTTGCCTGAGGGCGTTCCTGTGGTGGCAGGCACGCCCGATCTGCATGCTTCTGCGATTGGCTCTGGGGGCGTGCGCGATTTTGAGGCGCATATGGCGCTCAGCACCTCCGCATGGATCAGCTGCCATGTGCCCTTCAAGCGCACGGACATCTTTCACAACCTTGCGACCCTGCCCGCGGGCATCCCCGAACGCTACTTTATTGCCGATGAGCAGGAGACCGCAGGCGCGTGTCTGGACTTCCTGCGCGATAGGCTCCTTTTCTCCAACGGTGCGCCCCCCGACGCCTATCGCCAGATGGACTCATGGGCAAGTGCGATACCCCCTGGCAGCGAGGGACTGATGTTCGCGCCGTGGCTCTTCGGCGAGCGCACGCCAGTGGAGAACCCCCATGTGCGGGGCGGTTTTTACGGGGTGTCGCTGGCGCATCATCGGGGGCACTTCGTGCGAGCGGTGCTGGAGGGCGTGGCGCTGAACGCGAAGTGGCTCCTGCGGTATGTGGAGCGCCTCGCGGGGCGTCGGCTGGAGCCGATACGCCTGATTGGCGGCGGGGCGCACTCCGCGCTCTGGTGCCAGATTATCGCTTCGGCGCTGAACCGCGAGGTATGGCAGATGGCGCAGCCGCAGTTCGCAACCGTGCGGGGCGTGGCGATGCTCGCCAGCGTCGCGCTCGGCTGGAACCGCTGGGAGACCGTTGCGGAAAAAATCCCTTGTCAGGAAGTTTTCAAGCCAATCCCTCAGGATGCCCGCTTGTATGAGGCGCTCTTCCGGGAGTTTTTAGCGCACTATCGGCACGCGCGAAAGCACTCGCCTCTTAGCCGCTAACCCCCTGCTGATATAGCGTGCGGAACCGGGGCTTCCACACGCCACAGGTGTTGCATTTTTGCGCAAATTTCGCGCATTCGCACCGTTTCGGTGTATAGTAGCATGGA
>JAIMAN010000057.1 GCA_023511915.1 Armatimonadota bacterium
CGGGCCGATCATCCTCTCAGACCGGCTACCCGTCGTCGGCTTGGTGAGCCGTTACCTCACCAACAACCTGATAGGCCGCGGGCCCATCCCGAAGCGGAAACCCATTTAGATGCCCAAGCCGAAGCCCACGCATCCACATCCGGTATTAGCCCGAGTTTCCCCGGGTTGTCCCAGTCTTCGGGGCAGGTTACCCACGTGTTACTCCGCCGTTCGCCGCTCTCGGCGCCCCGAAGGACGCCTACCGCTCGACTTGCATGTCTAAGGCACGCCGCCAGCGTTCGCCCTGAGCCAGGATCAAACTCTCCGTCAGAAAACGCGATCCCTGCTTATGCAGGCTCGTTTTCCAAGGTGACTGGCCTCGCAAAGCGTTCTTACCTGCCCGGTTTTCAAGGTTCAATCACCGCTTGCCACCCTTGCAGCAAGCGCACACGCCAACACGCCTTACGGCATTTTGTCGGCGAGTCGGATTATACCACATCCCAGGCGCGTTTGTCAAGGGCATCGCCCTTCCGCACGCAGGTTCTGGGATCTCAAGGTATCACTTCCGCCCCAAAGACCCTTGCTCTGAGGCGGGTTATATAATACCATGCCCGCGACAGCGTTGTCAAGGGTTTAAGCCCGATTCGGGGCAAATTCCCCCGAATTTCTGCCGATTCGCGGGGCGTCGGCTCAAAAAGGGCGTCGCCCCTACGCTCCGGGCTGCCGCACAACGCCCAAAAACAGCACGGCGCCCGTCGGCTGGTGCACAATCGCAAACAGGAACGGGCGGTCAACCACCATGTTAAACTGGTCTACGGGCACAGAGGTCACGCCGACCGTGACACCCGTCGCAGCGGCGGCTTTCGTGCCCTCCTCGTCCACCTCCACCACCGCCTTCTGAATCGCCTTCTGGATGAACAGCCGCTCAGGCGCGACATCGGCGATGCGGCTGAAGTCGGCGCGGTCAGGATCAAACGCGACACCCATCCCCAGCGCACTTAGCGGGGGCTTCAGGTCGTACTTCGCCTCGATCATAAAACGCGGCATCTGCAGACTGCCCTGCACTACGCGGAACGCCCCAAGCCACTTGCCCCAGGTTTCGGGGGTCAGTTGCTGGCGCAGGTCGGCGACTGTGCGACCCTTGTCGGGTAGAAACAGGTAGAAACGATAGTCGCCCTCGCCATACGGCAGCGCGACCGCCTCGAAGCCCTCGCCCTTGAGGTAGGGCAGCCGCTCCGACAGGCGCATCATCGGAACCTGCCGCGTCTCGCCGCGCTCCAGATAAAACGGCGCGTCTTGAGTGGCATCCTTCGGGAACGGGTACTGCCACTTGCCTTCGAAGTAGAGCGTGTTCACCAGCGCGAGGCGCGTCTGCGCGTCGAAGTCGCTCGCTTGGAACAGTTTCTCGATGAGTCCCTGCGTCTGCTCTTTGACCCAAGCGTTGATGGCGTCGGCGGCAGCCTCGGCGTTCCCAAAGTCCACCGTCTCCGTGCGCGTTTCGTAGTCGCTCAGCAGCGTGCGCAGGAAGTCGGGCTTCAGGGGGAAGCCCTGCTGTACCCACAGCCCGTTCGCCATGCGGACGGTGATGCTCTTGTCGGCGGGGTTCAGCAGGCGGGCAAGGGCGCGCGACTGGGCGTTGACGGCGTCCAGTTTCTGCTCGGCGTAGCCCAGCGTCTTGGCGATGGCGTCGTAGGTCTCGCCCTCTGCGCCGTTCAGCGTCATACTCAGCGCGAGCGCAAGCGATAGGGGCGAAAAGCACAGGTTCTCGCCCGCTTTGGGATCGTCCAGCTGCTGCAGCATCGTCAGGGCGAACTGCACATTCGCCGCGCGGACTTCGTCGGTGATTTGCACGGGTTGTGTTGCCTCCTGGGGCGGTTTTTGGCTGGCGTCGCCGCCACACCCGCTCAGCACCGCCGCCAAACCGCACAGCATCAGAATTGTGCGCATTCTCGGTTCCTCCTGTAGGGTTAGACGCTTGAGTAGAGAAGAAGGCGCATAGTCCTCTCGGCTCCTACGCGCAAAGAGACGGGCAAATGTCTCTGCAAACGGGCAAGCAGAATCGCTTCTGGACGCTCTGTCGCTTATAGTTTACCTCCCGAAACACGCCTGAAAGAGGCAACTCTCTTATGCTCCCCATAAACCCCACTCCATTGAGGTATAATACCTATATGCAAGCGACGAAGCGATATTACGGGTTCACACTCATCGAATTGCTGGTGGTGATTGCGATCATCGCCATCTTGGCGGCGATCTTGTTCCCTGTGTTTGCGCAGGCGCGGGAGAAGGCGCGCCAGACGATGTGCCTCAGCAACCTCCGTCAGGTTGGCACGGCAGCGATGATGTATGTGCAGGACTACGACGAGGTTTACCCGCTCGCCGAGAACCAGTTGATTCCTCCGCCGGGCTTCTGCGGCGGCGGCTACACGAGTTGCACCTCCATCGGCTACCTCTACTGGCTGCAGCCCTACTCGAAGGATAACCTCTACTCGCGTTGCCCAAGCGCGAAGCCGATTGCGAACCCCGACTCAGCGACGGGCAGGCGTCTGTCGTGCGAGGGTCGGATTGGCTACGGCGCAGCGTATCCCTCGCCGATGGGCTTCTCGGCAGGGTGCTCCTTCCCGCCGCAGCTGTTCCCGCCCAGCAAGAGCCTGGCGCAACTCAGCGCGCCTGCCAGCCATGTAATGGTGATGGACGCGGTGCCATCGGGCGTCTCCAGCCGACCGCTGTGGGAAGCGAACGGCTTCTACATGAATGTTGTCCACTCGCCGTTTATGCGCACCGAGTGGCAACACTACGGCTTCAGTACCGTGCCAGGCTTCCCGCCCGCGTTCCACCAGCGCCCGCACGGACGCCACGCGAAGCAGGTGAATGTGGTCTTCGCCGACGGGCACACGAAAGCGACCCCGTTCGAGGCGCTGTACGGGCTGCCCGAAACGGAGTGCGAGCGCAACAACAACACCTTCTGCTCGACGGTGGAATACACGCGCACGCAGCGCCCCGACCTGTGGGAAAAGTGGGACTAATCGGGTATAACCCCGCGCTGTGGGCGAAAGTTTGCAACGGTTCTGGGCGCAGCGCGGCGACGCGATTATCCTGAACGCGCTGCAGATTGCGCTGATTGTTGCGCTGCTGCTTGTGGCGCGGTGGCTGGGGGCGCGGGTGATAGGCGTCATCACGCGCGCCCTCACCCGCAAGGTGGAAGCCTCTGAGCGACGGCAAGCGCAGATTCGCACGGTGAGCGCGCTACTCAACAGCGTGCTGGGCTATGTGCTGCTGTTTGTGGGGCTGCTGAGCGTCTTGGGCGCGCTGGGGGTGAACCTTGCGCCTGTGCTGGCGACGGCGGGCGTCACGGGACTGGCAATCAGCTTGGGCGCACAGCAAATCGTGCGCGATGTGCTGAACGGCTTTTTCATCCTCGTGGAAGACCAGTTCGCCGTCGGCGACGAGGTGACTATCGACGGCGTTCGCGGCGTGGTGGAGACGATGGGCATGCGCATCACGCGCATCCGCGACTCGGAGGGGCGACTGATTACGCTGGCGAACAGCAGCATCGCGCGCGTGACGAACCACAGTCGCGGGCGCGCGCTGCTGAGCCTGGAGGTGAGCCTCGCCGCCGAGTACGGACTGGAAAACGCCCGCGCGTGGCTGACCCGTACCTGCGCCGCGTTCGCGCACCCCGCGCTGCAGACGCCCATCGAAGTGCGCGGCCCCCTCACGCTGGAGACGGCGCGCTACACCTTCCAACTGCGAGCACACGCCGATGCCGGACAATTGGAGACGCTGGGCGACGCGCTGCGCGAATACCTGCTGACACATGCGCACGCCGACGGCGTCCCACTCGCCTAACGGGTATAATCCCTCACGATGCAAGGGCAGTTCCGACCCCAGACGCCGATGCTGCAGCAGTATTTTCGCCTGAAGGCAGAGTACCCTGATGTGCTGCTGGCGATGCAGGTCGGCGACTTCTACGAGTTCTACGGACCCGACGCCGAAATCGCCGCGCGCGAGCTGGAAATCGTGCTGACAGGGCGCGAGGACGGCAGCAACGGGCGCATCCCGATGGCGGGCGTGCCCATCCACGCCTACGAACGCTACTTCGCCAAACTCGTCCAGAAAGGCTACCGCGTCGCCATCTGCGACCAAATCGAAGACCCGAAACTTGCCAAAGGACTCGTCAAACGCCGAGTCACGCGCGTGCTCACCCCTGGCGCCGTGCTGGAAGACTCGATGCTCGACGCGCGGGCGAACAACTACCTCGTCGCCGCCGTGCTGGGCGACCCGATCCACGGGCTGGGCATCGTCGATGTCTCCACAGGCGAATTTTTGACGACCGAAATCGCGGGCGAGGGACGCCAGCAGAAACTGCTCGACGAGCTGTTCCGCCTGCAGCCTGCTGAAGTGCTTGTGCCCGAAGACCAAGAGGAGCTGATACAGACCCTGCGCGAGCAGCTAAGCGCAACCATCACGCCCACGCCCTTGCAGGAATGGGTCGGGCGCGAGGGACGCGAGATTCTGCTGCGCCATTTCGGGGTGGAGTCGCTGCGCGGGTTCGGCTGCGAGGAGTTCACGCGCGGGCTGGACGCCGCCGCGCTTGCCCTGCGCTACCTGCAGCAGAACCAGATGACCGCACTGGAACATATCCGCACGCTGGCGACCTACTCGGTGGAGCGGTTTATGTACCTTGACGCAACGGCGCGACGGCATCTGGAACTCACGCAGAACCTGATGGACGGCACGCGCCGCTACACGCTGCTGGCAAGCATCGACAGCACCTGCACGCCGATGGGCGCGCGGCTGGTGAAACGCTGGCTCGACGAGCCGCTGCTGGAGCCTGACGCCATCGCCGCGCGGCTGGACGCAGTAGACGCGCTGGCGCAGCAGAGCATCCGCCGCGACGCGCTGCGCCAGATATTGCGCTCGCTGGCAGACTTGGAACGCCTCGCCGCACGCGCCAGCACGGGCACGGCGAACGCCCGCGATCTCGTCGCGCTGCGCCAATCGCTGCAACGCCTGCCCGCCCTGCATGTTGAAGCGGACGTCCTGCTGCGCGAGTTGCCTCAGCCCCCAACGCTGCTGGCGACGCTTGCGCCGCGCCTCGCGCCCCTAAGCGACCTCTGCGCCCTGCTGGAACGCGCCCTCGTCGACGACCCGCCCGCCGACCTCAAATCGGGCGGCGTCATCCGCGACGGCTACGACCCCGAATTAGACCGCCTGCGCCAAGTGCGCACCGACGGCAAACAGTGGATCGCCCAACTGGAAGCCAAAGAGCGACAGCGCACGGGCATCTCCAGCCTCAAGGTCGGCTACAACGCCGTCTTCGGCTACTACTTGGAGGTCTCCAAGCCGCACCTGAACAAAGTGCCCGCCGACTACATCCGTAAGCAGACGCTGGCGAACGCCGAACGCTTCATCACACCCGAACTCAAGGAGCAAGAGGCGATTCTGCTGGGCGCGGAGGAGCGCATCAACGCGCTGGAGTTTGAGCTGTTTTCGCGCGTGCGGAACGAAGTTGCCCGCTGCACGCCGCAGTTGCAGTCGCTGGCGAAGGCGATTGCCGAGTGGGATGTGCTGTGCGCCTTTGCCGAGAACGCCGTGCGCTACCGTTATGTGCGCCCTGTGGTGGATACGGAAGACCGCATCCACATCGTCGGCGGACGCCACCCCGTCGTGGAGCGCTTTAGCGAGAAGCCATTTGTGCCCAACGACTGCCGCTTAGACCCCACCCAGCGACTGATTATCCTGACGGGACCGAATATGAGTGGCAAGTGCCTGTCGGGCGAGACGCTGGTATTCACGGAGCGTGGCATCGGGCAATTGCGCGACCTCGCGCCGCCCGACGCGCCACTGAACGCCTTCGCGCCGGTGGATGTCCGCGTGCAGACGCGCGAGGGTCTGCAGCGCGCGACGCAGTTCTACTCTGGCGGGGAGCAAGCGACGATTCGGCTGACCACACGGCTGGGGTTCACGCTGGATGGCACACCTGACCACAAGGTGTGGACGCGCCGTGAAGATGGTACGGAGGGCTGGACGCGCCTTGGCGATTTGCGACCAGGCGATTGGGTCGCCCTCGCGCGCGGATTCGAATGCTGGGGCAACCAGACGGAACTGCCCGCACCATCCAACGACTGGCATAGCAACACACGATATTACCGTACCCCCACCCATCTCACGCCTGATCTTGCCTACTGGCTGGGGCTACTCATCGGCGACGGCACGATTACTTATCGCAACGCTATCGTCTTTTCCACGAAAGACCCGTTCCTCGCAGAGCAGTTCTGCGAACTGTCTGAGCGATTGTTCGGCTACGCGCCCACCCGCAAGGCGAACGGCAAAGACTACTCCATCTCCAGCACCTACTTGAGGCGATGGTTGCATGAGATTGGGCTGGATTACGCCACTGCTGCAACGAAGCGCACGCCTCGGTGCATTCTCTGCGCCCCGCGCGAGTGCGTCGTGGCGTACCTGCAGGGGCTGTTCGATACCGACGGCTATGTAGCGCGCAAGTACGGGAATGTGTTCCTTACCACCGCCTCGCGTCAACTCGCCCTTGAGACGCAGATGCTCCTGCTAAATTTGGGGATTGTGGCGTCGTTGCGGACAAAGACTCTTCAGAAGAGTTCCTATTATGATCTCGCTATTCACGGTGAAGATGCGATTAAGTTTCACCAGATCGTGGGATTCCGTCTTGCGCAAAAACAACAACGCGCTTCACTTGCCTCTGAGGTACGCCATCCTAATAAAGGGGGAATACCGCACCTTGCACCGCTTCTGAAAGTCATACATCAGCGGATTGTGTCCTCGCCCACTAAACGCAAATCATTGAAGTCTTGCAAGGCAGTCGAGTCGCTGTTTTACACTTACATCCCGAATGGTAGGAACCCGAGCTATGCAACACTTGGGCACTTGATACGCTACTGCCATGAGAATCAAATTGATTGCCACGAACTTGACGCACTCGTGCTTCAAGGCTATCTCTACGACCGCATCATTCGCCTTGAACCCAGTCGCGCTGTCGTCTACGACCTGAATATTGAGCCTGACCACAACTACATCGCGCAAGGCTTTATCAGCCATAACTCCACCTACATTCGCCAAAACGCGCTGATTGTTCTAATGGCGCACATCGGCAGTTTCGTGCCTGCTGAACGCGCCGAAATCGGTCTGGTAGACCGCATCTTCACCCGCGTCGGCGCCCGCGACGAACTCGCCACGGGGCAGTCCACCTTCATGGTGGAGATGACCGAGACCGCCAGCATCCTCAACAACGCCACCCCGCGCAGCCTCGTGATTCTGGACGAAATCGGGCGCGGCACCAGCACCTACGACGGGCTGGCAATCGCGTGGGCGGTCGCCGAGTACCTGCACGCGATTGGCTGCAAGACGCTGTTCGCGACCCACTACCACTACCTGAACGAGTTGGCGAACCGCTTGGAGGGCGTCGCCAACTACCGCGTCGCCGTCAAGGAGCAGGGCGATCGCATCGTGTGGCTGCACAAAGTGCTTCCAGGGGGCACCGACCGCAGTTATGGCGTGCATGTGGCGCGGATGGCGGGCGTACCCCCCGAAGTGGTGCAACGCGCCGAGCAGATTCTGCGCGAGTTCGAACGGCGCGGCGTGCAAGGCGCGGTGCAGCCGCCCACCAGCGACGCGCCCACCATCCGCACCAAAAAACTGCAACTCACGCTGTTCGAAGCGGAAGCGCATCCCGTGCTGGAAGCCCTCCGCGCGTTGGACATCACAACGCTTAGCCCCGTCGAAGCCCTGCTGAAACTGGACGAACTCAAGCGGAAACTGGAGGAGTAATGCCTGTGAACCCTTTAGCATCTCGCCGTTGCCCGACGGTCAAGGGGGCGCTATGGATCTGAAAGCGACTCTGCAAACGCGCTTCGGCTTCTCTGCGTTTCGCGAGGGGCAGGAGGAGGCGATTCGCGCCGCGCTGGAGGGCAAGCGCGTGCTGCTGATTCAACCCACAGGCTGGGGCAAGAGCCTCGTGTACCAGATGATTGCCGCCATGCGCGGGCTGACGCTGGTCTTCTCGCCCCTGCGCGCCCTGATGCGCGACCAAGTGCGCCAAGCGACTGAGCGGTTCAACCTGCGCGCCGATACCGTCAACTCCGACATGGACGACGAATCGCAACGCGCCGTGCTGGAGCGCGCCGCGCAAGGAGAGTTAGACCTGCTTTACATCGCGCCCGAACGGCTGCAGAACCCCCTGTGGCAGGAGTTCCAGACGCGCCTGCCCATCCGCGCGGTGGTCATCGACGAGGCGCACTGCATCTCCATCTGGGGGCACGACTTCCGCCCAGAGTACCGTCGCATCGTGAACCTCGTGCGCCTGCTGCCGCGCGAAGTGCCCGTCGTGGCGGTCACGGCGACGGCAACGCGCCGCGTCGAGCAGGATGTGCGCGAGCAAATCGGCGAGCCGTTCCATGTGCTACGCGGCGACCTGATGCGCCCCAACCTGCGCCTGCGCGTCATCCGCACGGCAAGCGAAGCAGAGAAATTCGCATGGCTGGCGCATCTGCTGAACCACCTGCCTGGCAGCGGGCTGATTTACACCGCCACACGCCATTCCAGCGAACTGGTCGCCGCCTTCCTGCAAGCGCAGGGCTACCCCGTGCGCTACTATCACGCGGGACTGAGCGACGAGCGCGTCGAGTTGGAGGCGCAGTTGCAGCGCAACGCGCTCAAGGCGCTCGCCTGCACCAACGCGCTCGGCATGGGGCTGGACAAGCCCGACCTGCGCTTCGTCGTCCACTACGAGACGCCCGCCTCGCCCATCCACTACTACCAAGAAATCGGACGCGCGGGACGCGACGGCGTCGAATCGCACTGCATCCTGCTCGCTGACCCTGACGCCATCGACACGCAACGCTCGATGATTCGCAACAGTCGCCCCGACCGACAGGCGTACCTGCGCATCTACACTTTGCTGCAGACGGAGCCGATGCGCGAGCGCGACCTGCTGCTGGCGACAGGCTTGCCCCAGCACACCACCCGCGCCATCCTGTATGACCTGCAGGATCAGGGATTGATTACGCGCGACACGCAACGCTACTACCGCGCCGTTAGCCGCCACGCGCCGAGTTTCGAGCAGTACGACGCGCTGCTGCAGGCGAAACTCGCCGAACTGCAGGCAATCGTCGACTACTGGGAGACGCCTGACTGCCGCATGCGCTACCTGTGCGGTTTCTTGGGCGACGAGGCGGCGACGGCATGCGGGCAGTGCGACACCTGCACGGGCGAGACGCTCGCGCCGCCGCCCCCTGCGCTCCAACGCGCCGCCGAGACTTTCGCGTTCCATCCGCCGCTGAACCTCGATACCAAGCACCAGAAGGAGTTGGTGTACGCGGCGGGCGTCGCGCTGAGTTTCTACGGCAACACCCCCGTCGGCGAGGCAATCCACGCCTGCAAGTATGGCGCAGCGCGGCAACCGTTCCCCGATTGGCTGGTCGAGCAGTGCGTGTCGCTGATCCAGCAGCGATTCGCAGGCGATGGGCTGGAAAGGATTGTGCCCATCCCGTCTACAGTCAGCGGCTCGCTGGTAGACGACTTCGCGGGTCGGTTGGCGGCGCGGCTGGGCATACCGCTCGTGCCCGCCCTGCGCAAAGTGCGCCCGACGCAGCCTCAGAAGGACTTCACGAACGCCGTGCAGAAGGCGGAGAACATCAAGGGCGCGTTCGAGTGCGTCGCGCCTGTGCAGGGCAAGACGCTGCTGGTCGTCGACGATGTGTACGATTCGGGCGCGACGCTCAAGGAAGCGGGTAGAATCCTCAAGCAGGCGGGCGCGGGGCGACTCTATGCGTTCTGCATCGCCCGCACGCGCCACCGAGGCGACCTATGAGACTGGAGCCACGCGACGACTGGGTCTACTGGATGCTGCTGGCGCACTACGCCTCCACGGAGACGCGCAAGCGGTTTTGGCGGGAGCGTCCTGACGATGTGGGACAGTTCCTGCGCACGCTGCCCGACTGGGACGCGCTACAGGCGCATCTGGTGCAGGAGGCAATGACGCTGAACCTGCTGTGTGAGCAGGGCGGCTGCCTACTCACGATTGCCGACGACGCCTATCCCGACGCGCTGCGTCAGGCGCAGGGGCTGAACCCGCCGCTCGTGCTGTACGCGCTGGGCGATGTGGGCATCCTACACGAGCCGCCGCTGGTCGCGCTGGCAGGCTCGCGCCACGCCTCCGAGTATGCCCTGCAGGAGGCGCAACGCCTCACCGCCGAACTCGTGCAGGAGGGCTATCACACCGTCACGGGCTTGGCACGCGGGGTCGATGAGACCGTCGCGCAGACCACCCTGCACTATGGGGGCAAAACGGTCGGCGTGCTGGCGCATGGGCTGCTGCACCGCCTCACGCAGCAAGCCGCCCGCGCCTATATGCACGCGCTCAATGACGACAGACTGCTGCTGCTCAGCGAGTTGCACCCCAACACCCCATGGGCGGGCAAGTTCGCGATGATGCGCAACCGCATCGTGGCGGGGCTGGCGGACTTCCTGATTATCGTCGAGGCGGGCGCGGAACTGAGCCAGCGCAACGGCAAAACGGTGCGCAGCGGCACTTTCGAGTGCGCCAAAATCGCCCACAAAGCGGGACGCCCCGTCTACGCGCTCGACTTGCCCGCCGCGGGCAACCAGCAACTGCTGGCGCAGGGCATCGCGCATCGCTGGGGCGAGCCGACGCCAGCACCCCAACAAGGCGCGCTGTTTTAGCACGCAGGAGACGCGCCTACACTGCTCTCTCAATTCACTCGCGCTGGAGGTAATCAAACTGCTGCACTGGGATAGACAGAACTGTCCGACCATCCAAGCTTAATTCCAAGATAAATCCCCTATAACGGTTTTTGCTCACGCGAGCCTCACCTCGCTGATGCAACAAGATTGCAAAATCACGCGACGCATTTAGCCAAAGCCATTCTTCCAGCTCACTGTTTGTGGTATAGCGCAAGCACACTTCTACACAGCGCCTGAGCCGCCCAAAGGGAACTTTCCTCAGGGATGTTGTTTGCTCGCTCAGCTTCCGTGTCATGCCAAACAGCGTTTCTACCCAGTACCAGGCAAACCACTGCTGACCTAAAGTCGCTAAATTCAGTTGACCAAGATGTTCGTCTTTGAAAGGTAGAGCTAAGTGTTGTAGGGCAATCAAGGGATCCAGCTTCGCTAAGCAATCAGCTTGTGATGCCGAGATAAGGCGTCGCAACCGCTGAAAGTCCGAGGGGGGCTTCTGACCACCCTCCACCCAGCTAAGAATCGAGGCTAAGGGCAAATCGATCGCACGGTCTATAAAACTAAGCCAATTCCGAAAGATTAAAACCCCTTCCTTCGATTCTGCACGCCATATCCCGTTCGTACTCAGTCTGTGAGCTATGTCCATCAGTCCCACCTGCTGGTGAGGACTTCCCTCGGTCTCTAGCAACGCCCGCGCTGGGTAGACCTCAACGATCACCTCCTGTTGTTTCTCTGTTGCCAACGCTGCAATCCAGCTGTAAATTGACGGATACGATGGCAACTTGATTGCGAAATGCATATCTTGTTGCCATTTTAGTATTGCTTGCTTCAGCCAATCCCGATGAATCTCGGTGGCAACCTTGTACTTGTCTACAATCGATTCGTCCATTTCCTTGAAAACCGCAATTAGCGCCTCGGTGTTTATACCATGTTCAAGTGTATACTCACAATGCGGTAAATCTACAGGTATTTTCTCGCTCCCCACCAAAAGATCCAGTGAGACTTTGAATGCTACTTCGGATGGAGCGAATTCACAGCTGAGAACAGCTATCGGGGGACTATCGGGTTTGATAGCGGCTCGATCATACTCGCTTTGTATACTCTCCCACTCCTCCTGCAAAAGCATTCGCAAGTGCTCATCGTTAGATGACAGGTGAAACACCTTGAACGCATAACCGTTTTGAAGCGACTCTTCTATCAGGCTAGCAGGAAAGTTTGCGATGAGACGCTCAAGCAGCATGTAGCGGCCTCTGTAGCGTCCAATCTCAGCGAGGGCGAACAGAGCGAACTTTGCCCTTACTGCTTCTTCCTCTCCGTAGAAGTATCTACCGAAATAGCTCCCATATGTCCGAATGAAAACATGCTGGTCTAAGCTCGCTTGCTGCTGCGCCCATTGCCGAAGCTCGGGTGAAACCTCCAGTTCAGCTGCATTCCGAATCTGCTTTGCCAGAAGCTCAACCAGAGTGCCAGAAGCCTCTTCCAAGTCTCCATGCTCCCGTTCCTGAGAGACTGCTCCGACTTGTGCCCTTGCTTGAAGGTACAGGTCGCGTAGATCTGTGTCGGTTATGGTATGAGGCAGACTTCTGAAAATCTCGAACATATTCAACTGGCGCGGTGGAGAGGCAGTTTTGCCTGCGAAGTATCTGGCAAGCCAATCTGCGAGTTGCTTTCGCATGAATTGCTCCTGCGAGAGAACCTTCCTGTCGCGCTCCAAAATCCATACTGCTCTAGACGCATTCGTGTCGACGGCGGGACGGATACGAAGGTCTAAACCATACTCTAATAGGTATCTTGTCTCCTCCCAAGTGCGGGGTCTCAACGAAAGAAAAGCGACTCTCTGTCGCAACGAAGGCTCGCAACGCACTTCGCGTGTCTCTGTGGACAGGCGCAGAGCAATCTGCTCAAACGAGTATAAGCCGGGCTCAAACCCAACTTTCGGCTCTCCCGCTTGAGCAAAGCCCAGCGCTGTCCACGCTGACCATACCGCTATCAAAAACAAGTATCTTGCTCTGTTGCGAAGAGGGTTTCCGCACCCTGCGGGGAAGCCAAGCAGGGGCGCGCACAGGTTCAACCACCTCGGCGCATGAGCAGGGGTCTGAGGATAGACAAGCTTCATCGCTATCATCGTGGCGCCTCCGTGAATTAACAACGCTCAAAAGACACCTTTCGGGACATTGGCATGCTTCTTTAGCCAAGCCTGCAACACATTCCTGCCGCGCACTCGCCCTATGTAGGTGTACTGCATTACTCCCTCTATAAGACCAACACCGCCGCGCCGTGAATTGTGCCCGCGCGTAGCGCCTGCAACGCTTCGCTCGCCTGCTCCAGCGGGAACGGCGTCGGGTGCGTCTGCACGGTGAAGGGGCGAATGCGCTCGAAAAACGCCGTGCCGTCCTCGCGCGTCAGGTTCGCCACCGAACGCACGACCCGCTCGCCCCACAAAATCGCATACGGGAACGACGGGATGTCGCTCATGTGGATGCCGCCGCACACGACCACACCGCCCTTGTCCACTGCCCGCAGCGCGGCAGGCACTAACTCGCCCGCAGGCGCGAACAGTATCGCCCCGTCCAGCGGCTCTGGGGGGATTTGGTCGGAACCGCCCGCCCACCACGCGCCCAGCCCCCGCGCGTAGTCCTGAGTCTCGTGGTCGCCGGGGCGTGTGAAGGCGAACACGCGCATCCCGTCGCGGATGGCAATCTGGATCAGGATGTGCGCCGCTGCGCCGAAGCCGTACAGCCCCAGCCGATTACCCACCATCTCGCGCCGCGCCATCCGATACGAACGGTAGCCGATTAGCCCCGCGCACAGCAACGGCGCTGCGCCCACTGCGTCGTAGCCGTCGGGGATAGGGAACACATAGCGGGCGTCGGCGACGGCATACTCGGCATAACCGCCGTCCAGTGTGTAGCCCGTGAACTTCGCGAAGGGGCACAGGTTCTCGCGCCCCGCCTCGCAGTACCGACACGCGCCGCAAGTCCAGCCCAGCCACGGCACGCCCACGCGCTGACCCACCTGCAGCGTGTTGACCTCCGCGCCGAGTTGCACCACCTCGCCGACAATCTCGTGCCCCAGAATCAGCGGCAACTTCGGGTTCGGCAACTCGCCGTCCACAATATGCAGGTCGGTGCGGCACACGGCGCACGCCTGCACGCGAATCAGCACTTGGTGCGCCTCGGGCTGCGGAATGGGCGCCTCGCGCAACACCAGCGGCTGCCCGACCGCCTCCAGCACCATCGCCCGCATCGTACTCATACGCGCTCAAAAAGCCCTGCCGCGCCCATGCCCAGCGCGGCGCACATCGTAACGAGACCGTAGCGTTCGCCCGTGCGTTGCAGCGCATACGCCAGCGTGACGACCTGCCGCGCGCCCGTGCAGCCCAGTGGATGCCCCAGCGCAATCGCGCCGCCCAGCGGGTTCACCCGCGCCATCGGCATCTCGAAGATGCAGTTCGACGCCAGCACCTGCGCCGCGAACGCCTCGTTGAACTCGATGTGGTCGATCGCGTCGATGCCGACGCCTGTGCGCCGAAGCAGTTTCGGGATGGCGTAGGCAGGTGCGACGCCGAAGTCTTCGGGGGTCAGCGCGGCGGTCGTGTAGCCCACGAAGCGCAGCAGGGGCTTGACGCCCAGCGCGTCCGCCTTGCGTGCGCTCATCACCAGCACGGCAGCCGCGCCGTCGCTGCGCTGCGAGGCGTTGCCCGCCGTGATGATACCGTCGGCGCGGAACGCAGGCTTGAGTTTCGCCAGCGACTCCATGCTCGTGTCGCGGCGGGGTCCCTCGTCGCGGGTGAGGGTAATTGCCTCGCGTTGCGGGCGTCCGCAGGCGTCCACCGTCTGCACTTCGGTCTGCACGGGGGCGATTTCGGCGTCGAACAGCCCCTCGTCTTGGGCGCGGACGGCTTTCTGGTGGCTCTGCAGCGCGAAGGAGTCCGCCTGCTCGCGCGTGATACCGTACTTGCGGGCGAGTTGCTCCACCGACAGCCCCATGCTCAGGTAGGTGTTGGGCGCGTCGCTAAACAGCGTCGGGTTCGGGTGCGTGCGGATGTCCAGAAACGGCACACGGCTCATGCTCTCCACGCCCCCTGCGAGGATGACTTCCGCGTCGCCTGCGCGGATGCGCTCGGCGGCGATGGAGACGGCTTCCAGCCCCGACGCGCAGAAGCGGTTCACCGTCGCGCCAGGCGTGCTTGGGGGCAGCCCGGCGCGCAGGGCGGCGACACGGGCGACATTCATCCCCGATTCGCCTTCGGGCGTCGCGCAGCCGAAGATGACATCTTCGATTTCACTGGGGTCTACGGCAGGGCATCGGGCGAGGACGGCTTGAATCGCCATCGCCGCAAGGTCATCGGGTCGGGTATGGCGCAGGCTGCCGCGGGGCGCTTTGCCGATGGGTGTGCGCACCGCTGCCACAATCACGGCTTCGTTGCTCATGCGTGCCTCCATAAGCCGATGCGTTCATAGTCAATCAAGTCGCGCACGGGATGGGGCAGCGGCGGGTGCGAGTCGCGGATGCGGAACAGCGTCTCCATCGGCGAGGCGTCTGTCGTGGGCACAGGCTCGCAAAATACGATACGCACCTCCACTTCGGGCAAAGGCTCGCCAGGCAGAGGGCGGATGGTCTTACCGTCGTAAACGCCACGAATCGTTAGCATACTATTCCCTCTGTGTAAAGTGTTGAAGCGCCAGCTTCAGCACCCCAAAGCGTGGGCTACGCCTTGTGAATGCAGTGCCCTGCCGCGTCGTGGAACGCTTCCATCAGCGCCTCCACCATCGTCGGGTGCGGGTGGATGGTGTCCACCAGCTCGTCGAGCGTCGCTTCCAGTTTGATGGCAAGCACCGCCTCTTGCAGCAGGTCGCTGGCGTGCCCGCAGCAGATGTGGACGCCGAGGATCTGCCCGTACTTGGCGTCGGCGACCACCTTGACCAGCCCGTCGCGCTCGCCGACCGCCATCGCGCGCCCCAAGATGCGCGGCTGGAACTTGCCGACGCGCACTTCGTAGCCCTGCTCGCGCGCCTGCTTCTCCGTCAGCCCAACGCCCGCCACTTCGGGCACGGTGTAGACCACATTCGGCACGGCGCGGTAGTCCATCGTGCGTCCCGCGCCGAAGCAGTTCTCGGCGGCGACAATCCCCTGCGCGCTCGCCACATGCGCCAGCGGGGCAATCCCCGTGATGTCGCCAATCGCGTAGATGTGCGGGATATTCGTGCGCATCTGCTCGTCCACCGCCACATAGCGCTTGTTCATCTGGATGCCGACCGTCTCCAGCCCGATGCCGTCCACATTCGGCTTGCGCCCGACGCCGATTAGCACCACCTGCACATCGTACTGTTGCATGCCGTTGGGCGTCTCCACATGGCAGCGCCAACGATCGCCGACGCGCTCGGCGGACTTAAGCGTGCTGCCCGTGAGGAACTGGATGCCCTGCTTCGACAGGGCGCGCTCCGCTTCCTTAGCGACCTCCTCGTCGAAGGTGGGCAGGATGTGGGGCATCATCTCCACGACCGTCACATGGCTGCCCAGCGCGTTGAACACGAAACTGAACTCCACGCCGACCGCGCCCGCGCCCAGAATCAGCATGCTGTCGGGCACGAACGGCGCGTTCACGGCGTCGTCGCTCGTCCATACATTCTCGCCCTCCAGGCCGGGGATGTTGATTTTCATCACGCTGGAACCCGTCGCGAGGATAATGTTCTTGCCGCGCACGAGGTCTTTGCTTCCGTCGGGGCGCGTGACCTCGATGATGTGCGGATCTATCAGTTTGCCGATGCCCTCGATGCTCTGGACGCCGTTCTTCTTGAACAGCATGCCGATGCCGCCGCGCAGGGTCTGCACGATTTTGTTTTTGCGCGCCTGCATCTGCTCGAAGTCGTAGTCCACCGTGCCGTTGATGAGGATGCCCATCTCCTTCGCGTGCAGCACATGCTGATAGCGTTCGGCGTGGGCAATCATCGCTTTGCTGGGGATACAGCCCCAGTTGAGGCAGGTTCCGCCTAAATATTCGCGCTCGATACAAATCACACTGCCGCCGCCGTGTTCTTTGGCGAGTTGCCCCGCGCGGATGGCAGCCACATAGCCGCCCGGTCCCGCGCCCAGCACCACCACATCCGCTTCGTAAGTTGCCATAGACGCCTCCCTAACGGCGGGAAGTATACCCCAGCGGGGGCGTCTCTGGCGTCAGAACCGATACTGCGCCGCCAGAATTGCGCGGTCGTTGGCGACGCGGTTGCCACGCTCTTCGGTGTTGGATTCGTAGCGCACGCTGAGTCGTATCCGCTCCTGCACGAAGTAGTGATAGGTCAGCGAGAGGGTCTGGATTCGGTCGCCGCCGCGCTGGGTATCGGGGTCGAAGTCCTCCCACGCCAGCACAATCTGGTTGCGGGGGTTCGGCTCGTAGAGGGCGTACAGGAACACCGTCTGCAGGTCGCTGGGGGTCAGAAAGCGCGGCACGGTTCCGCCTGCGGGGTTGCGGTCGCGTCCCCAAATGTAGTCGGCGCGAATCCGCAAGGGTATGTTCGGGATGCGCTGCTCCAGTTCGGCGTAGAAGATACGGCGGTCGATGTCGGGCACTTCGATGGGGTTGTTGTTCGCGTCGCGCGCCTGCAGGCGAGGGCGTCTGCCGACCAGTGCGCCCAGCCTCAGTTGCGTGTCGCCGCGGGTGTAGCGCCAGGTGAGCGTGCCCGCGACCGCCGCTTGACCGCCGCGCGCGTCCAGTTGCGGGTCGCGATAGGCAAGGCTGTTCCAGACGCCCGCCTCCAGCGTGTTCTGCGCGTTCACGCGGTAGGCGACATAGCCGCCGCGCATGTACGCCCCGCCGAAAAAAACCCGCGTCGTGTTGCCCCGCTCCAGCGTCTCCAGCAGGAAAATCCGCTCGCGCACATCGTAAAAGAGGGGCGCCAAGATCTGCCCTGCGACGACCGTTGTTCTTGCGTTGGGCTGCCAAGTCAGGGAAGCGTCCACAAGTTCGGCAGCACGCCCGCCCTCGCCAGAGGCGAACTCCACGACAATCAGCCCAGTGGTCTGCTCGTCCGCGCGAAAACGCGCGCCGATACGCGCCAGTCCCAGACTGAAGCCGTCGCTGCCCTGCGCGCCCTGCGCGTCGCTCCACTGCACGCGCAGCACGCCTGTCATCTGCACCCGCTCGTCAAGCGCCTCGCCTGAATAGGCAAGGCTCACCAGCACGCATAATCCGCCGAAAAGTCCTAAAAGCCTCCTGCGTCGCATCGTCACCTCCTTGCTTGCGCTACTATAGGGATACGCCGCGCAGGGCAGGTCTCCTGCTGCTACAGGCGTGGTTTCGCTGAGTCGGGTATAATTCCTGCATGCCCAAAACCGCAACGCCTGTCGTGTCCGAGCAGGAGCAGGTCGCCCCACCCACCGACCTGCTGGAAGCCGAACGCGCCCTGCTCCACAAGTACCAACTCCACGAACTGCCAGAGGAGGATGAAGTCCCCTTGGAAAACCACTACCACCGACTGCAAATCAATCTCCT
>JAIMAN010000120.1 GCA_023511915.1 Armatimonadota bacterium
GTGTTGTACGTCCCCAGCCGCGACCAGCCGTCAAACGGCGCAACCACATCCGTTAGCGAAACGCACATCAGCGACTGGTTCGGATGCCAGTACGCCCCGCTGAGTTCCACCGCCGTCGCGTGCAGCCAGATGCCCGTCACTTGGCATAGCAGCCTCCGATACGCACGCCACGCCGCCGCTTGCTGCGTCGTCCAGTTCGTGCTGATGTCGCTGCCGTGATCCAGCAGATAGGTTCCTACAGCGTCGCCGCCGCTGGGCGCACTGGGCAGGTACAGCCCGCGCGAGAACAGCGCGCCCGAACTGCAGTTGTCCATCGGCCGCCGCCCGACGAGATGAAACCCGTGCCAGAGGCGATTAGGCGCGACGCGCTTGATATTGATGCCTGTGCAGCTATCGGACGAGCGTACCCCGCGAAAGCCGAACTCCTTGAGCGCTTGCCAGTAGCACTCACCGCCAGAGTTGTTGCCCGCTGTGTTGGTGTATTTATGCCCGCCGCAGTAGCCGTCAGGAAAGCCGAGCGCGAGCATCTCGTCGATGTGCCCTTCCACGATCATGCGCGCCGCGTGGATGTTGTCCATCGGCAGATCGAACGTATTGCCCGTACCGCTTGTGGTGTGATCCCACTCCACTATCTGGGTATCGCCAATCTCTACAGTAAGCGCAGTGGATGGCGCGACGCCGCTGGGCAACACATGGGGCGCAACGCAGCAGCGCCCGCGTGTAATCGGCACATTGTTGGGCGCGCCGTAGCGCGTTCCGCTGTGGCGCACGAAGCGTGTGGTCGTTGCGCTGCCCCACAAGCCGTCGCCGTTGCCAATCGTGTGGTCGTGCGGGCCGCATGGCGTTGCGCCTTCGCGATGTCCCGCGAGGAGAATCTGATGCACTTGCATCGCCGCGTCGCGCGCCTCAGCGGGATAAGCGGTGTTATAGAGGATTGCCCAGTGCTGACGCGCGCTTGCATTGCGCTCGCGCCCGCCGACGCGCACGCCGCTCACAATCGCGGTGTTCTTGCGCCGTGCAAAATCGCGCATCCAGTCCCAGCTGGCGAGTAAGAAGTCGCATTGCTGTTTGAGTGTGTAGGGCGGGCTTGCGCTGCTGTCCAGCGCTTCGAGCGGATGGTCGGTCTCGATTTGCACGGGCAGCTTGTAGCGCGGGCGCACGCCCGCCAGCTGCAAGCCGTACAGGAGCCAGAACACAAACGGCTGCGGCAACATATCACAGATGTTTACCGCGCGTTGGTAGCGCCCCATCGCGTGGGGTAGCCAGAAAATGTTGCGATAGCGGTAGGCAACGACGCAATCGTTGGGGTAGGTCTCGGCGTCTTCGCTGCTTGTGGGCGGCGCGGGCACAGCGAGAATCTCGCCCGCGCGTCCGTTGCGCGCTGCGCGGTGGGTGTAGTTGGTGTTGGCGAGCGTGCTGTGCTTGGTCGTGTCCAACCGCCAGTAGTACGGAATGTAGTTCGTGTGCGTGTTGCAGATGGTTTGCACATGGGCGCGGATGTTCTCAGCGACAAACAGCACGCATGCGCCGCGCGCGCGGCGGTCGAATTGCCCCAACGGATTGCCCGCCGTCGCGCTGCCGCCGTCGGCGGCGTAGAGTGTGCCCGCAATATCGCTTGGGTTCGGGCGCACAATCGGAAAGTCGCTGGGGAAGTTGCTGTTGTACGCGCTTTCGGTGATGGCTGTGCTGAAGTGCGGATTGAAGAACAAAAACGGCGGGTCTTCAGGGGCGTTCCAGCTCAGCCAGAATACGGAGTAGTTAATCAAAGAGCTCACTGTGAGGTCGGCGCGATTGTCACACAGAATCACGGCGTCGAACTGGCGGAAGTAGTTGCGCAGGTCGCTGCTGCTCGCGCTGAACACGCCTTGTGGCGTCTGGATGTTCGCGCTTGCGCCAGCGCTGGTTGCCGTGCAGAGCGTGTAATCGATACCGAGATTGCGCAGGATTTGCGTCCACGCGCGGTTGAATGTTTTGAACTCGAACAGTACCAAGCACACTTTCATTAGCGCACTCCGATGATTTTACTGGTCAAGTTGTAGTTGCTGCCTGCGGTGCGTTGGACTTCGATGCGGTACTGGTCGTAGTAGCCGTCGCCTGATGCGGGGATATCGATACGGTTCCAGCTGTTCGCGCCGCCGGGCAGCGTGGTCGCTGATACGAGTTCTTGCCAGCCTGTGCCGAGCGGCGCGCCGTTATGGTCGGTGGCGCGTGCGAGGATGCGGTAGTTCGTAGCGTCTGCTGCATCACGGTAGTAGAACCAGACGAGTTTGCGGTACTGTCCGCAGCCGTCGAGCGTCGGCAGTGAAGTGCTGATAGAGCCAAGCAAGTAGCGGTTGGCGTCGGTAGTGACGC